>NZ_JBVJMV010000005.1:0-447567 GCF_055584025.1 Streptomyces sp. NPDC104309 | reverse complement strand
ACCGTCCTGCGGGCCCGCCAGCTCGACACCGGGAAAGCAGAAACGGATCCTCCCAGCTCATCCACCTCAGCCTCGCCGAGATCAGACGCCTGATCCACCGCCTCACCAACCGACGGCCCGCACCCGTCGAACACATCCTGCACTGGTCGACCTGGCGCCGAAAACGACAACACCAAGCCCGAACCAGCCACTACAAACAACGAGGCCACGCCCCACCGACTGACCACCCGTCACAGCAAACACCGTTGCAGTACTAGGGCGTGTTTTAGAAGTCCCGCCTGCCCACCCTTCGGGCGGACGACGCTACTTCTAAGACACGCCCCAGGAAGACTTCGGCGGGGCCAGGGCGTTCGCTCGCGCGTGCGAAGCTACGGCTACGCTCGTCGGCATGCTGAACCGTGTTCCTTTCAATGAGGCGCTGCTCTCCACCGTGGGCACCCCCAAGCAGACCAAACTCCTGGACAGCAGTCCGCGGTCACGGGTGTGGCGGGTGCGGCTGGCCGACCGGCAGCTGGTGATCGTCAAGCAGATCACCGACGGCGGGGACACGGGCGCCGACGCGAACACGCGCTTCGCGCGGGAGGTCGCCGGGCTGCGCCTGGCGGGGCGGGCCTCCGGGCCTGCCGTGGCCCCCGCGGTGCTCGCCACGGACCTGCCCTCGCGGGTGATGGTCCTCGAGCACTTGGACGACCTCGGCAAGACGGACGACTGGATGCCGGGGTACGCCGAGTCGCTCGCCCGGCTGCACGCCCTGACCGGGCCCGCCGACGCGGGCGCACTACCGGTCTGGTCGGGGCCCACGGCCACCGACGCGGAGTCCTTCCTCACCCTGGCCAGGGCGCTCGACGTGCCCGTACCGTCCACGGTTCCCAATGAACTCGCCGGTCTCCTGGAGCGGTTGGACCCCACCCCGTACCATGCGCTGCTGCACGGCGACCCCTGCCCCGGCAATGATCTGCGCACCGCCGACGGCGTCCGCTTCGTCGACTTCGAGCGGGCCTCGCTCGGCAACGGCCTGATCGAACTCGCCTACTTCCGCATCGGCTTCCCCACCTGCTGGTGTGCCATGTCGGTCACCGCGGCCCCGCTCACGGAGGTCGAGGACGTCTACCGAACCACCTGGCACGGCCTCACCGGGAAGGACGTGCCGGGTGACCTCGCCGACGCGTGTGCAGGCTGGCTGATCCAGGGCGACGCGCTCGTCGAGCGGGCCCACCGCGGGACGGTCGACCAGCTCGCTCGGGTGCCCGCCGAGGACTTCGAGTGGGGCTACGTCTCCGCCCGTGAGCGGCTCGTCCACCGCCTAGGCGTGGTCGCCGACATGACCCGCGACCACGATCACCTGCACGCCGTCGGCCGCCTCAGCTCCGCCCTGGCCAGCCGCCTGCTCGAACGCTGGCCGAAGCTGCGTCCGCTGCCCACGCATGACGCCCGCCCTTGGTACTAGGGCCCGTTTTCAAAGTCGGCGGTCTGGCCGGGGATCGGTGAACCGCACATCGACTTGGTCAGTGCGCGAGGCCGTCGATCAGTTTGCCAAGCGTCGCGCTGATCTCTTGCGGTTCGGTGAGCATGGCCAGATGGTGTGTGGTGCGGCGCGTGACCCGCCAGCCTTCTTGCTCAGCCTGGTGAGCTTCGGCCGTGTACGCATCGCTCAGTTGCAGGTAGGCACTGTGCGAGGGAACAGGGCCTGGAAGTTCGGGGGCGATCTCCTCGAAGTAGGCCAAGGGGAGGCGATGGAGCTCTCCGCAGAAGCGGGCGCGCACGTGCGGGTCTGGCAGGAGCTCCTCGACGGTGCCCGGCGGGAACCACTCGTTCCAGGGCAGCAGAAGCCCGTCCCGGGCAAGCCCGCGCAACTGCTCGCGCATTTCCGCTGGGACTGTGTCGAACCAGCTGCGGCCGGGGTGGGGTAGGAGGGCATCGACGAGGATCGTGCCGACGACCGTCGCTGTCGTTGCGCCGACGACAGCGGGCATCAGGGCGCCGGCCCCGCTGTGCCCTACGAGCACGATCCGGCCGCCACCACCGTGCCGGTCGATTTCGTTCGCAACGGTTATAGCAAGGCTTGGATAGTACGGTGCAGCACCTGCGAACACCTCCGCCAAGGAGGGCGCAATCGTCACGTGTCCTTGCGCGCGCAGTGCGCTCACGACCGGCTGCCAGACCGAAGCCCCTACCAGAGGGCTGTGCACCAGGACCAGGGTCGGTTGTCCTCGCATGACACCTCATTCTCGATCACCAAGGAGCTGTTGCGGAATCGTAGACATACTGGCAAGCGTTGGGCGCCCCTACGCGCCGGGCGTTCGCTGAGGATAGAGTCGGATCACGTCCAAGTGCATCGGCATGAACTCCCACTTCTGGTCGGCGAGTTTATGTTGGCGCATCCGAGCTGGTCCCTCGTCTGAGGCGGCTTTCGAAAGTGCTGGTCACAGCCACTCGTTGATGGCCGCGACCAGAACGGTCGCCTCGTAGCGGACGGCGAGCTTGTCGTACCTCGTGGCCACGGCGCGGTGGCGCTTCAGGCGATTGATCCCGCACTCCACCGCGTGGCGCTCTTTGTAGTCGTCCTTGTCGAACTTTGGCGGGCGGCCGCCGCGGGAACCGCGCTTCTTGCGGTTGGCGATCTGGTCGTGCTTCTCCGGGATCGTGCAGCCGATACCGCGTCGGCGAAGGTAGGCGCGGTTCGCACGGGAGCCGTATGCCTTGTCAGCGCGGACCTTGTCCGGCCGGGTGCGCGGGCGACCCGGTACGAGCCGGGGCACGCGGATGCGGCCCAGGACGACCTGGAATTGCGGAGAGTCTCCTCGCTGCCCGGCCGTGATCACGAGCGACATCGGCTTCTGGGCCTGCTCGACCGCCAGGTGCAGCTTGGTGGTCAGCCCTCCCCGGGAGCGGCCGAGCCCGTGGTCGTCGGGCTCGGCGAAGACGCCGCCGGGAGGCTCGACCTGCAGATCCCCTTTTTTCGGGCACCCGCCGCGTGCTGGTGAGCGCGGGCGATCGTCGAGTCCACCGAGACGTCCCAGGTGATCAGGCCCTTCGCGTCGGCTCGGGCCTGAAGCTGCTCGAAGATGCGGTGCCAGGCGCCGTTCCGCTGCCAACGTCGGAACAGGCCGTACACCGTCTCCCACGGCCCGTAGCGTTCGGGTAGGTCCCGCCACGGTATGCCGGTTCGGGTGCGGAACCGTATGCCGTTGATCAGCTGCCGTTTGGTGTGAACCGGCGGTCGGCCGGTCTTGATGCCCTTCGGCAGCAGCGGCTCCAGCACCTCCCACTGAGCATCTGCCAGATCTCCCCGAGCCATGAGACGTGATCATCGCATGACCTTGATCCACTTCTGAAACGCGCCCTAGTGCCGTATCAGGCAACGTTCGCCTCGTTGCGACTTGTCGTCCGGTTGCTGAGTCGGGCGGCACGAGCATGCAGTCTCATCGAGGTCTTCGCCAGGCACACCGGCCACGTCCTGGAACCTGCGCGCCGACCGGACCGTGGCCTGAAGCACCACCACATGACCGTCTCATCAGGTTTGGTCGCCCGAGGGAGCAACATAGGAACGCATCTGCGCGACGCGCCCGTCGGCTGTCATCCAGTCAGCTGCGGAACTGCCGACGTAGCGCCATCCGGCACGCTCATAGAGGTTGATGGCGGCGGTTGCCCCGGCTTCGACTTCCAGAACGGGCCTGAGTCCGTCGGCTGCAGCTACTTCGATCGCCTTGTCCAGCAGCCTCGCGGCCACCCCTCGTCGGCGGGCACCAGCACTGACGAAGAACCGCGCCACGGACACCAGACGCTGCGAAGGCAGCCCGACAGCGATAGCCAGCGCCTCCCCGGGACGAGCGAGGACCAGATGACCCAGGACAGCCGAGCCATCTACGGCCACCCAGGCATCGAGCATGCTTCGGGGAGTCAGCCAACCTTCGGGATCGACAGGCCAATCCACTGGATAGCGATCTGCCGCATGGACCGTGGCGAGTGCCTGGACGCAGCCCCGCATGTGGTCATCGACGCGAGGACGAATCGTCAGTTCGTTCATTCCGGGATCGTGGCACGTCGCCGTTCACGATGAACTCCCCACTCCACAGTCCGGAAAGGGTGCTCAGAATGATCGAGTGGTTGAACGCGTGCGGGTGCGTCAGATCGATGGCGACGAGGGGCAGCGGCTGCTGCGGATCGTCCGCCGAGGTACCGGGTCGGTGGTGACCTGGCGGCGCGCGAACCGTGGCCCACCTGTCCGGAGCACGGTGACCCCTGGCAGGTCGGGGTGTAGGCGATCTCCACGTTGTTCGCCGCCGCCCACTGCCCCGACGGTGACTCGCCGTGCACGAATTCAGGAGACGGCGCGCCCCGAGTCGGCGGGACGCCGGGGGCCGAGGCACGTCCCGCCAGGGCTCCCTGCTCACTGCGCCGCTTCGTGCACGACCGCAGGGGGTGGCACCGCGCCGGATGTGTCTGCCGCCGGGGCCACCCGCCCGCGTCGGGCCCGTCGGTCTCACGGAATCGGGAAGCGCTCGATGTCCTCATGGGGTGCGGCCGTCGCCGGGGCGAGTCGGCGGCGTGTGTCGACAGCCGGGGCCAGGAGGACCGCCGAGGCGACGAAGACCAGGACCACCAGCATGGCCGGGCGCAGGCCCCAGTGGTCGCCGAGGAACCCGAGGCCGGGCGGGCCCACGAGGAAGGCGATGTAGCCGATGGTGGCCACGAGGCTGACACGGGCGTTCTGGTCCGGGCCCGACTCCCCGGCGGCGGACAGGGCGACGGGAAAGCCCAGGGATGCGCCGAGTCCCCAGAACAGGACGGCTGCCCCGGCGAGGGCGGCGTTGTCGGAGAAGATCACCAGGATCAGTCCGAGTGCTCCGGACAAGGCGCCGACGCGCACGACGGCGGTGCGGCCGAAGCGGTCCAGGAAGAAGGTGCCGCCGAAGCGGCCGATCGTCATGGCAGCGGCGAACCCGGCGTAGACGAGGGAGCCGAGGGTCGCGTCCAGACCGTGTCCGTCCACCATCAGCAGCGGCAACCAGTCGTTGGCCGACCCTTCGGCGAGGGCCATCGCCAGGACGATCGCACCGATCAGGACGAGTTTGCGATCCTTCCAGACCTGCGGTCGGGCGTGCCCGACGCCGGTGTCGTCGTGGGCGTCGGGTGCCTGCCTCCCGGTGCCTGCGGGGATCGAGCGGATGGCGTACCAGAAGATCGCGGCCGAGATCAGGGCGACCCCGGCGAGATGCCAGTGCACCGGCAGGCCGGTGGCGGTGGCGGCCATCCCCGCGCCGGCGCCGATCACGGTGCCCAGACTGAAGCAGCCGTGCAGGGTGGGCAGCGTGGTCGTGCCGCTGATCCGCTCGATGTCGGTGCCGTCGATGTTGACGGCCACATCGCCCGCCCCCATGCCGGCCCCGAACCCGCACAGTCCCGCCATGACCATCGGCACAGAGGCCATGACACCGCCGATGCTGACGAGGACCAGGCTCACGATCAGCAGAACGGTCCCCCAGCCGATGACCGGCCTGGTCCCGTACCGGGACACCAGGCGTCCCGAGCACAGAATCCCGGTCATGGAGCCGAGCGACAGGCCGAACAGCACCAGTCCCATCTGGCCGGTGGACACTTCCAGCCGGTCCCGGATGTCCGGAGTGCGAGTCACCCACGACGACATGGCGATGCCTGGCAGGAAGAAGAACAGGAACAGTGCCTGACGGCGTCGGCGCACGGCGAGGTCCATCAAGAAGGGGCTCCGGGGGGGATGAGGAGGGGGCTGGGCGGGCCCGGGTTCGGCGCCGCCGCTCGGACAACGGTACCCATGCGAACTCCACGAATGGAAGCGCATACATTGAGGTGGTTGCCGCACACGGCCACGCCTCCAGCCCTCGCGGACACACGCTTCAGGCGCGACCCGGACCTTCGCGAGGTCGGCATCCATGGAATGCCGACGCAGCACGTCGTCCCCCGATTTCCGTGAATCGACGCGGGGCGCAGCGCCAGTCCCATCTGGCCGGTGATTGACGGCCGGTCAGGCAGAACTCGCCGAACGGGCACAGACGTTGAGGCTCGGCAGGCGGGAGTTCGACACTCTCCAGGCTTGACGGCTAACACCGTTAGCCGTAATTTGGCGCCACGCGGCAAACGTCGTCAGCCATGTCGGTCAGTCGCAACGTGAGAGGGCCGCAGTGAACACCGCCACAGCCCGCAGCACCCCGTGCAGCAGTGTCCCGCCCCGGCCCTTCCGGGGTGCATGGGAAGCGCCGGCGCTCCTCTGCGGGGCGATGGCGGTTCCCGGGGAAGCGCACCGTGACTGACCGCGCGCAGCAGATCATGGCCGCCGCCCGGGAACTGCTCGACGCCGAAGGTCCGGATGCGTTGTCGATGCGGCGCATCGCCGAGCGTGTCGGCATCCGGGCGCCTTCCTTGTACAAGCACTTTCCTGACAAGGCCGCTGTAGAGGCCGGACTCCAGGTGCAGGGGATGACCCGGCTCGCTGAGGAACTGGAGGCCGCCGAAGCCGGGATCGGCGTCGAACCGCCCCTGCTCGTGCTCGCCCGCGCCTACCGACGTCACGCTCTCGCCTGCCCGCACCTCTACCGCATCACCCACAGTCGGCCGCTCGCCCGCACCGCGCTTCCCGAAGGACTCGAAGATCGCGCGGCGGCGCCGTTGGCCCGCGCGGTGCACGGCGACATTCACGTCGCGCGCTCGTTCTGGGCATTCGCGCACGGCATGGTCGCGCTCGAACTCGACGGTCGCTTCCCGCCCGGCGCAGACCTGGACGCCGCATGGCGCACCGGCTGCGATGCGTTCACCCGGGCAATCCGAAACGAGACCCGGGAGGACATCACATGACCGCAATCGCCGAAGAGCCCGCTACCGGCAGCACCGCCCGCGCCGCCGGATACGTACACGCCGCGGCGTGGATTCTCGGGCTCGCCGCCGCTTGGGGAGCCTCACCCGAAGTCGGTGACACACACACCGGGATCACGACCGCGTACGCCGACCGGCCCGTCCAGGTCGTCGCCCAGGCGCTGCTCGTCCACGGTGTGGCAGGTGTCAGCCTGCTTGTCGTCGGATCCGGACTGCTCGACCGGGCCCGCCGTACCGACAACACCGCGGCTCGCCCGGCCGGATGGGCCGGGAGAGTCGCGGGGGCGCTCGCGTGCGTTCAACTCGTCGTGGAACTGATCGCGGTGTCCGGAGCCGATCCAGCGTCACCGGGCAGGACCGGCGCACTGTTCGAGGCGGTCCAGCGTGCGGACGGTGTCAAGATGTTCGCGCTCGCCACGCTCGCCGCGGCCGCCTGCGTGGCCTCGCGGCACGGCACACTGCTGCGGCGTTGGGAGGTCGTCGTCGGCTGGGTCCTCGCCGCAACGATCACCGCTTCCGGCATCGGTTACCTCCTCCTGTCCACCACCTTGACCCCAACGGCATTCATCTCACTGCCCTTGCTGCTGATCTGGATCGCCGCACTCGGCGCAGCCCTCGGGCGTCGGCCCTGAGCGCTCGCTCGACCGGGCGGGCTGTCGCCACCGCGTCCCCTTCCCCGCCTTCGCGGACGCGGTCGCCCCCGGCACAGCCCTGGCCCAGGCGATCGGCCGCTGGGGCAACTGGTTCAACCAGGAACTCTACGGCCGCCCCACCACGCTCCCCTGGGGCCTGGAGATCGACCGCGCGCACCGTCCGTCCGGCATGCTCGACATCGCGACGTACCACCCCACCTTCCTCTACGAGTCCCTCTGGGACATCGGCGTCGCCGCACTGGTCCTCTGGGCGGCCCGCCGGTTCGCACTCGGTCACGGCAGGGCCTTCGCCCTGTACGTCGCCGCCTACACGGCCGGCCGGTTCTGGACCGAGTACCTGCGCATCGACGAAGCCCACACGTTCCTCGGCCTGCG
Source organism: Streptomyces sp. NPDC104309 (assembly GCF_055584025.1). Taxonomy (NCBI): domain Bacteria; kingdom Bacillati; phylum Actinomycetota; class Actinomycetes; order Kitasatosporales; family Streptomycetaceae; genus Streptomyces; species Streptomyces sp. NPDC104309. The sequence continues at coordinate 439,693 of NZ_JBVJMV010000005.1, read as the reverse complement.
CCTGAACAACTGGACCTCCGTCGTGGTCTTCCTCGGCGCCATCGCCTGCCTCGTCGTATCGGCCCGCCGCCACCCGGGCATCGAGGACGTGTCGCGACCGAAGGACGAGGGCCGCAACGAGAGGGCCGACGAGCCGCGCCTGGACGTCGCGGTCAAGACAGGAGGAGCGACACACGATGACGGGTGAGACCGTCAGCGCCACCACGAGCCTGGGCCGCCCGGCTCGCCCGGGACCCCTTGCCGAGGACGGGCCGGTGCCGAACTCTTCTGCCTGATGAACGAGTCCGCGCTGCGGAACGTGGTGGGAGATGCCGAGATCACGCGGGGCCGGTACCGGGTTGGGCGGACTCTTCGCCCGGCACCTTGGCAAGCTGCACACCACGCAGGCTGAGCAGCATCAAAGCGACGCACCCGCAGGCGAGCGCGATGTCGGCGACGTTACCCACGAACGGGCCGTAGTCGATGAAGTCCACAACATGCCCGCGGGCCACCCCGGGCTCGCGGAAGAGTCGATCGCCCAGGTGGGACACCGCACCGCCGAGCAGCGCGCCCAGCACGAGCGCCCAGCCCGCAGAGGCCAGTCGGCGTGCGGTGTAGAGGATGCCGACCGCTGCCGCCGCCGTCGCCAAGGTGAACACCCATGTCGCCCCGGTGCCGATGGAGAACGCGGCGCCAGGGTTGTACAGCAGCCGGAAGTGGATCAGAGGGGGGATCACGGCGACGCGCTCGCTGTCGGACAGCGCGGAGACCGCCCACATCTTGGTGAGCTGGTCCGCGAGCAGGACCACCGCCGCCAGCACGAGCATCATGCCGTACAGCCGACCTGAACCCCGCTCCAACCGCATCATCAGGGCCTCCGTGCGTAGCGATGTCCGAACCAGGATTCCCTGAGACTATCGGCCCCTCCTGAGGTGTCTTCCACCGTTCCCGGGCGAAGCCCCGTCGGATTGTCAGTGGTGCCGGCCACGCTCGTTCCCCTGGCTGTTCCGGCTGTTCGAGTCCGGCGATCAGGGGGTGAACGATGGGGACGTCACCGGTGTCACCGGCACAGGTACGCACGCCTGAGCCGACGATTGCGCCGATCACTCGACTGGGATGGAGTTCGGCACCCGAGGAACCGCTACTCTCCTCGGCCATGGCCGACATAGTCCGCGCTACCGCCTCCGACGTCCCGGCGCTCGCCTCCGTACTCGCCAGTGCCTACGCCGAGGACCCCGTCTGGTCCTGGCTGATGCCGCACGACCGGGACCGGCGGCTGCGGCTGCTGTTCACCGCGCATCTGGCGCAGCAGGTCCCGGCGGGCCGGGTGTGGACCGATCCGGACCGCACGGTGGCGGCGGTGTGGGCGGAGCCCGGGAAGTGGAAGCTGCCGGTGAGCTATCTGCTGCGCAACGCGGGCACGCTCCTGCGGGCGGGCCGGGCCCAACTGCCGCGGACCGCGATGCGGTTGCTCGCGCTGGAGCACCGCCACCCCGCCGACCCCGCGCACTGGTACGTCGAGTACATCGGCACCCACGCGGACGCGCGCGGCACGGGGCGCGGGTCTCAGGTGCTGGACGGGCTGCTGGAGCGGGCGGACGCGGACGGGCGGCCGGTGTTCCTGGAGTCGAGCAACCGCCGCAACCTGACCTTCTACCGGCGGCACGGCTTCGCGGTGCAGCAGGAGATGTCGTTCCGGTCCGGGCCGCCCATGTGGTCGATGTGGCGCCGGGACGCGGACCGGTAGCGCTTCGCCGTCGAGCGGGCCCGCCGCCCGCGGCGGCGCGGTGGTCGCGGACGAGTACCGCGGCCCGTACCGGCGTCCCGCCCGCGACCACGTGGTCCTTTCACCGGAACGCCGGCGTCGGGCGCGCCCGGCGTCCCCGGGCGCGCCCTCGTGTCACCTCCGCCAGAACAGGTGGTGCGTCACGCCGCTCGGGCTGGGCACGACCTCCAGGTGGTACCGGTCGAGCAGCTCGTCGGGGGACTCCCAGAGCCGCACTCCGGATCCGAGCTTCACCGGCGAGACCGCCACATGCAGGGTGTCGACGAGGCCGGCGTCGAGGAACTGCCTAATGGTGGTGGCTCCGCCGCCGAGCCGGACGTCCTTGCCCTGTGCCGCTTCCCGCGCCTGCTCAAGGACCGTGGCCGGGTCGCCGTCGACGAAGTGGAACGTGGTGTCGGACAGCGTGAACGAAGGGCGGCCGTGGTGGGTCATGACGAACACCGGAGTGCGGAACGGGGGCTCGTCCCCCCACCAGCCGCGCCACTCATGGTCCTGCCAGGGCCCGCGCTGGGGCCCGAACTTGTTGCGGCCCATGATCTCGGCGCCGATGTTGCGGGCGTAGTCCCGCGTGAAGTAGTCGTCGAGCCCCCGGCTCCCCCCGGGGTCGGTGCGCATGGGCCAGCTCGCCGTGGCACCGGCCCAGGCGAACAGCCTCTCGGGATCGACGTGGCCGAACGGACTCTCGAAGCTCTGGTCCTCACCGGCCCCGATTCCGTCACTGGAAACAGTGAAGTTCTGGACTCTCAGTAGCTGGGTCACGCGTTCCTCCTGCGTCGTCGGTAACAGTGATCAGACTCTTCGGGCCGGCCAAACTCATCGCCGCGCCGCGACCGACCGGAATCCGGGCCGCCCCTGGCCCTCCCGGCTCAGGCCGAAAGCTCCCAGATCAGCACCTCGACCGCCCCCGCCGCAACCAGCTCCAGTCCCTCCTCCCCGGCGATCTGCACCGAGTCGCCGGGCTCCAGTTCCTCGTCGCCGATCCCCACACGCCCCGCCACCACATGGACGTACACCCGCGCCGCGTCCGCCACCGCCGTGCGCTCTCCCTCGGCGAGTCTGCGGACGTGCAGCATCGCACCGGCGGCAGGGAGGGCGTACGGGGTGGAGTCGGCGATGCCGGGAACGATCGTGTACGCGGGCTCGCCGCCCGGTTCGAGCGGTGCCAGCCACATCTGAAGGAACGTCAGCGGACGTTCGCCGTCGTTGCGCTCGACATGGCGCACACCGGCCGCGGCGCTGAGGTGCTGGAGGTCACCGGCCCGTACGACCGTGGCGTGACCGGTCGAATCGCGGTGGGTCAGCTCGCCCTCGACGACCCAGGTGACGATCTCCGTATGGCTGTGCGGGTGCTCGTCGAAGCCCGCACCGGGAGCGAGCCGTTCTTCGTTGCAGGCCAGGACCGCGCCGAACCGGAGGTTGTCCGGATCGTAGAAGGCACCGAACGAGAAGGCGTGCAGGGACTCGATGCCGGCGGCCTCGTCCCCGCCCGTGAAGCGGTCGTCGGAGCGCTGAACGGATATCACCCGTCCACGGTAGCCCGGCGCGGGCCGCCGGACCGCCCCCGCGGGCCCGCGAGCCTGCGGCCCTCCGCGCTCCCGCGACTCCCCCCGTCGCTACCCGGCGGTAAGACCCGCGACCGCCCCGGCCCTCCGCGCACGTGGTCCGATAAGGCAGTCTTGTGTTCGTGCCCCGACCCGATCCTGAGCAGCCCGCTGCGAACGACGCCCACCTGCACGCCGCGACCCTGAAGCGGCTGGAGCAGTCCTCCGGCCGCCTGGCCGCCAACGCGATCGCCCGCATGGACGAGACGCTGCCGTGGTACCGGGCGATGCCGCCGGAGAACCGGTCCTGGATCGGCCTGGTGGCCCAGGCCGGAATCGCGGCGTTCACCGAGTGGTTCCGGCATCCGGAGACCCCGCAGGCCATCTCCACCGATGTGTTCGGCACGGCTCCGCGCGAGCTGACCCGGGCGATCACCCTGCGGCAGACCGTCGAGATGGTGCGGACGACGATCGAGGTCATGGAGGCCGCGATCGAGGAGGTCGCCGCGCCCGGCGACGAGTCGGTGCTGCGGGAGGCGCTGCTGGTCTACGCGCGGGAGATCGCGTTCGCGACCGCCCAGGTGTACGCGCAGGCCGCCGAGGCGCGCGGCGCCTGGGACGCCCGGCTGGAATCGCTGGTGGTGAACGCGGTGCTGTCCGGCGAGGCCGACGAGGGCGCCGTGTCGCGCGCCGCGGCGCTCGGCTGGAACTCCCCCGAACACGTCTGCGTGGTGCTCGGTACGGCCCCGGACGGCGACAGCGAACTGACCGTGGAGGCGATCCGCCGGGCCGCCCGGCACGCGAAGCTCCAGGTCCTGACCGGGGTGCTCGGCAACCGGCTGGTCGTCATCGCGGGCGGCAGCGACAACCCGCTGCACGTCGCGAAGGCGCTGATCGGCCCGTACGCGGCGGGCCCCGTCGTCGCCGGGCCCGTGGTGCCCGATCTGCTGGCGGCCACCCGGTCCGCGCAGGCCGCGGCCGCCGGGCTGAAGGCGTGCTGTGCCTGGCAGGACGCCCCGCGGCCGGTGCTGGCCGACGATCTGCTGCCGGAGCGCGCGATGGCGGGTGACCCCGCCGCACGGGACCAATTGGTGGAGGAGATCTACAGACCGCTGGAAGAAGCGGGTTCCGCGCTCCTGGAAACGCTGAGTGTGTATCTGGAACAGGCGAGCAGCCTGGAAGGCGCGGCCAGGATGCTCTTCGTCCACCCCAACACCGTGCGCTACCGGCTCCGACGTGTGACAGACGTCACCGGATGGTCACCCTCCGACGTACGCTCGGCGTTCACTCTGCGAATCGCCCTGATTCTGGGGCGTCTGGCCGCCAGGGATCCGCAGTCCTAGACTTTTGTCGGACATCAACAATTCCCCACACGGTTCTTCGTCCCTGTCCCCACGGGCGTTCCGGACCATTCACAAGAGAGAGTGTGAGGGTGCTCGTACTCGTCGCTCCCGGCCAAGGCGCTCAGACGCCCGGCTTCCTGACTCCCTGGCTCGACCTCCCCGGTGCCACCGACCGCATCGCGGCCTGGTCCGACGCCATCGGGCTCGATCTCGCCCACTACGGCACCAAGGCCGACGCGGAGGAGATCCGTGACACCGCGGTGGCGCAGCCGCTGCTGGTCGCCGCCGGTCTGCTGTCCGCCGCCGCACTCAACGCATCGCCGGACATCGTCGCAGGTCACAGCGTTGGGGAGATCACCGCAGCCGCCCTCGCCGGAGTCATCGGCGACGAGACGGCGCTGCGTCTCGTCCGTACGCGTGGGCTCGCCATGGCCGACGCCGCCGCGGTCATCGAGACCGGTATGGCGGCGCTGCTCGGCGGCGACCCCGAGGTGACGATCCCTCACCTGGAGAAGCTCGGGCTGACCCCGGCGAACGTCAACGGGGGCGGCCAGATCGTCGCCGCCGGCACTGCCGCGCAGATCGCCGCGCTGACCGAGGACATGCCCGAGGGCGTGCGCCGCGTGGTTCCGCTCAAGGTCGCCGGTGCCTTCCACACGCGCCACATGGCGCCCGCCGTCGACCGGCTGCGCGAGGCCGCGACGGCGCTGAAGATCGCCGACCCGACCGTGACGTACGTCTCGAACGCCGACGGGAAGGCCGTTGCCATCGGCGACGAGGTCATCTCGCGGCTGGTCGGCCAGGTGGCCAACCCGGTCCGCTGGGACCTGTGCATGGAGACCTTCAAGGAAATGGGCGTCACGGCTCTCATCGAGGCGTGCCCGGGTGGCACACTCACGGGTCTCGCCAAGCGCGCGCTGCCCGGTGTGCAGACGCTCGCGCTCAAGACCCCCGACGACCTCGACGCCGCCCGCGCGCTCGTCATCGAGCACGCAGGCGCCTAAGGAGCCCGAGAGCATGTCGAAGATCAAGCCCAGCAAGGGCGCCCCGTACGCACGCATCATGGGTGTCGGCGGCTACCGCCCGACCCGGATCGTGCCCAACGAGGTGATCCTCGAAACGATCGACTCGTCCGACGAGTGGATCCGCTCGCGCTCCGGCATCGTCACCCGCCACTGGGCGAACGACGAGGAGACCGTCGCCGCGATGTCGATCGAGGCGTCCGGCAAGGCCATCGCCGACGCCGGGATAAGCGCCGACCAGATCGGCGCCGTGGTCGTCTCCACCGTCTCGCACTTCGCCCAGACACCCGCCATCGCCACCGAGATCGCCGACAAGCTGGGCACCGACAAGGCCGCCGCGTTCGACATCTCGGCCGGCTGCGCCGGCTTCGGCTACGGGCTGACCCTCGCCAAGGGCATGATCGTGGAGGGCTCCGCGGAGTACGTCCTGGTCATCGGCGTGGAGCGGCTGTCCGACCTGACCGACCTGGAGGACCGGGCGACGGCCTTCCTGTTCGGTGACGGCGCGGGCGCCGTCGTGGTCGGCCCGTCCAAGGAGCCCGCGATCGGCCCGACCGTGTGGGGTTCCGAGGGCGACAAGGCCGGCACGATCAAGCAGACCGTGTCCTGGGACAAGTTCCACATCGGCGACGTGTCGCAGCTGCCGCTCGACTCCCAGGGCAATGTCAAGTTCCCGGCCATCACGCAGGAGGGCCAGGCGGTCTTCCGCTGGGCCGTCTTCGAGATGGCGAAGGTCGCCCAGCAGGCGCTGGACGCGGCCGGGATCGCCCCGGAAGACCTGGACGTCTTCATTCCGCACCAGGCCAACATGCGGATCATCGACTCGATGGTGAAGACCCTGAAGCTGCCGGAGAACGTCATGGTCGCCCGTGACGTGGAGACCACCGGCAACACCTCCGCCGCCTCGATTCCGCTCGCCATGGAGCGGCTCCTGGCGACCGGTCAGGCGAAGAGCGGCGACACCGCGCTCGTCATCGGCTTCGGGGCGGGTCTCGTCTACGCCGCGACGGTCGTTACCCTCCCCTAGGCACACCAGGCCATTTCGGCCCGGACGCCAGAACCCTGCAGATAAACACCGAAGGAGCGCCAACATGGCCGCCACTCAGGAAGAGATCGTCACCGGTCTCGCCGAGATCGTCAACGAGATCGCCGGTATCCCGGTCGAGGACGTCCAGCTGGACAAGTCCTTCACCGACGACCTGGACGTCGACTCGCTGTCCATGGTCGAGGTCGTCGTCGCCGCCGAGGAGCGCTTCGACGTCAAGATCCCCGACGAGGACGTCAAGAACCTCAAGACGGTCGGCGACGCCGCCGAGTACATCCTCAAGCACCAGGCCTGATCAGGCCGGCTCTGTGTCGCCACCCGGCGGTGGCGCCGCTGATTCACGACCCTCTACACGTGGAGAAGATTTTCCAGTGAACTCGACCAATCGCACCGTGGTCGTCACCGGTATCGGCGCAACCACTCCGCTGGGTGGCGACTCGGCGTCGACCTGGGAAGGTCTGATGGCCGGTCGTTCCGGCGTCAAGCCTCTTGAGGGCGAACGTTTCGCCGAGTTGCCCGTCAAGATCGCCGCGCTCGCGGCGGTCGACCCGGGCGACGTCCTGCCCCGCCCGCTCGCCCGCAAGCTGGACCGCTCGGCGCAGTTCGCGCTGATCGCGGCCCGCGAGGCCTGGGCGGACGCCGGCTTCACCGGCAAGGCCGGTGAGGACGACGCGGTCCGGCCCGAGCGGCTGGGCACGGTCATCGCCTCCGGTATCGGCGGTGTGATCACCCTGCTCGACCAGTACGACGTGCTCAAGGAGAAGGGCGTACGCCGCGTCTCCCCGCACACCGTGCCCATGCTCATGCCCAACGGCCCGGCCGCCAACGTCGGCCTGGAGGTCAACGCCCAGGCCGGTGTGCACACTCCGGTCTCCGCCTGCGCCTCGGGCGCCGAGGCGATCGGGTACGCCGTCGAGATGATCCGCACCGGCCGTGCCGATGTGGTCCTCGCCGGTGGCACCGAGGCGGCGATCCACCCGCTGCCGATCGCCGCGTTCGCCAACATGATGGCGATGTCCAAGCACAACGAGGAGCCCGAGAAGGCCTCCCGTCCGTACGACACGGGCCGTGACGGCTTCGTGCTCGGCGAGGGTGCCGGCGTCGTCGTGCTGGAGTCCGCGGAGCACGCCGCCGCGCGTGGCGCCAAGGTCTACTGCGAGGTGCTGGGCCAGGGGCTGTCCGCGGACGCCCACCACATCGCGCAGCCCGAGCCGACGGGTCGCGGCATCGCCGCCGCGATGCAGAACCTGCTGGACCAGACCGACCTCAAGCCGTCCGAGGTCGTGCACCTGAACGCGCACGCCACGTCGACGCCGCAGGGCGACGTCGCCGAGCTGAAGGCACTGCGCAAGGTTCTGGGCGACGACCTCGACCATGTCGCGATCTCCGCGACGAAGTCGATGACCGGTCATCTCCTCGGTGGCGCAGGTGGCATCGAGACCGTCGCGACGGTCCTGGCGCTGCACCACCGGATGGCTCCGCCGACGATCAACGTGGAACACCTCGACGAGGAGGTGGAGGCGGACATCGTGCGCGACACGCCTCGACCGCTGCCGGAGGGGCCGATCGCCGCGATCAACAACTCGTTCGGGTTCGGCGGGCACAACGTGGTCCTGGCGTTCCGCAGCGTCTGACCCGCGGCCCGCGGTCCGGGTACGACGAAGCCCGCCTCCCCACTCGGGGAGGCGGGCTTCGTCCGTTGCACGGGGCGCTTCGGGGGCTCCGCCCCCGGACCCCCGCTCCTCAATCGCCGGAGGGGCTGAATTTCGCGCCCTCACACCACCTGGTGCAGCCACCGCACGGGTGCGCCCTCGCCCGCGTGACGGAAGGGCTCCAGTTCGTCGTCCCACGGCTTGCCGAGCAGCTTGGCGATCTCGGCCTCCAGGTCGGTCTCGCCCCGGACGGAGCGCGCCAGCGCGGCCCGCAGCCGGTCCTCGGGCACCAGGATGTCGCCGTGCATGCCGGTGACGGCGTGAAAGATGCCCAGTTCGGGCGTGGAGCTGTAGCGCTCGCCCTCCGTGGTGGGGCTGGGCTCCGCCGTCACCTCGAAGCGCAGCAGATCCCAGCCGCGCAGCGCGGAGGCCAGTTTCGACGCCGTGCCGGGGCGGGCCTGCCAGGAGAACTCGGACCGCCAGGTGCCGGGCGCGGCCGGCTGTCTGATCCAGTCGAGCTGGACGCGCACACCGAGGACGCCCGCCACCGCCCATTCGACATGGGGGCAGAGCGCGCGCGGTGCGGAGTGAACGTACAGAACTCCACGTGTCGTCACCGGGACCTCCAGTGTGGGACGAAGTTCGCCTTCCCCAGCGGCCTCGCGCCCGTACCGTCACTTCTCGGCCGGCTCCCGAGGTTGTCATCAGTAAACAGCATCGGGGTGAAACTCCTGAAAAGGGACAGTATGTGACGTGATGTGATTTACAGAAAGCCACCCGAGTGGAGCCGGGCGAGGGCATGCGGCGCTGGTTCGACGAGGAAAAGCTACCGCGCGGCGGCGGTCGAGGTGTGACGTACGGTCGGTCCTGGGCACTTCATTCGCTCAGCTTTCACCCTGCGGGGCACCCGGGCCTTCCAGCCGGTGCCGCACGGGGTTGCCGGGGGCATAAACGAGGGGAACCAAGGGATGCAGGATCGTTCCGCCCGTCACCGTTCGCGCACCGCCACCGCTGTCCTGGCGGCGCTCTCGCTGCTCGGCGCCGCCGCGCTGACCGGCTGCGACACCGACCGGGACGGGACGACGAAGGGGGCGGCGTCCGGGCAGCGGCAGCCGTCCGTCAGGCCCGGTCCGGTCTGGGACCGCAGTCCGGGGTCGGTGGCCGCCGTCGGCGACTCCATCACGCGCGGCTTCGACGCCTGTTCGGTGCTGGCGGACTGCCCCGAGGTGTCCTGGGCGACCGGCACGGACAGCGAGGTGCGCAGCCTCGCCGTGCGGCTGCTCGGTGAGTCGGGGGCCGCCGAGCACAGCTGGAACCACGCCGCGACGGGGGCCAGGATCGCTCAGCTGCCGGAGCAGATGGCGCTGGCGGCGAAGGAGAAGCCGGAGCTGGTGACGGTGATGATCGGCGCCAATGACGCCTGCCGGGACTCGGCGCGGATCATGACTCCGGTGGCGGATTTCCGGTCGTCCTTCGAGGCGGCGATGCGTCAGTTGCGTGCCGGTGCGCCGAAGGCACAGGTGTACGTGTCGAGCGTGCCGGATCTCATGCGGCTCTGGCAGACGGGACGCGGCAACGCGCTGGGCAAGCAGATCTGGAAGCTGGGGCTCTGTCAGTCGATGCTGGGCGACGCGGACGACATGGGCGCGGGCGCCGTGGCCCGGCGCGCCTCGGTGCAGGAGCGGGTCGTGGCGTACAACGGGGTGCTGCGGGAGGTCTGCGCGAAGGATCTGCGCTGCCGTTACGACGGCGGGGCGGTCTACGACTACCGGTTCACCGGCAAGCAGCTCAGCCAGTGGGACTGGTTCCATCCCGGGCGCAACGGACAGGCGCGGCTGGCGGAGATCGCCTACCGCAATGTCACCGCGGCCCGGCCGCCCGCGTAGGCTCCGTGATCATGGACACGGGTTCGAGCACAGAGCTGCGTACGGAAGAGTTCGGCGCCCTCGTGAACGGTGCCGTCGTGCACCGCTGGACCCTGGAGCGGGACGGTACGCGGGTGCGTGTCCTGACGTACGGCGGCATCGTGCAGTCGGTCGAGGTGCCGGGCCGGGACGGGGCGCGGGCGGACATCGCCCTCGGGCTGCCGGATCTCGCCGGGTACGAGACGTTCCCCGGCCCCTACTTCGGGGCGCTGGTCGGGCGGTACGCGAACCGGATCGGCGGTGCCTGCTTCGAGCTGGACGGGCACACGCACCGGTTGACGCGGAACGAGGGGCGCAACCAGGTGCACGGCGGGGCCAGAGGCTTCGACAAGCGCGTGTGGCGGGCGCGGGAGGTGGCGGACGGCGTCGAACTGTCCCTGGTCTCCGAGGACGGCGAGGAGGGCTTCCCGGGGCGTCTGACGGTGTCCGCGACGTACACGCTGGACGCGGGCGGGGCGCTGCGGATCGCGTACCGGGCGACGACGGACGCCCCGACGGTGCTGAACCTGACGAATCACACGTACTGGAATCTCGCGGGTGCCGACAGCGGCAGCGCGCTCGGGCAGGTGCTGCGGATCGCGGCCGGGCGGATCACCCCGGCGGACGCCGAATCGCTGCCGACGGGCGAGTTCCTGCCGGTGGACGGGACCCGGTTCGACTTCCGTGAGCCGAAGCCGGTCGGGGCGGGCTACGACCACAACTTCGTGCTGGACGGGGCCGGGGCGGGGCCCGCGGCCGAGCTGTACGACGCGGCGTCGGGGCGGGTCCTGACCGTCACCACGACGGAACCGGGCATGCAGCTGTACACGGCGGACCACTTCGACGGCCGGCCGTTCGGCCCGTGCGCCGGGATCGCGCTGGAGACCCAGCACTTCCCGGACTCCCCGAACCGGCCCGATTTCCCGAGCACGGTGCTGCGGCCGGGCGAGGAGTACGTCTCGACGACGGTGTACGGATTCGCGGTGCGCTGAGCGCAGGAGCGGAGGAAGGGCCCCGCAGCGGCGTCAGATGCCGCTGCGGGGCTCTCCGGTTCCCCCGGCCCGCTACTCCTTGATCTCCACGGCCGCCGTCAGGCGCACGTCACCGAGCGAACGGGCCGCCTGCACCTCGTACGTGCCGGGGACGAGCGTCCAGTCGTACGCCGTCTCGTCCCAGATCTCGTACGCGCGCCGCTCCAGCGCGATCACCGCTTCGGCGCTCTCGCCGGGCGCCGCCTCGACCCGCGCGAAACCGGCCAGCCAGCGGACCGGGCGTTCGGCGGTGTCGTCCCGGGGCGCCAGGTACAGCTGGACGGTCTCGGCGCCCGGCCGGGTACCGGTGTTGCGCAGGCGGACCGTGGCGCTGTCGGGGCCGGCTGTCAGGCTCTCGTACTCCCAGGTGGTGTAGCCGAGTCCGTGGCCGAAGGGGTAGGCGGGCGCGGTGCCTGCCTTCTCCCAGGCCCGGTAGCCGACGAAGACGCCCTCCTCGTAGCAAAGTTCGCCGTCGGTGGGGGTGGTGTTCGAGACCGGGACGTCGGCGAGCGCGACCGGCCAGGTGGTGGGGAGGCGGCCGCCGGGCTCCTCGGCGCCGAGCAGGACGTCGGCCAGCGCGTGGCCGGCCTCCTGGCCGGGGAACCAGCTGAGCAGGACCGCGGCGACCTCCTCACGCCACGGAAGCTCGACCGGGGAACCGGAGTTGACGATCACGACGGTGTTCGGGTTGGCGGCGGCGACGGCCCTGACCAGGTCGTCCTGGTGGCCGGGGAGCCTGAGGTCGGTGCGGTCGAAGCCTTCCGACTCGACGCGTTCGGTGGTGCCGACGACGACGATCGCGGTGTCCGCGGCACGGGCCGCCTCGACCGCCTCGGCGATCAGCTCCCGGGGGTCGCGGCGCGGGCCGAGGTGGCACAGGGAGAACGAGACGCCGGGGATCGGCGCGTCCTCGCCCAGGGTGTCGGGGACCTGTCGCAGCGACACCTCGACGGGTTCGCCCGCGGTGAGGGTGATCCGGCCGCGCTCCAGGGGGTTGCCGAAGAACGCCTCGCCGGGGTCGGTGGAGCCGGTGACCCGGTGGACCTCGTCGTACAGCGTCTCGCCCGCGACGGTGAGGGTGAGCGCTCCGGTGCCGCGGGTGCCGAAGACGTGCTCGCCGCCGTCGCGCGGGACGAAGGTGCCGGTGATCTCGACGCTGTGCAGCGTCGTGAGGGTCACGCCCTCGGGAAGGTCGTCGCCGATCCACTGGAGGCTGCCGCCACGCAGCGGGGCCGAGCCGATGACGGTGCCGGAGGTGTCGTAGCAGACGGCCCTCAGCTCGAAGCCCTTCTCGGCGGGGCTGAGTTCGTCGTTCGGGTCGGCGCCGACCCGGTAGTCGAGCACGCCCTCGGGGAGGGCGGCGGTGAGGCCGTCCAGCGGCGAGACGATGTGGTGCGGGAAGACCTGGGCGGAACCGCCGCCGAGGACCCGGGCGTCCCGGGCGAGCGCCCCGCTGAGCGCGACCTTGCGCACGGCGGCCGGGTCGACGGGGAGCGCGGCGCGTTCGTTGCGCACGAGGACGAAGGAGCGGCGGGCGATCTCGCGGGCCAGCGCGTCGCCGTCGACGGTCGCGGGGTGCGCCGCCTCGTCGACGACGGGCGGGGCGCCGTCCAGGACGCCGACGCGGGCGGCCAGCCGCAGCACGTTCCGCACGGCCCCGTCGACGACGGACTCCTCGACCTCACCGGCGCGCACCGCGTCGGCGAGCGCCTTGCCGTAGACGGTCTTCGGGCCCGGCATGGCGACGTCGAGGCCGCCCTCGGCGGCGGCGACGGTGGAGCGGGCGGCCAGCCAGTCGGAGACGATGTAGCCGTCGAAGCCCCACTCGCCGCGCAGCACCGCGTTCTGCAGATAGCGGTGCTCGGTCATGGTGGAGCCGTTGACCCGGTTGTAGGCGGCCATGATGCCCCAGGGGTGGGCGTTCTTGACGATGCGTTCGAACGGGGCGAGATAGATCTCGCGCAGGGTGCGCGGGGCGACGAGGTTGTCGACGGTGAAGCGCTCGGTCTCGGCGTCGTTGGCGACGAAGTGCTTGACAGTGGTGCCGACACCGCCGTCCTGCACACCCCGCACATAGCCGGTGCCGATCTCGCCGGTGAGGAACGGGTCCTCGCTGTACGTCTCGAAGTGGCGTCCGCCGAGCGGGGAACGGTGGAGGTTCACGGTCGGGGCGAGGAGGACGTGGACTCCCTTGCGGCGGGCCTCCTGGGCCAGCAGCCGGCCGGCCCGGCGGGCCAGGGCCGGGTCCCAGGTCGCGGCGAGCGCGGTGGGCGAGGGCAGCGCGACGGAGGGGTCGTCGGCGCTCCAGGCGACCCCGCGGACACCGATCGGCCCGTCGGACATCACCAGGGAGCGCAGCCCGACGGCGGGCAGCGCGGGCAGCGACCACATGTCCTGCCCGGCCAGCAGCCGCGTCTTGTCGTCGAGCCCGAGTGCGGACAGGGCCGCTTCGACCGCGGCCTCGCGGGCCGCATCGGGGTGGGTGGGTGTGGACGCGCCTGCCACGGCCGTACCTCCTTGTCGGTTACTGCACTGAATATCTCCATAGTGACCGCATGACCGGTAGAGCAGTAGGGTTCGTTACCAGTCTGTGATTTACCCGGGATGGCGTACGGTCCTCGGTGCGGGACCGATGGAGCACCGAAAGGGGCCGGGGCGATGGCGCGGGCCAGAAGCGCGGAGCGGCGGGCGGAGATTCTCCGCGCCGCTCTCGAAGTGATCGCCGAGCGCGGCTACCGCGGCGCCTCGCTGAGCGCCGTCGCCGAGCGGGTCGGCCTCAGCCAGCAGGGGCTCCTGCACTACTTCCCGACCAAGGAGGCGCTGCTCGTCGCCGTGCTGGAGGAGCGCGACCAGTGGGACACCGGCGGCGGGACCCGGAGCGACGGCAGATGGCGGATCGATCTGCTGACCTCGCTCGTCGAGTACAACGCGATGCGGCCCGGTATCGTCCAGACGTTCTCGGCACTGCTCGGCGAGAGTGTGACGGAGGGTCATCCCGCGCGGGAGTTCTTCACCCGCCGCTACACCCAGGTCCGGGCGAGCATGGCGACGACGCTGCGCGCGGAGTACGGCGAGCGACTGCCGGGCGGCCTGACGCCGGAGCGCGCGGCGCCACTGCTGGTGGCGGTGATGGACGGGCTTCAGTACCAGTGGCTGCTGGACCCGGACTCGGTGGACATGTCCGTGGCGTTCCAGGATTTCCTGACACTGCTGGAGTCGCCGGAACCACACGTTCCGGAGAACCCCCAAGCATGACACGGCCTGCGACGAAACCAGTACGACAAGATCGATGAACGTCACCTCCGGGTGATTTCCGAGTGGTCTACGCGCGTCCGGGCACAGGCGCCGTCCGGGGCGCCCCAGGGTGGGGCGCATGACTTCCGAGACCGCCGGACCTTCTTCCGGCCCGCCCTCCCGACGCACCATGATCACCGGAGCCGCCGCCGGTGCCGCCGTCCTTGCCTCGACCGCCGTCGGCGCCGCAAGTGCCGCCGCTCCCCGTGCCGTTGACGCCACCGCCGCATCCGGCACCGCGCTCGCCCCGGCGGCCACCGGATCGGACTGGGCGGCCTGCCTGACCATCGCCCGCGCCATCCTCGTACGCGACGAACAGGACCAGCCGCTGGTCCCGCACTACCGCGACATCCTGCTGTCCAAGGGCCTGCCCCGCAGCCGCAAGGCCCCCAGGAAGGTGCTGGTCGTCGGCGCGGGCCCGGCCGGGCTCACCGCCGCCCATCTGCTCCGCAGCGCCGGACACACCGTCACCGTGATCGAGGCCAACGGCAACCGCGTCGGCGGCCGGATCAAGACCTTCCGCAAGGGCGGCCACGAGAACGCGAAGGCGCCGTTCGCGGACCCGAACCAGTACGCCGAAGCCGGCGCCATGCGGATCCCCGACAGCCACCCGCTGGTCACCGGGCTCATCGACAGCTTCGACCTGAAGCGCCGCCGCTTCTACCTGGTCGATGTCGACGCCGAGGGCCGGCCGGCCAACCGCACCTGGATCCACGTCAACGGCGTCCGGATGCGCAAGGCCGACTACGCGGCGAAGCCGCAGGCGGTCAACCGCTCGTTCGGCGTTCCCGCGGAGTTCGAGAACAAGACCGCCGCGACGATCGTGCGCGAGGCCTTCGCGCCCGTGCGCAAGGAGTTCGAGGGCAAGGAGGGCAGCGAGCTCGTCCAGGGCTGGGCGCGGGTGATCCAGCGGTACGGGCACTGGTCGATGTACCGCTTCCTGACCGAGGCCGCCAAACTCGACGAGCGGACCATCGACCTCGTCGGCACGGTCGAGAACCTCACCTCACGGCTCCATCTCGCCTTTGTGCACAGCTTCATCGGTGCCTCGCTGATCAGCCCGGACACCGCGTTCTTCGAGCTGCCGGGCGGCACGGCGACGCTCGCCGACGCGATGTACGAGCGGGTCAAGGACATCGTGCGGCTGAACCGCCGGGCCACCAGGATCAGCCACGGCACGGACGGTGTCCGGGTCGAGACGGTGTCCGAGGGCCGCGACGGCAAGCCGCTCGTGCGCGAGACGTTCACCGGCGACCGGGCGATCATCACCGTGCCGTTCTCCGGGCTGCGCCACATCCCGGTCGCTCCCGCGCTCTCGTACGGCAAGCGGCGCGCGATCACCGAGATCCACTACGACGCGGCGACCAAGGTGCTGCTCGAATTCAGCCGCCGCTGGTGGGAGTTCGAGGAGAAGGACTGGAAGACCGAGCTGGAGAGGATCAGGCCCGGCCTGTACGACGCCTACCGTCGGGGCAAAGCACCGGCCGACGGCTCGCTGCTGGGCGCCCACCCCTCCGTACCCCCCGGGCACCTCCCGCCCAACCAGCGCGTGCACTACGCGGCGTACCGCGCCGACGCCCGCAACCAGCCCGCGGCGGCGCACGTCATCGGCGGCGGATCGGTCACCGACAACCCCAACCGC
This sequence comes from Streptomyces sp. NPDC104309, assembly GCF_055584025.1. Lineage (NCBI taxonomy): Bacteria > Bacillati > Actinomycetota > Actinomycetes > Kitasatosporales > Streptomycetaceae > Streptomyces > Streptomyces sp. NPDC104309. Next base: position 423,454 of record NZ_JBVJMV010000005.1, on the reverse strand, counting down.
TTCATGTTCCAGCCGTCCCACCCGGTCGAGAAGAGCGCGGGCGGCGTGGTCCTCGCCTCGTACAGCTGGGCCGACGACGCGCTGAAGTGGGACTCGCTGGACGACGACGAGCGCTATCCGCACGCCCTGGGCGGGGTGCAGGACGTGTACGGGCAGCGCGTCGAGGTCTTCTACACCGGCGTCGGCGCCACCCAGTCGTGGATGCGCGATCCGTACGCGTACGGCGAGGCGTCGGTGCTGCTGCCGGGCCAGCACACCGAGCTGTTCGCCGATGTGCGGTCGGTCGAGGGGCCGCTGCACTTCGCCGGCTGCCACACCTCGATCAAGCCGGCCTGGATCGAAGGGGCGTTGGAGTCCGCGGTCCGGTCCGCGCTGGAGGTGCACACCAGCTGACCCCGGTCGGGCGGGCGTCGCTCAGCGGGCCAGGCCCAGAGTGACGCCCAGTCCGACGAGCACTGATCCGATGCCCCGGTTGAGGGCCTTCTGCCACCGCAGCATCGCGGTGCGCAGCCGCGCGTTCGAGAAGAACAGCGCGACCAGGCCGAACCAGCCGAGATGCGCGACGGACATGAACAACCCGTAACCGGCCTGCTCCCACAGGCCGGTGGTGGGCCCGACGACCTGGGTGAAGGTCGACACGACGAAGAGCGTGGTCTTGGGGTTCAGCGCGTTGGTGAGGAAACCGGTGCGCAGGGCCGCGAGCCGGGTCAGCCGCGGCTTCGAGTCCAGGTCGATCCCGAGATCGTCGCGGGCGAGGAAGGTCCGTACCCCGACGTAGACGAGATAGGCCGCGCCGACCAGCTTGATCGCGGTGAACAGGGCGGTGGACGAGGCGATCAGCAGCCCCACGCCGAGCATCGTGTACGTGACGTGGACGAGCACACCCGCGGCGACTCCGACGGCGGCCAGCAGTCCCGTCGTACGGCCGTACAGGCAGCTGTTGCGGACGACCATCGCGAAGTCCGCGCCCGGACTGATGACGGCGAGGACGGTGATGACGGCGACGGCGATGATCTCGGTCATGGCGGCGGAGCTCCTCAGCTCTTGTCGAGGGTGTACGGGGCCGTGGCCGCGCCCTCGTCCTCGTCGGGCGCCACCAGGTCCCGGGCCAGCAGCGTGGCCCCGGCGACGGCGCCCGGCATCAGGAGGACGGCGACGAACGGGACCAGGAAGGCGAGCCCCAGCGGTACGCCGAAGCCGAGGGTCAGCATGCGACGGCCGCGCAGCAGGTCGAGGCGGTCCTTCAGGACCATGCCGCGGCGCTGGAGCGCGACGGCGGTGAGCTCCTCGGAGAGGAAGTGGCCGGTGACGCAGAAGCCGATCACCGGGACGACCGTCTGGCCGACGACCGGAATGAATCCGAGGGCGAAGAGCAGCACCGAGTACAGCCCCACCCGCACCAGGATGCGGATGCTGTCGCGGGCGGAGATCCACAGCTCGCGCCCGAGCGACAGCCCGGACTCGGGGACCTCGCCGCCCTCCGTACGGTCGACCTGCTCGGACAGCGACTCGTAGAAGGGCTGGCCGACCAGCAGCGTCACCGCGGTGAACGTGATCACCGCGAGGAAGAGCCCGAGGGCGAAGACCAGCACGGTCAGGGTGGTGCGGAGCAGACCGGCCCAGGACGAGGACCAGTCGTCGGCGAAGGGCGTCGCCCAGGCCACCAGATCGTCGGCGCCGTAACCGAGGCCGACGAGCGCCGCCACGTACAGCACGAGGGTGATGAGGCCGGGCAGCAGCCCGAAGCCGAACCAGCGGCCGTGCCGGCCCACCCAGCGCTGTCCCTTTATCAAGTAGCCGAAGCCCGCCCCCACATCACGCATGGCGTCAGCGTACTGGCGGGGCCGGACCGCTCCCGCCACGGTGCGGCGGGCGCACGGCCGAGGGCCGCACCCCGGCGGGGTGCGGCCCTCGGTCGGTGGTGAGCGGTCAGGCGACCGACAGCTCGACCTTGATGTTGCCGCGCGTGGCGTTCGAGTACGGGCACACCTGGTGGGCCTTCTCGACGAGCGACTGCGCGGTGGCGGCGTCGACGTTCGGGATGGTGGCGCTGATCGCGACCTCCAGGCCGAAGCCGCCCTCGGCGGTCTTGCCGATGGAGACCGCGGCGGTCACCGTGGAGCCGGAGATGTCGGCCTTCTCCTGGCGGGCCACGACCCCGAGGGCGCCCTGGAAGCAGGCGCTGTAACCGGCCGCGAAGAGCTGCTCCGGGTTGGTGCCGGCACCGCTGCCGCCCATGGCCTTGGGCGGGTTGACGATGACATCGAGGTTGCCGTCGTCGGACGAGACGCGGCCGTCACGGCCGTTCTCGGCGGTGGCGACGGCGGTGTAGGCAACGGTGATGTCCTGAAGAGCCATGTCCGAAATATCCTTCTGCTGTGCGCCGCGACTCGCGCCCACGATCGCGACGGCCTGTCGATGAGCCTAACGCGTGCGCCGGAGCGGCTGTCAGGCGAGGGAAACGATCATCTTTCCGGTGTTCTCGCCGCGCAGCAGACCGAGGAAGGCGTCGAAGCCGTGCTCGATGCCCTCGACGAAGGTCTCGCGGTACTTCAGCTCGCCCGAGGCCAGCCAGCCGGCGACCTCCTGGACGAACTGCGGCTGGAGCGCGGAGTGATCGTTGACGAGCATGCCCTGGATGCGCAGCCGCTTGCCGATGACCAGCGCGAGGTTGCGCGGGGCGGGGGTCGGTTCGGTGGCGTTGTACTGGGCGATCATTCCGCAGACGGTGACGCGGCCGTGCACCTTGAGCGAGGAGATCGCCGCTTCGAGGTGCTCGCCGCCGACATTGTCGAAGTAGACGTCGATGCCGTCGGGGGCGGCCTCGCGCAGCTGCTCGGCGACCGGGCCGTTCTTGTAGTTGAAGGCCGCGTCGAAGCCGTACTCCTCCACGAGGAGCTTGACCTTCTCGTCGGAACCGGCCGAGCCGATGACCCGCGAGGCGCCCTTGAGCTTCGCCATCTGGCCGACCTGGCTGCCGACCGCACCGGCCGCGCCGGAGACGAAGACGGCGTCGCCCGCCTTGAACGAGGCGACCTCGAACAGCCCCGCGTAGGCGGTGAGTCCGGTCATGCCGAGCACACCGAGATAGGCGGAGAGCGGGGCGAGCGACGGATCGACCTTCACGGCGCGCTCGGCCGGGACCTCGGCGTACTCGCGCCAGCCGAGGCCGTGCAGGACGTGGTCGCCGACCGCGATGCCCTCCGCGTTCGAGGCGATGACCTCGCCGACCGCGCCGCCGTCCATGGGGTGGTCGAGCTGGAAGGGCGGGGTGTACGACTTCACGTCGTTCATCCTTCCCCTCATGTAGGGGTCGACCGAGAAGTGCAGATTGCGGACCAGGACGCGGCCCTCGCCGGGGGCGGTGACCGGGGCCTCACGCAGCGCGAAGTCCTCGGCCTTCGGCCAGCCGTGCGGGCGGGCGACCAGGTGCCATTCGCGGCCGGACGTGGGAAGTGCTGCAGACATGGGCTCGGGGTCTCCTCAATGCCTCACGGGGTGGGGGAGGCTTCGCCGGCCGGACGGGGCCGACCGGGAAACCGAAAATGCTTCATGATGTGAAACAACCATGCTCCTGAATATTTCATATTGTCAAGTAACCGGATATCCTGGGTGTCATGGCCACCCCCCGGACAGACCCGCTGACCCTCGAAGTCGTCGAACTCATCGGCACCGTCGTGGCGCGCTACTACGAGGAGTACGACGAGGCCGCGGCGGCCCACTCGCTCACCGGCGCCCAGGCGCGCGTCCTGGGGCTGCTCTCCCTGGAGCCGATGCCCATGCGCAGGATCGCCAAGAAGCTGAAGTGCGAGCCGTCGAACGTCACCGGGATCGTCGACCGGCTGGAGTCCCGCGGTCTGGTCGAGCGCAGGCCGGATCCGGCCGACCGGCGGGTGAAGCTGGCCGCCCCGACGGAGAAGGGTGCCCGCACGGCTCAGCAGCTGCGCGATTCGCTCACCTTCGCCCGGGAGCCCCTGGCCGAGCTGTCGGACAGGGACCGGGCCACGCTGCGGGACCTGCTGCGGCGGATGCTGGGCGAGTCAGGCCCGTCCGGCGACTGAGGACACGGCGCGGCCGCGGGCCGCGCGACCGGGCGGACCGCTCACGAACAGAACCACAGGAACCAGCACGTCTCGGACGGGGTCGGCGCCGGGGTGGGGCTCGGGCTGGGACTGGGCGACGCCGCCGGTGCCGACCGGGTCGGGCCACCGCCGGGCCGGGCGGGGTCCGAGGGGTCGACGGGCGTTCCCTCGTCGTGGTCGGGGTCGGGGCCGGGCGACGGATCCGTGGCGGCCGGGGGCGCGGCGGAGGCCGGGCCGGGCTCGGCGCCGGAGCCCTCGGGGCGGGCGTCGCCGGTGGCCTTGCCCGCGCCCACGCCCGCGGCGTCGGCGTCGGCATCGGCGGGATGCGCATCGGTGGCCGGGTGCACAGAGGAGCCGTCCACCGGACCGGGCCGCTCGGGCGCGTCGCTCGCCGAGGGCTCCGGGGCCGGTTCGGACGTGACCTCGATCGATTCGCGTACGTAGTCCGAGGCGCGGTCGTCGCCCTTCGGCTCGGTGGCCAGCTCGGCCAGGCTCAGCGCCCCGGCGGCGAGCACCACGCCGAGGACGGCGAACAGGGCCGTCCGGCCGCGGCGGCGGTGCGCGCGCCGGCCGCGCCCCTCCCGGACGGCGCGCTCCTCTCCCCCGTCCCGCCGGTCCGCCCCACGGGGTCCGTGGGCGGCGCGCGCGGGCCGGTCGGCACCGCGCCCCCGGCGGCGTCGGCCGCCGGGACGGGGCGGTGCGGGCGTCTCGTGCCCCACGTCCGGCTCGTGACCGGAGAGCGCGGGCGTGACGTACGGGCTCAGCGCCTCGACGGGGGTTCCGCATCCGGCACAGGCCAGGGCACCGTTGAGATGCCGCTGACACGGGTGGCAATAATCCATGGCGCCCGCAGATTAGATGCCTGTAGGACAAGGTAGAAAGCCGCTCGTGTGAGGGTTCTGTGTGGAACTGTTGATTCCGTGACCGCGAACCCGCCTTTCGGCCCTCGTGAGTTCCAGCTCGTCCTGCTGCGCCGGATGGCCGACCATCAGCCGGATCTCGTAGCCGACGCCCGGCAGGAGCTGGGTGCCTCGCTCGCCGAGATGCGCGAGGCCAACCGCCGCTGGCAGGCCATGGTGCGGGCACCCCGCAGGCGGGGCGCCCTGCGCCGCTACCGTTCGGTGCTCGGCGAGCCCGAATCGTCCACGCGCCGCACGATCGGCGACCTGGAGTGCGACGCGCTGCTGTGGCCGGTACCGCTCTGGCCCGATCTGCGGTTCGAGGTGATGGTCGCGCCGGGCGGGGCCGTTTGGAACGAATGGCTGGTCCGGGCGCCGGGGAGGCCGGGTCCCGAGCTGCGCGCGGTCGAGGATCTGCGTCCCTGGTCGGGCACGGTGGACGAGGTCGCGCGGGCCTTCGCACCGGCCCGCCCGATGGAGGGCGGCGCGCCGACCCGGTGGGCGCTCGCGATCACCGCGCCCGGAACGGGTGAATGCCATGTCGCCGAATTCACCTGGGGACTGTTCCAGCGACTGCTGCCCGGCTGACCTCCGGGTACCCCGCTCCTCTGTCACCCCGTCAGCCCCGTCCCTCCTACGGCTCATCCCGACGCGCGCGATGACTCCGAACGGCGCACGATGCCAGGAGAGCCGGCTGCCGCCGGTACCCCCATCCGCGCTCTCGGGAGAACCCGCCGTGACCGTCAGCCTTGAGCAATTGCGCCGTTGCCATGTCGCCGTCGACCTCGGGGCCGCCCGGACCCGTGTGTACGTCAAGGGGCCCGGACTCGTCGTCGACGAACCCAGCGCCGCCGCCGTGAACACCCGTACCGGCTCACTCATCGCCGTCGGCGAACTCGCCGAACAGATGACGGGCCGCACCCCCGACTACATCCGGGTGGTCCGCCCGGTGACCGGCGGAACGGTCATCGACATCGAGATGGCCCAGCGCATGCTGCGCCAGTTGCTCGGCGAGAAGCTCCGCCGCCAGCTGCGCCGCAAGCCCCGGCTGCGGGCCGCCGCCTGCACCCCGCACGACAGCGATCCGCTCGCCCAGCGGGCCACCGTCGAAACCCTGGTCGGGCTGGGTGCCCGGCGGGTCGAGCTGGTCGACACACTGATCGCGGCGGCCGTCGGCTGCGGGCTCCCCGTCGAGCAGCCGACCGCCTCCATGATCATGGTGTGCGGGGCGGCGACCACCCAGATCGCCGTGCTCTCCCTCGGTTCGATCGTGACCGCCGTACGCATCCCGATCGGCGGCGACGCCATCGACCACGCGGTGATCCAGCATCTGCGCCAGCACCACGAGCTGATGCTGCCGAGCCAGTCCGTACGCCCGCTGCAAGTGACGCTCAGCAGCAGCGGTCTGAGCGCGCGCGGACCCGCCACGACCGAGATCCACGGCCGTGACGTGGCGACCGGTCTGGCCCGCTCCGTGCACGTCGACACCGCCGCCGTGCGCCAGGCCATCCATGCCCCGCTGACCGCGGTGCTCGACGGTCTCGGCAAGATCCTGCGGGACTGCCCGCCCGACCTGGTCGCCGACATCGCCGACTGCGGGATCGTGATGGTCGGCGGCAGCGCGCTGCTGCCCGGTCTCGACCACATGCTGCGGGAGGCCACGGGCGTGCCCGTGCACATCGCGGAGCGGCCCGACGTGTCCTCCGTGCTGGGGCTCGGCGCGATGCTGGACGGCCGGATCCAGCCGCTGGTCCTCAACCCGCTCGCCTGCTGAACACCTCAGGGGGTGCGGCCCATGACCGAAGACGCGGCGAACCCGGCCGCGGGGTCCTCGGGCGAGGGAACGGCCGCCCCGTCCGGCGCCTCGCGGTCGCCCCGGCTGCCGTTGCTCCTGGAAGCGGTGCTGAGCGTCGGCACCGACCTCGAACTGCGGGCCACTCTCCAGCAGCTCGTGGAGACCGCCACCGCGCTGACCGACGCCCGGTACGGTGCGCTCGGCGTGCTCGACCCCGAACTCGGCACCATCAGCGAGCTCTTCACCTCGGGCCTCGACGACGCGGAGCGCCGGCGCATCGGCCGCCTCCCGGACGGGCACTCGGGGGTGCTCGGCGTCCTCATCGACGAGGCCCAGCCGCTGCGCTGCGACGACCTGTCCGCCGACCCGCGCTCCTGCGGGGTGCCGCCCGGCCATCCGCCCGCGCACTCCTTCCTCGGGGCGCCGATCCGGGTGCAGAGCCAGGTCTTCGGGAACCTCTACCTCACCGAGAAACGCACCGGACGCTTCACCGACACGGACATGGCGCTGCTGCGGGTGCTGGCCTCGCAGGCCGGAATCGCGATCGGCAACGCCCGGCTGTACGAGGCGGCCCGGCAGCGGGAGCGCTGGATCGAAGGGGCGGCCGCCGTCACCACCACCCTGCTGACGGGCGGGAACGCGGCCGACGCGCTGATGACCGTCGCCGAAGGGGCCAGAACGCTCGCCGACGCCAGTGCCGGGGTGATCCTCCAGCCGACCGAGGAGGGCGGGATGGAGATCGTCACCGCGTCCACGCTCGACGACCCGGCCGGGATCGTCGGTACGACCATCGAGCCCGGCTCCGCCGTTCTGATCCAACTGCTGGGCGGGGAGCCGGTGTTCATCGAGGACTCGGCGACCGACCCCCGGATGACGACGCATGTGCGGTCGCGGTTCGGCCCCAGCATGATGCTGCCGCTGCAGAGCGGCGGGCGGCTGATCGGCACCCTCGCCCTGCCCCGGCGGCGCGGCGCCCGCCCGTACACGGCCGTGGACCGGCAGCTGGCTTCGCAGTTCGCCTCGCAGGCCGCGCTCGCCCTGGTCCTGGCGGACGCCCAGCACAACCGGGAACAGCTCGCGGTGTACGAGGACCGGGACCGGATCGCCCGGGATCTGCACGACCTGGTCGTCCAGCGGCTGTTCGCGACCGAGATGATGCTGGAGTCGACCCGCCGCAGGGCCGCCGCCCCGGAGACCGACGAGCTGCTCGGCAGGGCCGTCGACGAGCTGGACTCGACCATTCAGGAAGTACGGACGGCGATCTTCGCCCTCCAGCAGCCGCCCGCCGAGTCCCCCGCCACCTTCCGCGGACTGGTGCTGCGGGAGACCGGGGGCGCCGCGGCCGTCCTCGGCTTCCAGCCCTCGGTGCACTTCAACGGGGCGGTCGACGCATTGGTCCGGGAGCCCGTGGACCAGCAGCTCCTCGCCGCGCTGCGCGGCGCGCTCGCCGCCGCGCACCGGCGGGCGGGGGTGTCGGCCATCGAGGTGGAGGTGGACGCGACGGCGGTGCTGCCGGACGGGCGGGCCTGCGTCCGGCTGGCCGTGGCCGACGACGGCCGCGACGAGGACGGCTCACGCTCGTCGACCGTCATCTGGCAGGCGCCGCTCTGAGCGCGACGCGGGTGTTGGAGTGGGCGACACCGGCCTCCCGTTTCAGCCTGCGCAGCAGTCCGTCCAGCGCCGCCGTGTCGGCGACGGTGGCCCGTACGAGATAGTCGTGGCCGCCGGTCACATGGATCACTTCGGTGATGCCGGGCAGGGCGAGCACCGACCGTTCGAACACCTCGTTCGTCGTGTCGAGCCGCAGCGTCACATCGATGAAGACGACCAGGCCCGTACGGGTGTCGGCGGCCGGATCGATGATCACGGTGAAGCCGCGGATGACACCGTCGCGCCGCAGCCGCCGCACCCGGTCGGCCGCGGCGTTCGCGCTGAGCCCCACCCGCACGCCCAGATCGCGGTACGAGATCCGGGCATCCTCCTGCAGGATGCCGAGGATTTCCCTGTCCAGCCGGTCCATACCGCGATTGTCGCAGCTTTGTCCGGTTTGTGGCTTCGCGCGTCGCGTCCGGAGCGGGTCCGGGGCGTCCCCGCTCTCCCGAGCGGTACCCCGTGGCACTGCCTCGCATGGCGCATCCCGGCGGGCCCGCGGCTGCCGCCCGCCCTTGACTGAAGGGGTGGATACAGCCGTCAAGCAGTCCTCAGCGCCGGTCGACGCGAAATCCTCCGCCGCCTATCGCAACCTCGTGATGGCCACGATCGGTTTCGGGCTGACCTTCTGGGCCTGGAATCTGATCGCGCCCATGTCCTCGGAGTACAAGGAGCGGCTGGGGCTGACCTCGTTCGAGCAGTCGTTGCTGGTCGCGATTCCGGTGCTGGTCGGTTCGCTGGGCCGGATCCCGGTGGGCGCGCTCACCGACAAGTACGGTGCGCGGCTGATGTTCCCGCTGGTCTCGGCGCTGACCGTGGTGCCCGTGCTGCTGCTGATCCCCGCGAAGGGCTCCTACGGCGCGATGCTCGTCGTGGGCTTTCTGCTGGGCCTGGGCGGTACGACGTTCGCGATCGGCATCCCGCTGGTCAACTCGTGGTTCCCGCCCGCGCAACGGGGGCTCGCGCTCGGGGTGTTCGGCATGGGCATGGGCGGCGTCGCCCTGTCCGGGTACTTCACCCCGCGGATCGCCGCGCACGGCGACAACCTGCCGTTCCTGGTCGTCGCGGCGGCGCTCGTGGGGTACGCGGCGCTGGCCGCGGTGCTGGTCCGCGACCGCCCGGACCGCCCGGTGCCGACCGGCTCACTGGCCCACCGGCTGGGTGCGGCGGGGCGGCTGCGGGTCACCTGGGAGCTGTCGGCGCTGTACGCGATCGGCTTCGGCGGAATCGTCGCGTTCGGTGTCTACCTGCCCACGTATCTGAAGACCTGGTACGGCCTCTCACCGACCGACGCCGGAACGAAGGCGGCCGGGTTCGCCCTGGTCACGGTCGTCTTCCGGCCGATCGGCGGCTGGCTCTCGGACCGCGTCCACCCGGCCGTGGTCACGGCGGCGGCGCTCGGCCTGGCCGCCCTGACGGCGATCGTCCAGGCCTTCGACCCGGCCCTGGCGCCGGGCGGCACGATCGCGCTGCTCTGCATGGCGGCGGGCCTGGGCACCGCGAGTGGCAGCGTCTTCGCCCTGGTCTCACAGGTGACACCGCAGGCGAAGGTGGGCAGCGTGACGGGGATCGTCGGTGCGACGGGGGGCCTGGGCGGCTTCGTTCCGCCGCTGGTGATGGGGGCGATCTACAGCACGAAGGGGTCGTACTCGATCGGTTTCATGCTGCTGTCGGATCTGGCGCTGGCGGGGTGCGTGTACGCGTACGGGCGCATGCGGGGGCTTCAGCGGGAGTAAAGACGCGCCCGCCAGGGATTACGGGACAGCCCTTAGGGCACCCCGCCGCAGGGTTCCGGCCGTGCGGCTTCGACGGCAAGGCGGAGGAAGGGATCGAGGGCCGGTGTCGTCGACCGACGACCGCGCCGCAAACGATGTCGCAGGGCGGAGGAAGCCCGCCCCCTGTCGTGGGGCAGGCCGTTAGGGTGCGGTGGATGACTCCTCTTCTGTGCGTACCGGCCGACGCTTCCGTCCGGGAGGCCACCCGGTTCGGCGAACACTCCATGACGTACGCCCGGTTGGCCACCGCCTCGACCGCGCTCGCCGCCCGTCTGACCGGCGCCGGACGGGTCGCCGTCTGGGCCACGCCCACGCCCGGGACCGTGGTCGCCGTGGTGGCGGCGCTGCTGGCCGGGGTGCCGGCGGTGCCGCTCAACCCGAGGACGGGGACGCGCGAGCTCGGGCACATCGTGGCCGACAGCGAACCGGGCGTGGTACTGGCCGGCGCGGGGGACGTGCTCCCGCCGACGCTGGCCGCCCTGGACCGCATCGACGTCGACACCGCCCCGGACGGGGAGGAGGGCGCCGCGCTCCCCGAGCCCTCCCCCGAGTCCCCGGCGCTGATCGTCTACACCTCCGGCACCACGGGCCCGCCCAAGGGGGCGATCCTGCCGCGCCGGGCCATCGCCGCGTCGCTGGACGCGCTGGAGGACGCCTGGCAGTGGACCGGCGACGACGTGCTCGTCCACGCCCTGCCGCTGTTCCATGTGCACGGTCTGATCCTGGGCGTGCTCGGGCCGCTGCGCCGGGGCGGATCGGTGCGGCACCTGGGCAGGTTCTCCCCCGATGGGGTGGCCCGGGAGCTGTCGTCCGGCGGCACGATGCTCTTCGGCGTGCCGACCATGTACCACCGGCTGGCGGAGGCCCTCGACGAGCCCGGCCCCGGCGCGGCCGGGCTGGCGAAGGCGCTGGCCGGGGCCCGGCTGCTGGTGTCCGGGTCGGCCGCGCTGCCGGTCCACGACCACGAGCGGATCGCGGCGGCGACCGGCCGCCGGGTCGTCGAGCGGTACGGCATGACGGAGACCCTGATGAACACCGGTGTCCGGGCCGACGGCGAGCCGCGCCCCGGCACGGTCGGCACACCCCTGCGCGGCGTGGAGCTCCGTCTGGTCGAGGAGGACGGCACCGTCCTCACCGACCCCGACGCCATCGGCGAGATCCAGGTGCGCGGCCCCAACCTCTTCACCGGCTATCTCAACCGCCCCGACGCCACGGCCGCCGCGCTCACCGGGGACGGCTGGTTCCGGACAGGCGACATGGCCACCCGCGACCCCGACGGCTACGTACGGATCGTCGGCCGCAAGGCCACCGATCTGATCAAGAGCGGCGGGTACAAGATCGGCGCCGGTGAGATCGAGAACGCGCTCCTGGATCACCCGGGCGTCCGCGAGGCCGCCGTCACCGGTGAGCCGGATCCGGATCTGGGCGAGCGGATCGTCGCCTGGGTGGTACCGGCCGACCCCGCCGCGCCCCCGGCCGAGGACGAACTCGCGGACCATGTGGCCGCCCAGCTGGCCCCGCACAAGCGCCCGCGTACGGTCCGCTATCTGGAGGCGCTGCCCCGCAACGACCTGGGCAAGATCATGAAGCGGTCGCTCGGTGTCTGAGCGGCTGACGGCGCGGGCGGCGATCGCGGCCGTCACCACCGAGTTCGAGGAGTTCACCGAATCCGCCGTCCCCGGCCGCGACACCGCCGGGGACGGCCCCCTCTCCTGGGCCGGGTACGCGGACTCCCGGGCCCGCGCCGCCGCCCGTACCGGCGAGGCGGAGTCGGTCGTCCACGGCCTGGCCTCCGTGGGCGGCGTGCGCTGTGTCCTGGTCTCGTTCGAGTTCGGTTTCCTGGGCGGCTCGCTGGGCCGGTGCACCGGGGACCGGCTGGAGGCCGCCTACGACGCCGCCCGGACCTCGGGGCTTCCGCTGGTCTCGCTCATCGCGACGGGCGGCAGCCGGATGCAGGAAGGCATGGTCGCGCTGACCCAGCTGCACCGCGTGGCCCGCGCCTCGGCACGGCTGCGGGCAGCCGGTCCCGCGCAGCTCGCGGTCCTGCGCGACCCGACGACGGGCGGCGGCTGGGCCACGCTGGGGGCCGGCGCCGATGTGATCCTGGCGCTGCCGGGCGCCCAGGTCGGGTTCGCCGGTTCCCGGGTGCGGCCCGTGGACGCGGATCCGCAGGCCTACACCGCCGAGGGCCAGCTGGCCGCGGGCCAGATCGACGCGGTCGTCCCCCTGGAGGAGCTCCCACGGACGGTGGCCGGCTGGCTGCGGGCACTCCACACCGGCGGTTCCGGGGCCCCCGACCCCGCTCCCGTGCCGGACGCCCTGTCCGCCACGGACCTCCCGGTGACCGGCTGGGAGGCGGTCCGGCAGGCCCGCTCCCCTTCCCGGCCTCGCGCCGAGGCGTATCTGGACGCGTACTTCGACCAGTTGCTGCCGCTCGGCGGCGACCGCTGCGGCGGTACGGATCCGGGGCTGCGCTGCGGTTTCGGGCGGCGCGACGGGCGGACGATCGCGTACGTCGCCCAGTGCGGCACCGCGACCCGTCCGGCCGGCTATCGCACGGCGGCCCGGGTGATCCGGCTGGCCGACCGGCTCGGCGTGCCCGTGCTGACCCTGATCGACACCCCGGGCGCGGCGAACGACGCCGAGGCGGAACGGGCGGGCGCGGGCGCGGGCATCGCGGACGCCTTCGCCGCGATAGCCGGGGCCCGGGTCCCGGTCACGACCCTGCTGATCGGCGAGGGCGGTTCGGGCGGCGCGCTGGCGCTCGCGTCACCGGGGAACACCCATGTCACCCCGGACAGCTATTTCTCGGTCATCGCCCCGGAACTGGCGGCGGCGATCCTGAAGCGCGGCCCGGACGAGGTGCGTGCCACCGCCGACCAGCTGCGGCTTCGCCCCCAGGACCTGGTGGAACTGGGCATCGCCCGGAGCGTCGTGGGACCCCGGCCGTCGCGGGACTGAGGCTCAGAGCCTGTCGGATGACCTCCGACCGGGCGGTCACGCCCTGGCACGCACGCTTCCCGCGTTGTCGTCGGTCGCCGACGCTCCGCGTCGACTCCCTCCTCCGCCTTGGAATCGCACGCACCAGACCTCGTCCGCCATCCGATCCGAGGTCACCCGACAGGCTCTCAGGGCTGCGGGTTCTTCGCGTCGTACCGTGCGAACCCGCGCCACCGCAGCGCCAGCAGCGACACGGCGACGACACAGGCGATCCCGCCGCCGGTCACCGCCACGCCGGGCGTGGTCAGATCGGCGACCGATCCGGCCACGAACTCCCCGAGCCTCGGTCCGCCCGCCACGACGACGATGAACACGCCCTGCAGCCGTCCTCGCATCTCGTCCGGAACGGCCGTCTGGAGCATGGTGTTCCGGAAGACCATCGAGGTGTTGTCCGCGCATCCGGCGAGCGCCAGGAGGATCAGCCCGAGCCAGAGCTGACGGGTCAGCCCGAAGAGCGCGATGGCGGTGCCCCAGGAGGCGACGGCGAGGAGCACGACGAGGCCCTGGCGGCGGACGCGACCCAGCCAGCCGGAGAACACCCCGCCGAGCAGCGCCCCTGTCGCCGGAGCGGCGACGAGCAGCCCGGTGGTCTTCGCGTCACCGCCGAACCAGACCACGGCGACGACGGGGAACAGCGCCCGGGGATGGGCCAGCACCATGGCGCACATGTCGGTGAAGAAGGTCATCCGCAGATTGGGCCTGGTCCCGAGGAAACGCAGCCCGTCCGCGACGGACGCCCGTTTGTCGCCCGCGCCCTCCTCCCGCTCCGGCAGCATCGAGGGCAGCCGCCACATCGCGTACAGCGAGGCGGTGAACGTGACGGCGTCGACGGTGTACGCGGCCCGGTATCCCCACCAGCCGACGACGAGCCCGCCGAGCATCGGCCCGACCAGTGTGCCGGTGGTGCTGGTCATGGAGGTGAGCGCGTTCGCGGCGGGCAGTTGCTCGGCCGGCAGCAGCCGGGCGATCATCGAGCTGCGGGCCGGTGCGTTGACCGCGAAGCAGGCCGCCTGCAGGGCGACGATCACGTACAGCGGCCCCACCTGTTCCACCCCGGCGACGGTGGCGGCGACCAGCGCGACGGAGAGCACGAACGACCCCGCGGAGCTGGCCAGCCCCAGCTTCCGCCGGTCGATGGTGTCCGCGACCGCCCCGCCGTACAGCCCGAAGACGACCAGCGGCAGGAACGAGCAGACCCCGATGAGCCCGACCGAGAAGGCGGACCCGGTGATGTCGTAGACCTGGAGCGATACGGCGAGCGCCGTCATCCCCTGCCCGATCCAGGAGACCGTGTTCCCGAACCAGAGCCGCCGGTAGTCGGGGGAGGTCCGCAGCGGTGTCAGGTCGGCGAGTATGCGTGCGCGGCGTATGGGTTCTTCGGCCGTCTCGGCTGTTTCGGTCACAGCGGATGGTAACGACCGGCGGTCCGGCCGCCGTCGGATACGGCCCGTCCCGGCGGCCCTCCGCGTCAGGACGTGCGGGCGCCCACACGGTCCGGCGTCGCTCCCGCCCGCCTACCGCCAGTGGATTCCCGTCGGGCGGGCGGTCCGGTACACCGTGCCGTTCGTGGGTTGGGCACGGCGCTCGAACAGCGTGGCGTACAGACCCTTCCGGTCCAGGAGTTGGGTGTGCGTGCCCGACTCCACCAGGCGCCCCCCGTCCAGCACCAGGATGCGGTCGGCGTCCGCGGCGAGGGCCAGATCGTGTGTGATCACGATGGTGGTGCGCCCTTCGGCGAGACGCCGCAGCGGGGCGATGATCCGCTGCGCGGCCAGTCTGTCCAGCCCGGTGGTGGGTTCGTCGAGGAGGAGAACGGGGGCGTCCCGCAGCATGGCGCGGGCGATCGCGATGCGCTGCAACTGGCCCCCGGAGAGCCGCGAGGTGCCTGTGGATATGACTGTGTCATATCCCTCCGGCAGAGTGCGGATGAACCCGTGGGCGTCGGCCGCCTTCGCGGCCTCCACGACGTCACGGTGGCTCACATCGGTGCGCCCGCAACCGATGTTCTCCTCGATGGTGTCGTGCAGGACGAGCGTGTCCTGGGGCAGCAGCGTGATGTCGCGGCGCAGGTGGGTCAGCGGCAGCCGGTCCACCGACACACCGTCCAGCCGGATGCTGCCGGAGTCCGGGTCGTAGAACCTCAGCAGCAGAGCCGCCAGGGTGGACTTACCGGCGCCGCTGGGGCCGGTGATGACCAGCAACTCCCCCGGGCTCGCGGTGAACGAGAGATTCCGGAGCACCGGCTCGGTGCTGCCGGGGTAGTGGAAGAAGACCTCCCTCGCCTCCACCTCGCCGAGCGCGCGGGCGCGGGGCGGGGCGGGCACAGAGCCGGCCGGATCGGTGACGGCGGGCCGGGCGTCGAGGATTTCCAGCAGTCGTTCGGCACCCGCGGTCGCGGCGGTGGCCGTCAGGCCGAGCTGACCCAGTGAGCGGATCGGCGGATAGAGGTAGCCGATGAAGGCGGCGAAGGCGAGGAGCTGTCCGAGGGTCATCCGTCCCGCGGCGATCTCCCACGCCCCCAGGCCGATGATGGTCAGGACGCACAACGTTTCGAGTACCTCGACCAGTTGCTCGTAGAGCTCGGTGAGACGGACGGCCTTCACCGCCGCCTTCAGCCGGATGCGCGCCTTGCTGAGCAGCCGCGCCTCCTCGTCCTGCTGCCGGTTGTACGCCTGGGTCATGACGACGTTGACCAACGTCTCCTCGACCACCGCCGTGATGGCACCGTCCGCCGCGCGGCCCCGCCGGGAGACCGCGCGCAGCGGGCCGGCGAATCGACGGGTCGTGAACCAGAAGAGCGGCACCATCACGAAGGTCGCGAGGGCCAGGTCCCAGCGCAGCCACAGGGCGGCGGCGGCGTAGAAGAGCGTGCTGAACAAGGCCGAGGCCGCCCCGACGATGCCGGAGACCACGAGCGCCTCGATGGCCTCCACGTCGCCCGTCAGCCGCTCCACCAGGTCACCCCGGCGATTGCGTTGGTAGAAGTGCGGCGGGAGCGTCTGGAGATGGCTGAAGACACGGGCCCGCAGGCGTAGCACGAACCGTTCGGCGACCCAGGCCGCGACCGAGTGGCCCAGATATCCCACCACCGCGCCGATGACGGCCACGGCGAGCCACTGACCGGCAGGTTTCCAGAAAGCGCTGACCGAGCCCTTCTGCAGAGCGGAGTCGGTGAGTTCGGCGAAGAGCAGGACGGTGATGGTCTCGGCGATGGCCGCCAGGACGGCACACAGGAAGATGAGAACGAGCCAGCGCCGGTCACCCCTGGTCAGAGGCCAGAAGCGCCGGAACGCCACCAGAACGCTGATGGGGTCGGTGCGGATCGGTACATCCGTCACCGACTCCTGAGAAGTCTCCTCGGGGGGCACTGGGCCCGGGAGCGAGCTGCGCAGGCGCATGGGCGTCACGTCACAGAGGTGCTCGGACTATGGAACATCTCCATAGGCGCGGACCCCAAAACTGCGAGAGCCGACCCGCGCCCGGGCGCGGGTCGGCCTCGAATCGGGGATGGAGTCAGGGGTGTCGGGTCAGTAGTAGCCGCCGCCGTAGCCGCCGCCGTAGCCGCCGCCATAGCCGCCGCCACGTCCGCCGCCACGTCCGCCGCGTCCGAAGTCGCCGCGTCCGAAGTCGCCGCGTCCGCCACGTCCGCCACGTCCGAAGTCGCCACGTCCGCCGCGTCCGCCGCGGCCCCTGCCACCGTGGTCGAAGATGTTGCTGACCTTCATCTTCGCCTCCTTTGGAGGATGTCGCTGTGCCGCTCCTTGTTCCTGCTGCGGCACTTCCGACACTACGACGACCCCTCACGACCAACAAGTCGTACAAGCCGCAATCCGGATAAAACTCACGAAGCACCGCAAACCTTCAGAGCGTTGCCATGAGTGACTCTCCGGACACCACGCCGGAAGGCGAACGGATCCCTCGCGTGACGGGTCCGGGCGACGGTCTCACAGCGCCTCCCTGCGGCCATGCCCGTCGCACACAATCGTGGCCGAACGTACCGCCTCTGACGGTGTGGGAGGCCGGACTGACGACCCGCCGGGACGCGGCGCGGCCACTTGGTTCTGGTCCAGGGCCATGGGGTGAGGGCCCCATGGAATCCATGTGAACCCGGTCGCCCGCGTATGCGCAGGTCATGACGTCTCCACCGGATCAGCGGCTGTGGAAAGGGGACTCGAACGCGCCCCGGCGACGCATGTCACCTGCGGGTTTACCGAAGGACCGGATCTGTCTATCCCTTTGCGTCCGACTGCATACCCCTCTGTTCCGTTGGTCTGTTCGGGTGAGGCGTTCGCCGCACCCCTCCCTCAAGCCCCGCGGTTCGTCCCGCCGTGCCGGCCGCACGAACCGCTTCGAGGTGCGTGGCGCACGGCGGCGCGTTTGCACCGCGACGGCCCGCGAGTGCGGCCGGGGACGGAGCCATGACCGACCTGCCGCACCGGGCACGGGGGCCGGACGGCCGACCGGGTCCGGCCGAGCACCATACGGGCATGTCCGACCTCGCCTGTCGGCGGCGCCGGGACGCGCTGGTGAACCCGGCCGACGGTCGTACGGTGGGTGACCCGACCCCGCGAAGGGTCAGAAGTGGTTGCGCGTTCCCGGGGGTGTCGGGACAGGAAGCTTCCGGTATTTCTCCTACTGCCCGCCCGGTGCCTGGCAGGTCAGATCCTCGGCCGGGAGCCTGCCCGTGGTCAGATAGACCGTGCGGCTCTTGTCCGCACAGGAGTTGGAGCCGTGGACGATGTGTCCCTCTCCCCCGACGACGGTGACCATCCGGGAGCCGCGCAGGGCCCGGTGCATGGCCTGGCCGCCGGCCAGGGGCGTTCCGGGGTCCCACTCGTTCTGCAGGATCAGCGCACCGACCTTGTTGTTCACCGTTGTCGCGGGCTCGTTGCCCTGCTTCCAGAAGGCACACGGCTTGATGTTGGACGCGAAATCGCCGTACAGCGGATACCGGGCCTTGTCGCGGATCGCGTCGCGGCGGTACTGCTCGGGATCGCGCGGCCACGTACGGGTGTCGGCGCACAGGACAGCCCAAGCACTCGCGGCGTCATTGTCCGGGGGAACGTCATGGGCGAACGCCGACGGGACGGGGCTCGGGGTCCGCCGGGGCGTACCGGACGACGGGGCCGGCTTCTCGTCCCCGGCCGCCTCCTTGACCTCGGCCGCCTTCTTGACCTCGGCCGCCTTCTTCAGCCCGGCGACCCATTCGGCGGCGTCCTGAACGTGGAAGAACGCGGCGTGCTGAGCACGGATGCCGTCACCGGTGAGGGGCTCCCCGTCGGCGTCGATGGGCTCGCGGTCGGCCTGGGCGACCAGGTCCCAGAAGGTCTTGCGGACCTCGGCCGGGGTATCGCCCAGTTCGTATGTCGTGTGTCGCCGGGCAGTCCAATCGCTCCATCGCGTGAAGGCGGGCTCGGTCCCCTCCGCCATCTCCTGGAACATGCCCCGCCAGATCCGTGCGGGGTCGGTTGCACTGTCCAGCACGAACCGGTCGGTTCGCCGGGGGAACATCTGCGTGTAGACGGCGCCGAGGTAGGTACCGTAGGAGAACCCCAGGTAGGAGATCTTCTTCTCCCCCAGCACGGCGCGGATGACGTCCATGTCGCGGGCGGTGTTGCGGGTGGTGAGGTGCCGCAGTGCATCACCCCCCTTGGCCCGGCACTTGTCGGCCACCGTACGTGCCCACTCCACATCCTTCGCGAATGTCCCGGCCCTGTAAGGGCGCTCAAAGTTCTGTTCGTCGTCGGTCAATCCGCAGCTGACGGGAGAGCTCTGCCCGACCCCCCTCGGGTCGAACCCGATGAGGTCGTAGTGGCTCTTCACCTCCTCGGGGAAGTCCAGTTCCGGGGTGACAGGCATATCCAGGCCCGGCCCACCGGGGCCGCCGGGGTTGAGCAGCAGAACGCCGCGGCGTTCCTTCGCGCTGCTCGCCTTCAGCCGGGATACCGCGATGTCGATCTTCTTGCCGCCGGGATCGCTGTAGTCCAGCGGCACCTTGAGCGTCATGCACTGATAGGTGGCGGGGCTCCCCGCGTCGCAGCGCTGCCACTGGGGTTTCTGCTGCGTGTACTGGAGCAGAGGGGCCTTGGCAGCAGAGGACTGAGATGAGGCGGAGGCCACTGCGGGTGCAGGCGCCGAAACGAAAGTCGCCACGGCACCGACGGCCAGAAGAGATGCTATTCGTCCGTTTCGCATAGTGATGCTCGTCCTTGCTCGGGAGAGGTGACTGGCCCTACCGCCTTTTTGCGCGCGGGAGGGCGGTGAATCCATCGCCAGGATGGGATTCGCTGTCCGACTCACGGCGTCGTGCTGATCTTCGACGTCGTGGCCCGGGGCCTGGTGGGGGGCCGCCCGGGTGGTGCGCCGAGGCCGGGGGCGGCGCCGGCTGTGCTGCCGACCGCCGGTCAGTGCCCGGTCAGTGCCCGGTGAGTTGCTGGTGGACGCACTGCTTGTACTGCTGGATGCTCTCTGGCTGGTAGCACTCCTGCGTCTTGTTGGCGTACCAGACCATGAAGACGGCGACCAGGACGGACACCACGATCGCGAGGGACGACGTCACCAGGCCGGTGATGGCCTTGCCCCGGCCGATGCCGGTCCGCTTGGCCGTCTTCACGCCGACGACGCCCAGGATCAGGCCGATGCCGCCGAGCAGGCCGCCGACGAAGACGATCGAGGTCATCAAGCTGATGAGGCCCAGCGCCATGGCGGCCACGGCCAGGCCGTTCCCGCCGGCCGGCGGCCGCATGCCGTGGCCGGGGCCCTGGGGGCAGGGCTCAT
Organism: Streptomyces sp. NPDC104309; assembly: GCF_055584025.1. Lineage (NCBI taxonomy): Bacteria > Bacillati > Actinomycetota > Actinomycetes > Kitasatosporales > Streptomycetaceae > Streptomyces > Streptomyces sp. NPDC104309. The sequence continues at coordinate 403,476 of NZ_JBVJMV010000005.1, read as the reverse complement.
ATGGATCTGACCCGGCGACCGAGGTCGATGCCGTCCGACTCTGCGCCGCCCGACTCGGCGTTGATGTCGTCCGAGTCGACACGGCCTCAGTCGGCGCCGTGTGATTCGGCGACGTCTGCGTCCCTTGCGTGTTCATCATCCGTCCTCCCGTCAGATGGGCAGGACCCGATCCTGGTCTGCGGGGTCTCGGGTGCGCATCGCGGGAAGGCGGGAGAAATCGCTCCCTCTATCGGGGGAGGTCACCGGTGAGCCGTCAGGTCATACTGGCCGATCATGACCAGGCAAATCCGGCCGTTGCTGCGCGGCTCCACGTACGCGGGTGCGCTGTTCGCCTATTGCGGCGCGTTGGCGAGCCTGCCACTGCTGCCTTTCGCTGTGCTGCCGGTGCTCGCGTGGAGCTCCGCACCCGAGGGGGTGCGGATCGTTCTGTCCCTGCTGGTCTGGGCAGCACTGATCGGCGTGGTCGGGCTGGCCCGCACCACGCGGCGGGTGCTGATCGCGTGCGCCCGTCGACTGCTGAGGGTGCCGTTGCCGGATCCGGTGGCCGTACGTAAGACCGACCGGCACATGGGGGGTGGGAGAAGGAGCGGGGCTGGGTGCGTGCAGCTGCAAGGCGGAGGAGGGAGGCAACGCGGAGCGTTGTCGACTGACGACAACGCCGCAGATGCGCGTGCCCAGCCCCGCGACGCCGCCCCCCCATGTGCCGGTCGGTCCAAGTCCGCGAGCTCACCCAGCACTGGGCCGGCCCCCGTCGCGCCGGCGCCCGCCGTGCCGTCCGGCGCCGACCGCTGGCGGACCCCCGTCTGGCTGCTGCTGCACGTGGCGCTGGGGTGGGCGGGAGCGATGGTGAGCGGTGTGCTGATCCTCGCGGGCCTGACCCTCCCGGTGGGTCGGTTCCGCGCCGAGGCCGGGCTGAGTCTGTTCGGCCGGTCGGTGCGGGTGGCGGGTGGCTGGGAGAGCTGGGTGGTGGCGCTCGGCTGCGTGCTGCTGGCGGCGGCTGTGTGCGTGGGGGTGACCAGCGCTCTGCGGTGGTTGGCGCCGCGGCTGTTGGGGCCGTCGTCGGCCGAGCTGCTCGCGCTGGCGGCCGAGCGGGAGCTGCGGCTGGCCGAACGCAACCGGCTGGCCCACGAGTTGCACGACTCGATCGGGCACACACTGACCGCGGCCACGATCCAGGCGGCGGTGGCGGGCGAGATGCTCTGCGCCGATCCGGTGACGGCGCGGGCCGCCCTGCGCAGCATCGAGGAGTCGGCCCGCGCCGCGTTGGAGGACCTGGACTACGTGCTGGGCGTGCTGCGCGAGGAGAAGGCGGAGGCAGCGCCGACCCGGACCTTGGCCGACCTGCCCGAGCTGCTGGACCGGTTGCGGCACGCGGGCGCGGTGGTGGGGCTGGAGCTCTCGGGCGAGCCGGCACAGGTCCAGGGGACGCTCTCCCGGGCGGCGTACCGGATCCTGCAGGAGGGGTTGACGAACGCGTTGCGGCACGGGGCGGGCGGTCCGATCGAGGTCCGGGTGACAACCGCGCCGGACGGGCTGGAGCTCAGTGTGGTCAACCGGACCGGGGCGGGCACGGGTAAAGGCTCGGGCACGGGTGCCTTTCCTACGTCCGGGCACGGCCTTCCCGGGCTGGCCGAGCGCGTGAGACTGCTGCACGGTGAGATCGAGGCCGGCCCGGACGGGCCGCAGCACTGGCGGTTGGCGGTCCGGCTGCCGGTACGGTTGCCGGCATGATCGGCCCTGACGCGAGCGAAGCCGTCGCGACCGGCCCTGACACGAGCTCAGCCGTCATGACCGGCGCCGACGCCGGCCCCGCCACCACCAACAGCCCTGCCGGCACCCCCGTCACACTCCTGATCGCGGACGACGACGAGGTGACCCGCAGCGGTCTGCGCCTGTTGCTCGCGGCACGGCCGGGAATCACGGTGGTCGGAGAGGCCGCCGACGGCGTCGAGGCGGTCGAGCAGGTGCGGCGGCTACGGCCGGACGTGGTCCTGATGGATGTGCGGATGCCGCGTCTCAACGGGATCGAGGCCACCCGGCGACTCCTTGCCGAGTCCGCCGAACCGCCGAAGGTCGTGGTGATCACCACCTTCGAGAACGACGGCTACGTCACCGCCGCGCTCAGCGCGGGGGCCAGCGGGTTCGTGCTCAAGCGGCTTCCGGTCCAGCAGATCGCGGAGGCGGTGCGGGTGGTGGCGGCGGGGGAGGCGATCCTCTTCCCGGCGGCACTGCGCCGGATGGTCGCCGCCCGCCCGCTGGGCTCCGCCGAGGCGTTGCCGAAGGCGGCGCTGACGGGGCGGGAGGAGGAGGTGCTGCGATTGATGGCCACCGGTCTGTCCAACCCGGAGATCGCCGAGTCGCTCACGGTGAGCCTGGAGACGGTGAAGACCCATGTCGGGAACGTGCTGACCAAGCTCGGCGCGCAGAACCGGACCCACGCGGTGGTGATCGCGTACGAGTCCGGTCTGGTGGTGCCGGGGTTCGCCGGCTGAGGTGGACCGGGGACCTGGGGTGGCATGGGGCCGCCTGGGGCCCAACCGAATGGCACGGCAGGCACACATCGGCCCTTCTCCGGCTCGCCCTCAGCCGACGGGTTCTCCCGACCGGGCGACCGGCCCGTGCATGGCCTTGATGTGCTGCATGTGCGTCAGGGTGCGGACGAGTCGTATGGCGAGGACGGCGCAGACGATGTCGAGGAGGTCGGCCAGCGTGAGCAGGCCGAGTCCCGCGCTCGTCGTGCCGATTGATTCGGCCATGTCGTAGACCGCTCCGCCGACCAGGGCGAAGAGGCCCTGAGCGAGCCAGAATCCCCACCAGAGGTTGATCAGCCCACGGCCCGGCCGGTCGGGCGCATACGGTCCCTCAGGACGGCTCGCGTTCCAGATGTCGAGGCTGATCCGACGCGGGAACCACAGGTTGACGACCGGGATGAGCCAGCCCCAGCCGGTCCAGCTGCGGCCCCGTCGGTGAGTGCCCGGAGCGAAGATTTCGGCGTTGTCGCGCAGGCGGTAGAACCAGCACACGTACACGACTCCGGTGGTGAGGTAGAGCAGGCTCTGGAGCAGGCCGAAGAGGCTGTGGACGAGTTGCCTGTCCTCGATGCCGGGAACCGCGAGCAGCGCCGCTTCGGGGTCCGCCGCGCCGCGCAGCAGTGCGTACAGATATCCCCCCGAGGCGAGCGACAGCACATCCCCGACGATCACGGCGACGAGCAGAAGAGAAGCGGCCAGTCCCAGACCGATCGGTGAGCGCAGTACCGCGAGGTAGGCGGGCGAGGGGGCGGCGGCGTGCGTCGCGTTCGTGTTCACACCCCGACCAGCGGCTCCATCGCCCCAGGCGTCACACCCCGCTCCGCGCACGCGGAACAGACCAGAACCGGAACGGACAGCCCTACTTCGCTGCGGGTCCGCGTCGTGCCGCCGCCTCCGCCATCACGGGCTTCTGGTATCACGCCTACGTCATCGACATCTTCAGCCGCCAGATCGTCGGCCACACCGTCGAATGCGCCGAATCAGCCCAGCGTGCCGAGGAGTTGACCGTAAGGCCATCGCCCGGAACGGGATGACGCCCGAGATCGTGCACATCCAGCTCGCGGGCCCAGATCTGGGCGGGCGGAAGTTCGGCGTACTCGTCGCAGTTCATCAACTTCATTACCGCGTACCGCTCTTCGGCCGTCAGCGCCGAGGACTGGACCTGCGGCTTGCGGGGCCGACGTGGTGGCGCCGGACGCAGCCGGCGGTAGTGGGTGGCCACGTCCCTGGTCGGGCGCCCGCCCGTGACGTACCTCACATGGTGGCGCCCCGCCCCAGCCCCCGCGCGGCTCCGCGACACGGAGGATTCCGTGTCGGTGATCGCGCGCCACGCGGGCTACGGCACGCCGTACACGCTCCGGCTGAACGCCCGGCGCGGCCTTACCACATCGATCATTCACCCTGAACACACCAACAACTCATGGTATTTTCACATACTTACTGGCATCGTACCCATGCGCGAACGGCGACAGCGGCATCACAGCCGGTGAAATGGGCCGTGCCCCGCATCATTTTGGAGAGCATGACGATGGCCGGCCCCACCGTTTCGGTGATTATCGCTGCGTACAACGCGATGCCCTATCTGACGCGGTGCATCACGTCCGTCGCCGAGCAGAGCATCGGACGGGACGCCCTGGAGGTCATCGTCGTCAACGACGGGTCGACCGACGGAACGCCCCAGGAACTCGAGCGGCTGACCGGCGTCCACCCGGGCCTTCTGCGCGTCATCCACCAGGAGAACTCCGGCGGCCCGTCCGCGCCCCGCAATGTCGGCCTCGGCCACGCCCGGGGACAGTTCATCTTCTTCCTCGACGCCGACGACTATCTCGGGCCCGAGGCGCTGGAGCGCATGGTCGCCCTGGCCGAGGAGAACAACACCGACGTCGTCCTCGGCAAAATGGTCGGCGTCGGGGGCCGTGGTGCGCCCACCTCGATGTTCCGGCGCAACCAGCCGAAGACCGACGTCTACTCGTCGCGCGTCTACTGGACGCTCAATCCCATGAAGCTGTTCCGCCGCGAGCTGCTGGAACGGCACCGGCTGCGGTTCCCGACAGACCTGAAGATCGGCGAGGACCAGCTGTTCGTCGGCCCGGCGTACATCCACGCCTCCGGCATCTCCGTACTGGCCGACTACGACTGCCTGTTCTGGGTCGAGCGGGACGACAACGGCAACATCACCAAGCGGACCTCGGGCTCGGAGCCCCGACTGCGCTTCCTGCCCCGCGTCGTCGACATGATCCTCGAGAACGTGCCGCCGGGTCCCGGCCGCGACCACCTGGCCCACCGCCACCTGACCGTCGAGGTCCAGCAACTGCTCGGCGGGCACCTGGTGTGGGAACCCCGCGAGACACAGGTCAAGACGCTGAGGCGGCTCGCCGAGATCATCGAACCCCTCTGGCACGACGGCCTGGCCGACCGGCTCTCGGCGATGGCACGGCTGCGGCTGCACCTCGTGCGCCACCAGATGCTCGACGAGATCCTCGAACTCACCGCCTTCGAGAAGCAGCTGGCCAAGTCCGCGTCCGCCACCCCGCTCGTCGTCGAGCAGGGCCGCGCCTACGCCCAGTACCCCTTCTTCCGCGACCCCGCCGCAGCCGTGCCCGACGCGTGCTACGACGTCACCGCCCAGGTCGGCGTGCGGCACCATGTCGCACGGGCCGAACTGCGCGGCACCGAGCTGCGGCTGGCCGGGCACGCGTATCTGCACCGGGTCGCCACCGATGACGTCACCACCGAGCTGGTGCTGCGGGAACGCGGCAGCGGGACCGAGCACCGGCTGCCCGTCACGCACACCGCGACCCCCGGGCTCGGCACCGACGAGGACGCGGGGCGGTACGCGTACGAGAAGGCCGGGTTCGAGGCCGCCGTCGACATCGACACCGCCGCCGGGGGCGCCCCGCTCGGCGACGGGCTGTGGGACGTCTCGCTGGCCGTGGGTGCCCAGGGGCTGATCCGCGAGGTGCGGATCGGCAGCAAGCGCGCCGAGCAGCTGTCCGGCGAGCCGGACACACGAATAGTGGAGAGCGCACGCGGCGCCCGTGCCGTCACCCTCTACACCACCAAGCCGCACGGCAACTACACCCTCGACCTCGGCGAGAAGAAGCACCGTATACGGTCCCACTTCACGTTCGGGGCCGTCCGCTGGAACGCCGGCTCCCCCACCGAGCTGCTGATCAACGGGCGCTGCACCCTCGGCGCCTCCCCCACGGCCGCCCCGCTCGTCGCGGCCCTCACCGGTGACGGCGGGGCCACCGCCCTCTTCCCCGTCACCCGCTCCCCGCACACGGACCTGTTCTCCGTCCACGTGCCCGTCTGCGACCTCGCCCCGGGCGTATGGAGCGGGGAACTCCGCCTCGGCGCCTGGTCGGTGCCCCTGCCTGCCCTCCCCAAGGACCTGGAGCCCGCCAAGTGGCGCCGCTGGGGCCTGCCCTGGTACGCGAAGCCGGCGTCCGACGCCGGCAAGCGGTTCGCACTGACCGTGGCGAAGACGCAGCTCGTGAAGGCGGTCGCGGGCAAGCTCAGATGACGGCCGCCGATCACCGACGTCGCCCGCGACGCAGGTTTCGGCTTTCTCGTCTCGAACCTATCCCGGTGACGCGTCTCACCTGAGGCGTCCCCCGGAGCGTGGACACGGAGCTCATGCTGCGCGTGTGAGCTCACGTGCTCTCTGCTGTTGTTGTTCGAACTCGGCTGGCGAGAGGTAGTTGAGGGCGCTGTGGCGCCTGCCTTGCGCAGCCGGCCGTTCTCCGCGCGCAGCCGGGCCAGTGCCTCATCCCGGCTCTCCGCGCTCTGCTCGCCGCGGCCGGAGCGCGGAGAACCCGCGCTCTCGTCGGCCTGGCACACTCAGCTCCGCAGGGCCTCGTCGGTCACCCCGACATCCGCCGCGACCGCCGCATACGTGCGCTTCCCGCCCGCCGCGCGGTACAGCGCGACGGCATCGTTCCTGAACTCCACCGGATACGGAGACTTACGTCCCACCAGGACACCCTTCCTCGGATCTGCAAGATCCGTTGTCGGCGTGTCCACACCACAGGGGTCATCTCAGTACGAGGGGTCGCCGTTCAGGCGTTCATTGGTCCTGCCGTAAGCCATACGGAGGAGCCTACGGCGGGTCGGTGCAGCGTTCGTGCAGCGAACGCCGTGGACCGGCTACCGTCGCAACGGCATTTCCGCAGGTCACGACGTTTCTGCTGGAGTGGGGCGGGTGGGACTCGAACCCACGGCCGACGGATTATGAGTCCGCTGCTCTAACCGGCTGAGCTACCGCCCCTTATCGGCGTGGCGCGTACAAGTGTGCGCGCCGTCTGCCGCAGCATAGCCGGTCATACGATCTCTCGCTCCGGATGGTCGGCTTCACCTGACCATGAAGACCGCATCCCCCCCTGCCCGGTTCCGGATGGCGCGAAGTACACGCGAAAGAGTCACGTGAACCCCACCCGCACCACGGGGACGGGCAGCCGCGGGCACGCGAAAAAGGACCCCGCGGGGTCCTCTTCCGTTCCGCTCCCCCGACTGGACTCGAACCAGTAACCCTCCGGTTAACAGCCGAATGCTCTGCCAATTGAGCTACAGGGGATCGCGCTCCCCCGACTGGACTCGAACCAGTAACCTGCCGGTTAACAGCCGGCTGCTCTGCCAATTGAGCTACAGGGGATTGCTGCGTTTGCACCGAACCCTACCTGCCTGGCTCTGCCGGGCGGCGCGCGTTCGCTGCGACACATACATTAGCGCAAGCAGGGGGGTGCTTTGCCAATCGGTATCGCCCGGGGTGATCTCGGGTGCCCGCGGGTAGGCGGGCAGCACACGTCAGACTGAGCGTCGCACTGAGGCAAGGAAGGGTGGCAGCCATGCGGTACCGGCTCACGTTCATCGCCGGACTGGCTCTCGGATACGTGATCGGCACGCGGGCCGGGCGCGAGCGCTACGAGCAGATGAAGAAGTCCGCACGCCAGTTCGCCCAGAATCCGGCCGTGCGCAACACCGCCGAGTCCGCGGCGCAGAGCGGCCGCGATCTGGCCGGCAAGGCGTACCGCACGGTGAGCGACAAGGTCGGCGAGAAGGTGCCCGCCTCGGTGACCGACCGGGTGCGCTCCCTGCGGGCACGCGGCCGGAACGGCGAGGACGACTGGGGCACCAGCAACACGTAAGACCTCTTCCGGATCCTGCCGGGCTCGCGGGGTCCGGCACCGGGCCCCGCCGTGTTGCCGGCCCCGTCCTCCCACTGCCGCACCACCGGTACGGAAAAGCTCCGGCGGTGCGGCAGAATCTTGGGCATGGGCATAGTCGCCGGCTTGGACAGTTCTTCCGCCTTCACGCACATCGTGGTCTGCGATACGGACACGGGCGCCGTGCTGCGCCGGGGGTACGCCGCACACCCCGTCGAGGCGAAGGCCACCGAGGTCGACCCGCAGGCATGGCTGCTCTCGCTGGGTGAGGCCGCCACCGACGGGCTGCTCGAAGGTGTGCAGGCCATCGGCGTCTCCGCACAGCAGCACGGTCTGGTGCCGCTCGACCACCAGGGCAATCTCGTGCGTCCGGCGCTCCTCGGCAACGACAAGCGGGCACAGGTCGCCGCCGCCGACCTGATCGACGCACTCGGCGGGCGGCAGTCCTGGGCCGAGGCGGTCGGCACGGTGCCGCAGGCCGCGCAGCCGGTGTCGAAGCTGCGCTGGCTGGCGCGGACCGAGCCGGAGGCGGCCCGGCGCGTGGCCTCGGTGCTGCAGCCGCACGACTGGCTGGTGTGGCAGTTGCTGGGGCGGCCGGCCCGGCGGACCACCGACCGGGGTGCCGCGTCCGGCACCGGTTACTGGTCGGCGGGCAGCGGCTCCTACCGGCCCGACCTGGTGGAGCTCGCGCTCGGCCACCAGGCCACGCTGCCCGAGGTGCTCGGCCCCTCCGACGCGGCCGGGACGACGCCCGAGGGACTGCTGATCTCCGCGGGGACCGGCGAGACGATGGCGGCGGCCTTCGGGCTGGGGGTCGGGGTCGGCGACGCGGTGGTGTCGCTGGGCGCTTCCGGTTCGGTCATGGCGGTGCACCACGAGGCGCTCTCCGATCCGAACGGAATGATCACCTCGTTCGCGGACGCGACCGGGATGCATCTGCCGGTGGTGTACACGTCGAACGCGGTACGCGGGCTGCGCGGGACCGCCGACATGCTGGGCGCGGAGGGGCTGGAGGAGCTGTCCGCGCTGGCTCTGAAGTCGACGCCGGGCGCCTCCGGGCTCGTGCTCCTGCCGTATCTGGAGGGCGAGCGCACCCCGCACCTGCCGCACACGGCCGGGACGCTGTGCGGGCTGCGGCGCGAGTCGATGAAGCCGGAGCATCTGGCGCGGGCCGCCTTCGAGGGGATGCTGTGCTCGCTGGCCGACGCGCTCGATGTGCTGCGCGGCCGCGGCGTGGAGGTGCGACGGGTGTTCCTGCTGGGGGCGGCGGCCGAACTGCCCGCCGTGCAGGGGCTCGCGCCCGCGCTGTTCGGCACGCAGGTGGTCGTGCCGCAGCCCGCCGAGTACGCGGCGCTTGGCGCGGCCCGGCAGGCGGCCTGGGCGCTGGGGGTCTCGCAGGGGACGGCCGATCCGCACACTCCCCCGGCCTGGCAGGGGGCCGCGGCGCAGGTGCTGGAGCCGGGCGAGGAGCTGACGGTCGGGCAGGCGGTGCGCCAGCAGTACGTGGCGACGCGGGACCAGATCCATCCGGGAGCCTTCGACTCCGCGCCCTCATCCGCACACCCTGGGTGACCTGACCGGGTACGGCTGACAGAGGGCGGCCCTCAACACGTGTACTCGGTCTGTTTTTTTACTCGGCCTTGAATAAAAACGTTCGCGGTCGCCGCGCGCGGTGCCGGAAAATGGGTCGACTCCCGACCTCTGCCGACTCCGAGAGACACGCGTGCTCATAAAACTACTGCGGGCCTATCTCGGTCCGTACAAGAAACCCATCCTGCTGCTGGTCCTCCTCCAACTCCTGCAGACCTGCGCCACCCTCTATCTGCCCACCCTGAACGCCGACATCATCGACAACGGCGTCGTCGAGGGGGACACGGGGTACATCCTTGAGTTCGGCGGCATCATGATCGCCGTCAGCATCGTCCAGGTGCTCTGCAACATCGGGGCCGTCTACTACGGCGCCCGCACCGCCTCCGCCCTGGGCCGTGATGTCAGGGCGTCGGTCTTCGACCGGGTGCAGTCGTTCTCGGCCCGTGAGGTCGGACGGTTCGGCGCTCCCTCGCTGATCACGCGGACGACCAATGACGTCCAGCAGATCCAGATGCTGGTGCTGATGACGTTCACGCTGATGGTGTCGGCGCCGATCATGTGTGTCGGCGGGATCATCATGGCGCTCGGCCAGGACGTCAAGCTGTCGGCGGTGCTGCTCGCGGTGGTGCCGGTGCTCGGCATCGCGGTGAGCCTGATCGTCAAGCGGATGCGGCCGCTGTTCCGCACCATGCAGGAGCGGGTCGACACCGTGAACCGGGTACTGCGCGAGCAGATCACCGGCAACCGGGTCATCCGCGCGTTCGTCCGCGACCGTTACGAGGAGGAACGGTTCCGCGGCGCCAACAACGAGCTGACCGATGTGGCGCTGTCCACCGGCCGGCTGATGGCGCTGATGTTCCCCACCGTGATGACGGTCGTCAACGTGTCGTCGATTGCCGTGGTCTGGTTCGGTGCCCACCGCATCGACAGCGGCGGCATGGAGATCGGCGCGCTGACCGCGTTCCTCGCCTATCTGATGCAGATCGTCATGTCGGTCATGATGGCCACCTTCATGTTCATGATGGTGCCGCGCGCCGAGGTCTGTGCCGAGCGCGTCCAGGAGGTCCTGGAGACCGAGTCGAGCGTGGTTCCGCCCGTCGAGCCGGTCCGCGAACTGCGTGCCCACGGTCATCTGGAGGTCCGCGGCGCGGACTTCCGCTACCCGGGCGCCGAGGAGCCGGTGCTGCGGTCGGTGGATCTGGTGGCCCGTCCCGGCGAGACCACCGCGATCATCGGGTCGACGGGCAGCGGGAAGTCGACGCTGCTCGGACTCGTACCGCGGCTGTTCGATGTGACGGACGGCCAGGTACTGGTCGACGGCACGGACGTACGGACGCTGGAGCCGGCGCTGCTGGCGAAGACCGTGAGTCTCGTTCCGCAGAAGCCGTATCTGTTCTCCGGGACGGTGGCGACGAATCTGCGGTACGGAAACCCGGACGCCACCGACGAGGAGCTGTGGCACGCGCTGGAGGTCGCGCAGGCCAAGGAGTTCGTCGAGGCGCTGGAGCACGGCCTGCACGCGCCGATCGCGCAGGGCGGCACCAATGTCTCCGGCGGGCAGCGCCAGCGTCTGTCGATCGCCAGGACGCTGGTGCAGCGACCGGAGATCTATCTCTTCGACGACTCGTTCTCCGCGCTCGACTACGCGACCGACGCCGCGCTGCGCGGGGCGCTCTCGCAGGAGACGGCCGAGGCGACCGTGGTGATCGTGGCCCAGCGGGTGTCCACCATCCGTGACGCCGACCGCATCCTGGTGCTGGACGAGGGCCGGGTCGTCGGCTCCGGCACCCATCACGAGCTGATGGACGGCAATGAAACATACCGGGAGATCGTGCTCTCCCAGCTGACGGAAGCGGAGGCCGCGTAATGGCCGGGCCTGGCGGACGCATGATGGCGGGCGGGGCTCCGACCGACCGGTCCATGGACTTCAAGGGGTCCTCGAAGCGGCTGCTGAAGCGCTTCGCCACGGAGAAGACGTCGCTGTACGCGATGCTGGCGGCCGGTGTGCTGAGCGTCGCCCTCTCGGTGGTCGGGCCGAAGATCCTCGGCAGGGCGACCGACCTGGTGTTCGCCGGGGTCATCGGCCGGCGGCTGCCGGAGGGGACGACCAAGGAACAGGCCATCGAGGGCCTGCGCAGGAGCAGCAGCGGCCTGGCCGACATGCTCTCCGGAGTGGACTTCGTCCCCGGTCACGGCATCGACTTCGGTGCGGTGGGCGACGTGCTGCTGGTGGCGCTGGCGGTCTACGTCGGTGCCGGGCTGCTGATGCTGGTGTCGACACGGCTGTCGATCCGGATCATCAACCGGGTCGTGTTCCGGCTGCGCGAGGACATCCAGACCAAGCTGTCGCGGCTGCCGCTGTCCTACTTCGACCAGGCCAAGCGCGGCGAGGTGCTCAGCCGGGCGACGAACGACATCGACAACATCTCGCAGACGATGCAGCAGACGATGGGCCAGCTCATCAACTCCCTGCTCACCATCATCGGTGTGCTGATCATGATGTTCTGGATCTCACCGCTGCTGGCGCTGGTCGCCCTGGTGACGGTGCCGCTCTCGGTGGTCGTGGCGACGAAGGTCGGCAAGCGCTCGCAGCCCCAGTTCGTGCAGCAGTGGAAGGTGACGGGCAAGCTCAACGCCCATATCGAGGAGATGTACACCGGGCACACCCTGGTGAAGGTCTTCGGGCGGCAGGAGGAGTCCGCGAAGGACTTCGCCGAGCAGAACGACGCGCTGTACGAGGCGGGCTTCAAGGCGCAGTTCAACAGCGGGATCATGCAGCCGCTGATGATGTTCGTCTCCAACCTGAACTATGTGCTGATCGCCGTCGTCGGTGGTCTGCGGGTCGCTTCGGGATCACTGTCGATCGGTGATGTGCAGGCGTTCATCCAGTACTCGCGGCAGTTCTCGATGCCGCTGACCCAGGTCGCCTCGATGGCGAACCTGGTGCAGTCGGGTGTCGCGTCGGCCGAGCGGATCTTCGAGCTGCTGGACGCCGAGGAGCAGGGCGCCGACCCCGCGCCGGGCACGGGCGAGCGCCCGGAGGAGCTGCGGGGCAGCGTCTCGCTGGAGAAGGTGTCGTTCCGTTACGACCCGGAGAAGCCGCTCATCGAGAGCCTGTCGCTGAACGTCGAGCCGGGTCACACGGTCGCGATCGTCGGGCCGACCGGCGCCGGCAAGACCACGCTCGTCAATCTGCTGATGCGGTTCTACGAGGTGACGGGCGGCCGGATCACCCTCGACGGGGTCGACGTGACGAACATGTCGCGCGACGACCTGCGCTCGGGGATCGGCATGGTCCTCCAGGACACCTGGCTGTTCGGCGGGTCCATCGCGGAGAACATCGCGTACGGCGCTTCGCGCGAGGTCAGCCGGGAGGAGATCGAGGAGGCGGCGAAGGCGGCCCACGCCGACCGCTTCATCCGTACCCTGCCGGACGGTTACGACACGGTGATCGACGACGAGGGCTCCGGTGTCAGCGCGGGCGAGAAGCAGCTCATCACCATCGCGCGGGCGTTCCTGTCCGACCCGGTGATACTGGTGCTCGACGAGGCGACGAGTTCCGTCGACACCCGTACCGAGGTGCTGATCCAGAAGGCGATGGCGCGCCTGGCGCACGGCCGTACGAGCTTTGTGATCGCGCACCGGCTCTCCACCATCCGGGATGCCGACGTCATCCTGGTGATGGAGAACGGCTCGATCGTCGAACAGGGCACGCACGACGAGCTGCTGGATGCCGAGGGCGCGTACGCCCGGTTGTATTCGGCGCAGTTCGCGCAGGCGGTCGCCGAGGTCGACTGACGCGAGCGCGGCACGTGACGGGGCCCGTACCGCCGGTCGGCGGTACGGGCTCCTTCCGTCCGGGGCCGTCCGCGAACCCGTCGGCAGCCGGGCGGCCGGTGAGGGCGGTGGCCGCCACGACGCGCTTCGGCCGACGGCGGGTGACGGGCCGTCCGCTCCCGGGCGACGGCCCCACGGATCCGGTCCGGCCCGGGTGTCCGTCTGCCCGTCTGCCCGTCTGCCCATCCACGGTGCCGGGTTCAGTCGAGGTAGCCGCGCAGCTGGTCGGCGAAGGCGTGGTCCCGCAGCTTGTTGAGGGTCTTGGACTCGATCTGGCGGATGCGTTCGCGTGTCACGCCGAAGATCCTGCCGATCTCCTCCAGCGTGCGGGGCCGCCCGTCCGCCAGCCCGTAGCGCAGCTGGACCACCTTGCGCTCACGCTCGTTGAGCGTGGAGAGCACCGCTTCCAGATGTTCGCGCAGCAGCAGGAACGCGGCGGACTCGACCGGGGACGCGGCGTCGCCGTCCTCGATCAGATCGCCGAGTGCGACGTCGTCCTCCTCACCGACCGGGGCGTGCAGCGAGACGGGTTCCAGGGCGAGCCGCAGGACTTCGCCGACGCGCTCCGGGGTGACGTCGAGCTGGTCGGCGACCTCCTCGGGCGTCGGCTCGTAGCCGCGTTCCTGGAGCATCCGGCGCTGGACCCGTACGACGCGGTTGATCAGTTCGACGACATGGACCGGGACCCGGATGGTCCGCGCCTGGTCGGCGAGGGCGCGGGACATGGCCTGACGGATCCACCAGGTCGCGTACGTCGAGAACTTGTACCCCCGCGCGTAGTCGAACTTCTCGACCGCCCTGATCAGTCCGAGGTTTCCCTCCTGGACCAGATCGAGCATGGTCAGCCCGCGGCCGACGTAGCGTTTGGCGACGGAGACGACGAGGCGGAGGTTGGCCTCGATGAGCCGGCGCTTCGCCGTCCGCCCCATGACCACCAGCCGGTCCAGATCGACGGCCAGTCGGCTGTCCGGGTCCGGGGTGCTCGCGAGCCGCTCCTCGGCGAAGAGACCTGCCTCGACCCGGCGGGCGAGCTCCACCTCGTCGGCGGCGGTGAGCAGCGGGATCCGGCCGATCTCCCGCAGATACTGGCGGAACAGATCGGAGGACGGACCGGCCGTCTCCGGTCGGCCCCGCGGCTCCGGGGGGTCGGGCGCCTCCGGTGGCTCCTCCATGAGTGCCTCGGGGGGGTCGGGTGGATCGGACGGCTTCTGCGGCTCCGCCACGGCCTCCGGATGACGCACGGCCCGGTTCTGCGCGGGGATGGCCGAGACATGCTCGGTTTCGGTCAGGGTCCGGGTCTGCACGGGGGCGACCTCCAGGTGATCGCTGCCGGATCGCGGGGATGGCGGATCACGGTCCGGTGGACCGGCCGCGCTCCGATGACTCAGGCACCGCCCCCCAGTGTGGGGGAAGACACATCGCTGCCACGAGGGGCGTGCGGGGACTTTCTGGGTCCGGTCCGTGACCGAGCGGATACGCGGACGGGGAGGGGCGGGAGTTTCGAGCCCGCCCGGCGACGGACGACGGAGCGAGGGCCGAACGCGCCCGGTGCGCCGTCACCGCAGCACCGCCGGCACCTCGCCCCGGCCTCGGGTCAGAGCGCGTCGGCGCCGTTGTTGCGCAGCGACTCGGCGTACTGCTGGAGGACCCAGACCTCGTTCTGCGCGGCGGCCAGCTGGTCGGGGGCGACATTGCTGCCGAGGCGGGCGAGGCTGCCCTGGACGTCGTTGATCCGGCGGTCGACGGCGCGCAGCCGGACCTGGACGAGCTGCATGCCCGCGTAGGTCTCGTCGATGGTCTTGCCGTGGAAGACCTCGACGGCAAGCTCGGTGACCAGATTGCGCACCCTGTCGTCGGGGGCCACCTCCAGGACCTGGACCAGGTATTCGCGGGTCTCGGGGACGCCCATATCAGCGCCGCCCGCCTCCGCGATGCACTGCCGGACCGCCGCGTACGGCGGGGCGGTGAACTCGTCGACCCCGTAGGCGTCGAAGGCCGGAGAGACGAGAGCGGGCTTCTGCAGGGCGAGCTTCAGCAGCTCGCGCTCGGTGCGGTGGGCGGGACTGCGGAGGTTGAGGGCGGGGCCGGAGGGGGCGGTCGGCGCCTGGACCTGTTCGTGCCGGGGGCCGCCGCGGGGCGGGGCCTGCGCGGCGCCCCGCTGGTCACCCCGCTCGCGGGCCCAGCGGGCGAGCTGGCCGACGCGCTTGACCACGAACTGGGTGTCCAGGATGCCGAGCATGCCGGCCAGCTGGACGGCCACCTCGTGCTGCGAGGAGCTGTTCTTGATCCGGGCGACGACGGGCGCCGCCTCGTCGAGCGCGGCACCGCGGCCCGCCGGGGTCTCCAGGTCGTACCGGGCGACGATCTGGCGGAGCGCGAACTCGAAGAGCGGGGTACGGGGCTCGACCAGGTCGCGGACGGCCTCGTCGCCCTTGACCAGGCGCAGATCGCACGGGTCCATGTTGTCCGGGGCGATCGCGATGTACGTCTCGGCGGCGAACTTCTGGTCGTCCTCGAAGGCGCGCAGGGCGGCCTTCTGCCCGGCCGCGTCACCGTCGAAGGTGAAGATCACCCGGGCGCTGCCGTTGTCCATCAGGAGGCGGCGCAGGATCTTGATGTGGTCCCCGCCGAAGGCCGTACCGCAGGTGGCGATGGCGGTGGTGATCCCGGCGAGATGGCAGGCCATGACGTCGGTGTAACCCTCGACGACCACGGCCCTGCTGGCCTTCGCGATGTCCTTCTTCGCCAGGTCGATGCCGTACAGCACCTGCGACTTCTTGTAGATCGCGGTCTCGGGGGTGTTGAGGTACTTCGGTCCGTTGTCGTCGTCGCGCAGCTTGCGGGCGCCGAAGCCGACGACGTCGCCGGAGGTGTCGCTGATCGGCCACATCAGCCGGCCGCGGAAGCGGTCGATCGGGCCGCGCCTGCCGTCCTGGGAGAGGCCGGAGGTGATCAGCTCCTTGTCGCTGAAGCCCTTGCCGCGCAGATAGCGGGTGAGGTGGTCCCAGCCCGCCGGGCTGTAGCCGACACCGAAATGGGCGGCCGCCGCCTGGTCGAAGCCGCGCTCGGCGAGGAACTTGCGGCCGATCTCCGCCTCGGGGCCGTCCAGCTGCTCGACATAGAACTGGGCGGCCACCTTGTGGGCCTCGACCAGCCGGATGCGCTCACCGCGCTGGTGGGAGGGGTTGTACCCGCCCTCCTCGTAGCGCAGGGTGATGCCCGCCTTGGCGGCGAGCCGCTCGACCGTCTCGGAGAACGAGAGATGGTCGATCTTCATCACGAAGGCGATCGTGTCACCGCCCTCCTGGCAGCCGAAGCAGTGGAAGAGACCCTTGCTCGGACTGACCTGGAAGGAGGGGGACTTCTCGTCGTGGAACGGGCAGAGCCCCTTGAGGTTGCCACCGCCCGCGTTGCGCAGCTGGAGATACTCGGAAACGACGGCGTCGATCGGGACCGCGTCCCGCACCGCCTTCACGTCGTCGTCATTGATCCTGCCTGCCACGGGTGAAGTCTACGGGTGGGGTACGACAGCCGTGCCGCGTGCCGATGTGATCCGGGGAACCCGGGGACGAGTTCGCCTGCCGCGCGCGGTACGGCCGGACGCTCCCGTCCGGGACCACCGACGCGGCGGCCGGGCGAAGTCCCGCAGCGTCCCGCGGCTCGGCCGGGCGCGGTTCGGGCCGGTTCGGCTCGGCCCGGTCCGGGCTCAGTCCGGCGCGGTTCGGGCCGGCTCGGCCCGGCGCGGTTCGGTCCAGCGCGGTTCGGTCCAGCGCGGTTCGGTCAGGCACGGCTCGGTCGCGGCACGGTCCGGACGGTCCGGCTCGGTTCCGCGGGTCACCTCAGGGCGGCCAGCGGTACCGACGGGTCGGCCAGCGCGTCCGGGTCGATCTGCCTGCCGGACCGGACCAACTGCTGCACGTCCTCGGTGACGTCCCACACGTTGACGTTCATCCCGGCCAGCACCCGGCGGTCCTTCAGCCAGAAGGCGATGAACTCGCGCTTTCCCGCGTCGCCGCGGATGACCACCTGGTCGTAGCTGCCCGGCGGCGCCCAGCCCGAGTATTCGAGACCGAGGTCGTACTGGTCGGAGAAGAAGTACGGCACCCGGTCGTAGCCGACCTCCTTGCCGAGCATGGCGAGGGCCGCCGCCGGGCCGCTGTTCAGCGCGTTCGCCCAGTGCTCCACGCGCAGCCGGATGCCGAGCAGCGGATGGGCCATATTGGCGACGTCACCGGCCGCGAAGATGTGCGGGTCGGAGGTGCGCAGGGAGGCGTCGACGGCGATGCCTCCACCGTCCTTGCGCGCGGCCATGGCGAGCCCCGCCGCTTCGGCCAGTGCGGTGCGGGGGGCGGCACCGATCGCCGCGAGCACGTCGTGGGCGGGGTGCTCCTCGCCGTCGTCGGTGCGGACCGCGAGGACCAGGCCGTCCTGGCCGATGATCTCGGTGAGGCGGACGCCGAAGTGGAAGCGGACCCCGTGGTCGGTGTGCAGATCGGTGAAGATCTGGCCGAGCTCGGGGCCGACGACCTGGTGCAACGGGGTCGGCTCCGGCTCGACGACGGTGACCTCGGCACCGTACCCGCGCGCCGCCGCCGCGACCTCCAGGCCGATCCAGCCCGCCCCGGCGATCACCAGATGGCCGTTGTCGCGGCCGAGGGCGGTCAGTACGTTGCGCAGCCGGTCGGCGTGGGCCAGACGGCGCAGATGGTGGACACCGGCCAGGTCCGTACCCGGGATGGGCAGGCGGCGCGGCTCGGCCCCGGTGGTGAGCAGCAGCTTGTCGTAGTGGACGACGGTGCCGTCGCCGAGCTGTACGGAGCGGGCGTGCCGGTCGAGGGAGGTGACGGGCTGGCCCAGGTGCAGCTCGATGTCGGCGCCCGCGTACCAGGCGGTCTCGTGGACGAAGAGGCTGTCCCGCTCCTCCTTGCCGGACAGATAGCCCTTGGAGAGCGGCGGCCGTTCGTACGGATGATCGCGTTCATCGCCGAGGAGGATCACCCGGCCGCTGAAACCCTCCGCCCGGAGTGTCTCGGCCGCCTTCGCTCCTGCCAGTCCTCCGCCGACGATGACGAACGTCCGATGTGCGTCGACCACTTGATGCCTCCTCGGTGCTTGCTGCGCGGGGCCCGACTGCGAGCGTCCCGCACGCAGCGTGATGGCGAAAGAGGGTGTACACCGATCAGGTCACACCCCGTGGTCACAGGCAAGTCCGCGCGGCTCGCGGACAGGGTCGCGGACGACCCCGCGCGGCGGTGGGGAACGGGCCTCCCACGCCGGAGGAGCCGCAAGCGCGGGAACGCCCGACGGTGACGACACGGCCGGGTGACCGGCCGGGGGCGAGGCCTCGGCCGGTCAGCGGCGGGGTCCGGTGAGCGAGGCGTGCAGGGAGCGTGCCGAGGCGTCGGTCAGGGCGGCGATCTGATCGACGAGGACCCGCTTGCGGGCCCGGTCGTCGCAGGCGGCGTCGAACAGCGCCCGGAACTGCGGTTCCAGTCCCTCCGGGGCGCGTGCGGTCAGCGCGGCGGCCAGCTCCGCGATGACGATCCGCTGATCGGCGCGGATGGCCTCCTGCTCGGCGCGCTGCATGACGTAGCGGTCGGCGACCGCCTTGAGCACGGCGCATTCGTTGCGTGCCTCGCGGGGCACGACCAGCTCGGCCGCGTACCGGCTGAGCCGGCCCGTCCCGTAAGCCTGCCGGGTGCCGCTCTCGGCCGCCAGACAGAACCGGCCGATCAGCTGGCTCGTCGCGTCCTTCAGCCGGGCCTGGGCGACGGCCGAACCGTCGTAGTTGTCCGGCCACCACTCCTGGCCGATGAGCCGGTCGAGGGCGTCGGCCAGCTCCTCGGGATCGGTGTCCGCCGGGACGTAGCGTCCGATGGCGACCGCCCAGATCGCGTTCCGCTCGGGCTCGGCGTAGAGGCAGTTCGGATCGATGTGCCCGGCGTGCAGCCCGTCCTCGAAGTCGTGCACCGAGTACGCGACGTCGTCGGACCAGTCCATGACCTGGGCCTCGAAGCACTTGCGGTCCTTCGGGGCGCCCCTGCGGGCCCACTCGAAGACGGGCAGGTCGTCCTCATACACCCCGAATTTCGGGGAGTCCGGGTCGAAGGGGTGGCCGCCGCGCGGCCACGGGTACTTGGTGGCGGCGTCCAGGGCGGCGCGGGTCAGATTGAGTCCGACGCTGGCCAGCTCGCCGGTGCGGGTGTCGGGGACGAACCGCTTCGGTTCGAGCCGGGTCAGCAGGCGCAGCGACTGCGCGTTGCCCTCGAAGCCCCCGCAGTCCGACGCGAAGTCGTTGAGCGCCTGCTCCCCGTTGTGTCCGAACGGCGGGTGGCCGAGGTCGTGGGCGAGGCAGGCCGTCTCGACCAGATCGGGGTCGCAGCCGAGCGCCGCCCCGAGCTCGCGGCCGACCTGGGCGCATTCCAGGGAGTGGGTGAGCCGGGTCCGCGGGCTGGCGTCCCAGGCGTGGCTGCGGGTACCGGGGGTGACGACCTGGGTCTTGCCCGCGAGCCGGCGCAGTGCGGCGGAGTGCAGCACACGGGCGCGGTCGCGCTGGAACGCGGTACGGCCGGGCCGCTTGTCCGGCTCGGTGTCCCAGCGTTCGGCGTCGGCCGCGCGGTAGGGGGCCGAGCCGTGGTCCTGTGTGCCGTGCGCGCACTGCGTGTCGTGTGTGCACTGCGTGTCGTGTGTGCACTGCGTGTCGTCTGCGCCTTGTGCTTCCTGCGTGCCGTCCATGCCGTCCATGGTTCCGACAGTAAACGTCCCGGCTGACAGCGCGGCCCAGGCGGATGCGCGCCGACCGGCCCGGCGGCGGAACTACGCGGTCGTCGCGACTTCGGCCACCATCCGCCGGACCGGCCCCGGGGTGGCGACCTGTCCGTGCCGCCGGGTTCCGTTCAGGGAGACGAGCCCGAGCTGGGTGCCGAGCTGTGCGGTGATGCGAGTCAACAGTTGCGCCGTGCTGTCGAGGGGCAGGGACTCATCGGGATGTGCCGGTGCCGACTCCGTCATGGACCGATGGTGCGGGCCCGAGGTTGCCGCACCGTTGCGTGAGGGTGACGGGTCCTGTCCACGGGCGCGTCGAGCGGCCGGGCCGGGGCCGGGGGCCGGAGAGGGCGGGGGGAGCTCTCGGTGAGGAACAGGCCGCGCCGCCGAAGAGCCGATCGATCTGCGACACGTCCGCGGCCGGATCGGAAACGGTAACGAAATAAACGAAACCGGGAGATGGAGAACCCTTTCCCCTCAGCGGTCGTCCGATCATGTGGGACAGCAAGGCACACGGCACGAGCAGGGGGCACCCATGGAGGAGAAGCAGCCGGGACGGGCGGCGCGGCTCGGGCGGTTCCGGCCGCGGTGGCCGCGGACGCGGCGCGGACAGCGGCGCCTCGTCCAGGGGGTGATGGTCGCCTCTGTGGTGGCACTGACGCCCGCGACCTATCTGTACTCCGTCGCCGACGCCCGGGTCAGGACGACCGCGGACGCGCCCGCGCAGCAGGTCGCCGTGGTGTTCGGAGCCGGGCTCTGGCACGGCAAGCCGTCGCCGTATCTGGCGAACCGGCTGAACACCGCCGCCGAGCTGTACCGGGACGGAAAGGTGAAGGTCGTGCTCGTGACCGGTGACAACAGCCGGAAGGAGTACGACGAGCCCGACGCCATGCGTACGTACCTGAAGGCGCACGGCGTGCCGGACAAGCGCATCGTGAGCGACTTCGCCGGGTTCGACACCTGGGACTCGTGCGTCCGCGCCAAGAAGATCTTCGGGGTCGACCGCGCGGTGCTGGTGAGCCAGGGGTTCCACATCCGGCGTGCGATCGCGCTGTGCCGGAGCGCCGGGATCGACGTGTACGGCGTCGGCGTCGACGCCGTACACGATGCGAGCTGGTACTACGGCGGAACACGGGAGATGTTCGCGGCGGGGAAGGCGGTGCTGGAGTCCACGTTCAAGCGCGAACCGCACTTCCTGGGCCCGAAGGAGCCCGGCATCGGGGAGGCCCTGGCGGCGGACGAGCGATAGGGGGACGCCCCGGCGCGACTGCCCGCACCGGGGCCGGCGCGGCCGCCCGCTCTAGAGAGGGGCGTCCGGGGTGGTCTCGGAGGAGACCCAGTCGAGGTAGCGGGCGCTGCCCCGTACCACCGGGACCGCGATGACCTCCGGTGTCCCGTAGTCGTGCGCCGCCAGGAGATGGGCCTCCAGTTCGTCGTACCGCTCCGCCGTCGTCTTGAGCAGCAGCTGCCACTCCTCGGTGGTCTCGATGGCGTTGTCCCAGCGGTAGACCGAGGTGACGGGCGCGGAGATCTGTACGCAGGCGGCGAGCCGCGCCTCCACCGCGCCCTGCGCCAGCGCATGGGCCTTCTCCTCGCTGTCCGTCGTGGTCAGTACGGTCAGCCATGCCGGCGTCGTCACCTTCGGGCTCCTCACTGTCGGTTACGGGGTGTCCTCGCACCCCTCGTCGATTGTCGGGGGCAGACCGGCGCGGCGCAGTGTCCCGCGGTCAGACGCCGTACGGACGGACGGCCTTGGCGTCACGCAGCGCGCGCCCCCACCAGTCGAGCTGGTCGAGCAGTGTCCTGGCCGCCGCGTCGCAGCCCGAGGGGTCCTTGGGCCTGCCCTCCTCGTCGAAGAGGGCACCCGCGTTGTGGAACGACACGGTTTCGCGGATGCCGACGCCATGCAGCTCCGCGAAGACCTGCCTCAGGTGTTCGACCGCGCGCAGACCGCCGGAGACCCCGCCGTACGAGACGAAGGCCACGGGCTTGGCCTGCCACTCGGCGTGGTGCCAGTCGATGAGGTTCTTCAGCGGGGCCGGGTACGAGTGGTTGTACTCGGGGGTGATGACGACGAAGGCGTCGGCCGCCGCCAACCTGGGCGACACGGCGCCCAGTTGCGCCCGCGCATCGGCGTCGGGCCGGTAGGAGAGGGCGATCGGGAGATCGAGCTCCGCGATGTCGATCAGGTCGGTCTCGATGCCGGGCCGATGGGCGGTGTGCGAGAGGAACCAGTCGGAGACGACGGGGGCGAACCGTCCTTCGCGATTGCTGGCGAGAATGACCGCGACCTTCAGGGACGCGGTGGAGGCGGTGGCGACCGCCATGGATGAGGCTGCTGTGGTGAGGTCCATGCGGAGAGGCTCGTATGTCAACCATAGTTGAGGTCAAGCCCCGTCCATCGACGTCCGCACCTCCCACCTCGCACCTCGCACCTCGCACCTCGCGGCATACCGTGGACCCCATGACGACTCCCCCTCCCGCGCCCTTCCCGTACGCGGAGTTCAACAGGCACCCGGCCACCGAGGCGGATCTGCGGATTCCCGCCTTCCTCAACTACGGCCATTTCACGGCCATGCAGGTCAGGGACGGAAAGGTACGCGGCCTCGCCCTGCATCTGGCCCGGCTGGACTCCGCCAACCGGGAGCTGTTCGAGCGCGCCCTGGACGGGGAGCGCGTGCGCGAGCTGATCCGGCACGCGCTGGACGGTGCGGGGGTACGGGACGCCTCGTCCCGGGTGTACTGCTTCCTGCCGCCGGGCGACGCGGAGACCACCGTCATGGTCACGGTGCGCGGGCCGGCGCGGAAGTCCGCCGAACCGCACGACCTGATGTCCGTTCCCTACGCCCGGACCGTTCCGCACATCAAGCGTCCCGGCGAGTTCGGCCAGACGTACTACGCGACGCTCGCCGCCCGAGCCGGTTTCGACGAGGCCCTGCTGACCGCGCCGGACGGCGCGGTGACGGAGGGGGCGATCACCAACATCGGCTTCTGGGACGGCACTTCGGTCGTCTGGCCGGACGCCCCCTGCCTGCGCGGCATCACCATGGCACTGCTGGAACAGGAACTGCCCGGCGTGGGGCTGGAGTCCGTACGTCGCCGGGTGGCACTGGACGGGATCGGCGCGTTCGGGGCGGCCTTCCTCACCAACTCGCAGGGCATCGCACCGGTCCGGCGGATCGACGACATCGCGTTCACGGTGGACGAGGAGCTGATGAAGCGGATCGGCCGGGCCTACGACGGCACGCCGTGGGACACGATCTGACGCCTCCTGGCTCACGCCGGGCACCCGTGGCCCACCCGGCGCTGCCCGCCGGGGCGGCATGGGGCATACGGATCCACATCGGGACCGCCCCTCTCCCGGACGCCGGCGCTCCGTGCCCGGGTGTCTTTGCCCGCCGTCGGCCGGTCCACCGCCGCGCCGATGTGAGAGCACCGCGCCCCGGGACTCCCGACGCAAAACCGCCCTCACCGGACCCAGGGGGGTGGGTCCGGTGAGGGCGGCGGCCGGGAGCGGCCCGGTGCACCGTCCCGTGGGGGGTGTCAGACGTGTGCCCGACGCCCACAAGGTCATGCATGTGATGTGCGCCACTTTCCTCCGGGAGGGTGTCACCCGTTCGGCACCGGTCGGTAAAGGACCGGTCATCCTCGCTTCGATCACCGCCGTGACCTGCACACATATCGCTTGGCAAGGATGCCGCGCCGGGCCGTTCGGGTGAAAGCTGACTTGGTGTCAACAGGCGTGGAGGGCGAGCCGCCCGTTAGCTCGGGGTCAGGACACACCTACTCGCGCAGTTGCCGGAGGAACCCCCCATGCGTCCTGCCCGCCTAGTGACCGGTACCGCCGCTTCCGCGGTCACCATAGCCACGCTCGGCCTCTTCTCCGCAGGACCGCCCGCGTACGCGGGTGATACCGGCACTCTGCGGATCAGCCCGGCGGGCGCGCCACGGGCCAACGGCGACCAGGAGGGGCACGGCCGCGACGGGGACGGAGCGAACAACTCCTCCGGATCCGGGCTCAACACCCCCTTCGGCCTCAACGTCCCCTCACTCCTCGACTCCGTCGGCGGGTTCAACGCCTTCTCCGGGCTCAGCACTCCCTCCAGGGAAGGCTCGAACGAGCGTGGGAGCGGGGATCGCAACCAGTCCGGGGACGGGGGCTCGGGCAGGCACGACAGTTCGTCGGGGCAGAACAGTTCGTCCGGGCACAACGACTCCTCGTCCGGACGCGACAACTCCGGACGTGACAGCTCCGGGCGGGACAGCGCGGGACAGGATTCGTCCGGCCGCGACAACTCGTCCGGACAGGGCGATTCGTCCGCGCGCAACACCCCCAGCGGGCACGTCAAAACAGGCGTCGGCGGCAGTGTCCGGCCCGACACCTCCCAGATCGCGGCGGGCGCCGGCGTACTCGCCGCGACCGTCGCCGGCGGAGCCTGGCTCCTGCGTCGCCGGGCGAGCGGCACGCAGGAAGCCGGCTGACGGAGACGGATTCACGTCTCCGTACCGCCTGGAATCCGTCCCGGTGGCCGCGCGGCCACCGGGACGGGACCGTCCCCTCACCCGTACTGACTCCTGCCACGTCACCCGGAGGACGACCGTGTCCCAGAAGGCCCAGGGCTGGCTGCTGGTCATCGCGGCGCTGGCCGGTTTCTGGCTGATCCGCCACGGCGCCGACGCCCAGCTGATCCCGCCCCAGCCGACCTCCGCGCAGGCCTTCGCCGGCGGCCCCGGGCCGCAGCCGGGATCCCCGGTCGCCGAACCCCTGGGGCCGTCGGCACCCGTGCGGCTCCGCATCCCGAGCATTCGGGTGGACGCCCCGGTGATGCGGCTGGGACTCGGGTCCGACGGCAGTCTCGACGTGCCGCCGGCCGGGAACCGCAATGTCGTCGGCTGGTACCGGAACGGCACTTCCCCCGGCTCCAAGGGCAGCGCGATCGTCGCCGGTCATGTCGACAACGCGCAGGGGCGGTCGGTCTTCTACGACCTGGGCGCCCTACAGAAGGGCAGCAAGGTCGAGGTGGTCCGTCAGGACGGGCGTACCGCCGTCTTCTCACTCGACGCGATCGAGGTCTACGAAAGCCGGAACTTCCCCGACAAGCGGGTGTACGGGGCCTCGCCCTACGCCTCGCTGCGGCTGATCACCTGCGGCGGCGGCTTCTCGAAGACGACGGGTTACGAGGGCAATGTGGTGGCGTACGCGCACCTCACCGAGGTGCGGTGAGCCCTGCCCTCCGGCGCCGGTCGCTCATGCCGTCCACTGGTCGAAGGCCAGCTTCGCGACCAGCGAGAACACCACGACCAGCAGCACCCCGCGAACGAACCCGCTGCCCTTCCTGAGCGCCATCCGCGCCCCGATCAGCCCGCCGGCCAGGTTGAACACCGCCATCAGCGCGGCCAGTTGCCACAGCACACTGCCCTGGTAGGCGAACATCGCCAGCGCCCCGCCGTTGGTGCACACGTTGACGATCTTGGCGGTGGCGGACGCCGTCACCAGATCGAGGTGGAGCACCGCGGTCAGCGCCAGCACCAGGAACGTTCCGGTACCGGGGCCGAACAGTCCGTCGTAGAGACCGATGCCGCCGCCGACCAGCACGATCGCGGTGACGGTACGGGCCCGGGTGATCTCGTGCCGGGCCCCCTCGTCCGTCGCCGCGCCGAACGAGGGCCTCAGCATCACGAACGCCGCGACCGTCAGCAGCACCACCATGATCACGGGTCGCAGCACCTCGCTGCTGATTCCGGCCGCGAAGAACGCACCGGTCATCGATCCGGCCAGCGCCGCGAGCCCGATCCGCAGGGCGACCCCGACCTTCACCGGAGCCTTGCGCACGTACGTCACGGCGGCGCCCGACGTTCCGACGATCGCGACCGCCTTGTTGGTGCCGAGGACGTGCGCGGCCGGGACGTGCGGCAGGCCCAGCAGCAGGGCGGGCAGCAGGAGCAGCCCGCCGCCGCCGACCACCGCGTCGATCCAGCCCGCCGCGGCTGCGGCGAGGCAGAGGACAACCAGTGTGGTGAGCGCTATGTCGGGCATGATCGCGACCCTAAGGACGAGATAGCTGCCCCGTCCAACCGCTTTGGCCGGATCGTGGGAAAGTTGAGCCAACACTGAGGTTGGCGGACCTCCGGACCCCCAACGGCCTCCACGGGTCATGCGTTCGGGATCCGACCGGCCCGTTCTCTCCGCGCGCCCCGGTCGTACGCTGGGGTCCATGAGCCAGGGCTGGAACGCGAGCGACATCCCCGACCAGAGCGGCCGTACCGCCGTGGTCACCGGAGCCAACAGCGGGATCGGGCTGATCACGGCACGGGAGCTGGCCCGGCGCGGCGCGCGGGTGCTGCTCGCCTGCCGCGACGAGATACGCGGCAAGGAGGCCGAGTCCCGGATCCGGACGGCCGTGACCGGCGCGGACGTGGAGTCCGTACCGCTCGATCTGGCCGATCTGGATTCCGTACGCGAGTTCGCCGCGGTCCACGCGCCCGGCCGGATCGATCTGCTGATCAACAACGCGGGTGTGATGGCGCTGCCGTACGGGAGGACGACCGACGGCTTCGAGAGGCAGTTCGGCGTCAACCATCTCGGGCACTTCGCCCTCACCGGGCTGCTGCTCCCGAAGCTTCTCGACACCCCGGGGGCGCGTGTGGTGAG
This sequence comes from Streptomyces sp. NPDC104309, assembly GCF_055584025.1. NCBI lineage: Bacteria > Bacillati > Actinomycetota > Actinomycetes > Kitasatosporales > Streptomycetaceae > Streptomyces > Streptomyces sp. NPDC104309. The sequence goes on along the minus strand of NZ_JBVJMV010000005.1, from coordinate 376,936 downwards.
CGTCTCCAGCGGGATGCACGCCCTGTCCAACATCGACATCGGGGATCTCAACAGCGAGCGGAACTACCGCCGTTGGATCGCCTACGGCCGCTCGAAGACCGCCAATCTGCTCTTCGTCCACGAGCTGGCACGGCGGCTGTCGGCGGCCGGTTCCGGGGTGGTGGCCGCCGCGGCGCACCCCGGATACGCGGCGACCAATCTGCAGACGGCGGGCGTCCGGATGGAGAGCCGCAAGGCGGCGGAGCGGGTCTTCGAGCTCGGCAACCGGATCATCGCCCAGCCCGCGTCGTCCGGAGCGCTGCCCACCCTGTACGCGGCCACCGCGCCCGGCGTGCGCCCCGACTCGTTCACCGGGCCGAGGCTGCTGGGCTGGCGCGGTGCGCCCGCCCCGTCGTGGCGGGCGGGCTGGACGCTCGACGACGTGGCGAGCGAGCGGCTCTGGGTGGCGTCCGAGCAGCTCACGGGGGTGACGTATCCGGGCCTCGGGTCCTGAGACCCGGCGGCCCGCCGACCGCCGTCGGCCTCAGGCCTGCTGCCCCTCGACGGCCGCGGGGTCCATCCACATGACCTCCCAGATGTGGTGGTCCGGGTCCTGGAAGGAACGGCCGTACATGTGACCGAAGTCGATCGTCTCGTTGGCGGGCGACCCTCCGGAGGCCAGGGCGGTGTCGACCAGTTCGTCCACCTTCTCGCGGCTCTCCGCGCTCAGCGCGAGGATCACCTCGGTGGACTTCGAGGCGTCGGCGACCTCCTTCTTGGTGAACTCCTTGAAGCGGGGCTCGGTGAGGAGCATGGCGAAGATGGTGTCGCTGATGACGAGACACGCGGTGTTCTCGTCGCTGAACTGCGGGTTGCACGAGAAGCCGAGCTTGCCGAAGAAGGCCTTGGTCGTCTCAAGGTTCTTGACCGGCAGGTTCACGAAGATCATCTGAGGCATGGCCGTTCCGTTCTCTCTGGGGTTCGAATCCCTCTGGTGTTCGAACGCTTTACGACAGGTAGACGACGGGGCGGCACGGAACTCATCGGTACCGGCGAGGAAATCTTCCGCCCTCGGATTCAGGACATGGCGAGCGGCGCGCCGCCCCGGAGCAGCGATCCGCCCAGCGGGGTCAGCGTATGCAGGACCGAGCTGCCGTGCCGCAGCGTGTGGATCAGGCCGGCCTCGCGCAGCACACAGGCGTGCTGGCTCGCCGAGGCGAGGGAGACTCCGGCCCGGCGGGCGAGTTCGCTGGTCGTGCAGCCGTTGCCGATGGCGCTCAGGACCGTGGAGCGGGTGTGGCCGAGGAGCCGACCGAGCCAGGGCCCCGGTTCCGCGAAGACCGGGGCGCGGGAGTGGGTGACCGGGTAGACCAGGACCGGCGGAAGTCGCGGGTCGCGGAGGACGACCGGGGTGACCCGGCAGAAGAAGGACGGCTGGAGCAGCAGCCCCCGGCCGTCGAGGTGGAGCTCGCGGTCGACGGGGTAGTCCGCCTCCAGCACGGGGGCCCGCCAGCGGATCATCGGCGGGAGGGAGGCCAGCAGCTCTTCCGCCCCGCCGTCCAGGAGTGCGCGGCCGCGGACGGCGCGGTCGGCCTCGACGCTGGCCTGGATGTGCGGCCAGTACGGTTCGATCGCGGCGCGGTGGTAGCCGCGCAGGGCGCCGATGAGCCGGTCGAGCGACTCGACGCGCCCGTGGGGGACGCGGCCCGCCTCGCGGCGTTCGGCACTCAGCAGGGCGAGTTCGGCGCGGATCCGCCGGGGCGGGGTGTCGCGCAGCGCCTCCATTCCGGCGCCGATGCCGTACGGCTCACCACTTTCCTGAGAAGGCGTCAGAAAGTCCGGGAAATAGCCGCGTGCTGGAATCACGGCGGCCAGTGGGCGTACTTCACCATTCAACCTGGGCCGGGTTTCCTTACGCCATTCCCCGAACACCGTGGAACCACGGCGGTCCCTCAGCCGGTGGAAACTCAGAATGGTTTCCCACAGCGCATCCGGCCGGGTGGCCATCCGCACCTTGGAAAGGTCCACCCCGGACATGTGGATGCGCAGCACCGAACCCCCACCTGTTGCACCTGCAATTGCCCCCACCCCAGGGTATGCGACCCATAACAGCGCGTCACCACGGGGTTTCGGCCAGAGGTGAAACGTCTCGCCCGCGGGTGCCATCACCCGAAAAGCTGTACGACGTCGGGTGCGAATCCGGAGCCACCGGAAGATCGAGTGAAGGCCGTGGGGGGTTTTGCTCGTTCGGCGGCGGTCGGCGACGGTGCGGCTCCGTGCCCGGCGGGGGTAAGCCGGGTGCGGTCCATGGATGGGGATCCATGGACCGCACCCCGGTTCGATACCGGCCCATGTCTTTGCGTATTAAACGAACTTTGCGTATGGAAGTGCGTGTGGGGGCGAAGAAAAGGCACAACGCCGAACAACGCTTTTCCCCAGAACAAAACGAGGCGGCGGCACCCCCGCACGGGGTGCCGCCGCCTTCGGTGGTTCCGGGGGCGCCGTCGGGTCGGTGAGGGTACGAGTGAGCCGGCGGCGGCCCCGGGGCCCGGTGCGCCGGGTCAGCGGCTGTCGCTGCCCGTCGAGTCCGCCGCCGCCCGGCCCGCCTCCAGGCGGGCGACGGGGATGCGGAACGGCGAGCAGGACACGTAGTCCAGGCCCACCTCGTGGAAGAAGTGCACCGACTCCGGGTCGCCGCCGTGCTCGCCGCAGACGCCGAGCTTCAGGTCCGGGCGGGTGGCCCGGCCGGCCGCGACGGCGCTGCGGACCAGTGAGCCGACGCCGTCCTTGTCGATCGTCTCGAACGGCGACACCCCGAAGATGCCCTTCTCCAGGTACGCGGTGAAGAACGAGGCCTCCACGTCGTCGCGGGAGAAGCCCCACACCGTCTGCGTCAGGTCGTTCGTGCCGAAGGAGAAGAACTGCGCGGCCTCGGCGATCTGAGCGGCGGTCAGCGCGGCACGCGGCAGCTCGATCATGGTGCCGATGGTCAGCTTCAGCCGGGTGCCGGTGGCGGCCTCGACCTGGGCGATGACCTGGTCGGCCTCCTCGCGGACGATCTCCAGCTCCTGGACCGTACCGACGAGCGGAATCATGATCTCGGCGCGCGGGTCGCCCTTGGCGTTCTTGCGCTCGGCGGCGGCCTCGGCGATCGCCCGGACCTGCATGGCGAACAGGCCGGGGATGACGAGACCGAGACGGACGCCGCGCAGACCGAGCATCGGGTTCTGCTCGTGCAGCTTGTGGACGGCCTGGAGCAGTCGCAGGTCGTTCTCGTTGGCGTCCTTGCGGGACTCGGCGAGCGCGACACGTACCGAGAGCTCGGTGATGTCGGGCAGGAACTCGTGCAGCGGCGGGTCGAGCAGCCGTACGGTGACGGGCAGTCCGTCCATCGCCTCGAACAGCTCGATGAAGTCGGCCTTCTGGAGCGGCAGCAGCTCTTCCAGCGCGGCCTCGCGCTCGGCGTCGGTGTCCGCGAGGATCAGCTTCTCGACCATCTCGCGGCGCTCACCGAGGAACATGTGCTCGGTACGGCACAGGCCGATGCCCTGGGCGCCGAAGCGGCGGGCCCGCAGCGCGTCCTCGGCGTTGTCGGCGTTGGCCCGCACCCGCAGCCGGCGCACCCGGTCCGCGTACGCCATGATCCGGTGCACGGCGGCGACCAGCTCGTCGGCGTCGTCGGCGCCCGCGTGCATCCGGCCCTCGAAGTACTCGACGACCGGGGACGGCACGACGGGGACCTCACCGAGGTACACCTTGCCGGTGGAGCCGTCGATGGAGACGACGTCCCCCTCCTCGATGACCCGTCCGCCCACCGTCATCCGGCGGCGCTTGGTGTCGACTTCGAGGTCCTCGGCGCCGCAGACACAGGTCTTGCCCATGCCGCGGGCGACGACGGCGGCGTGCGAGGTCTTGCCGCCGCGCGAGGTCAGGATGCCCTCGGCCGCGATCATGCCGTCGAGGTCGTCGGGGTTGGTCTCACGGCGGATGAGAATGACCTTCTCGCCGGAGCGGGACCACTTCACCGCGGTGTACGAGTCGAAGACGGCCTTGCCGACCGCGGCGCCCGGCGAGGCGGCGATGCCCCGGCCCAGCAGATCGGTGGCGGCTTCGTCGTCGAAACGCGGGAACATCAGCTGCGCCAGCTGCGCCCCGTTGACCCGCTGGAGCGCCTCGGCCTCGTCGATCAGCCCCTGGTCGACGAGCTGGGTGGCGATCCGGAAGGCGGCACCGGCGGTGCGCTTGCCGACCCGGGTCTGGAGCATCCAGAGCCGGCCGCGCTCGATGGTGAACTCGATGTCGCACAGGTCCTTGTAGTGCGTTTCGAGGGTCTCCATGATCTGCATCAGCTGGTCGTACGACTTCTTGTCGATCGACTCCAGCTCGGCGAGCGGCACGGTGTTGCGGATGCCGGCGACGACGTCCTCGCCCTGCGCGTTCTGCAGGTAGTCGCCGTAGACGCCCTGGTGGCCGCTGGCCGGGTCGCGGGTGAACGCGACGCCCGTACCGGAGTCCGGGCCCAGGTTGCCGAAGACCATCGAGCAGACGTTGACGGCCGTGCCGAGGTCGCCGGGGATGCGCTCCTGGCGGCGGTAGAGCTTGGCCCGGTCGGTGTTCCACGAGTCGAAGACGGCCTTTATGGCCAGGTCCATCTGCTCGCGCGGGTCCTGCGGGAAGTCACGTCCGGCGTCCCGCGAGACGATCTTCTTGAACTGCTTGACCAGCTTCTTCAGGTCGGCCGCGTCGAGGTCCACGTCGACCGTGACGCCCTTGGCCTCCTTCGCCGCCTCCAGCGCCTCCTCGAAGAGGTCGCCGTCGACACCGAGGACGGTCTTGCCGAACATCTGGATGAGACGGCGGTAGGAGTCCCAGGCGAACCGCTCGTCACCGGCCTGGGCGGTGAGACCGGCCACGGACTTGTCGGAGAGGCCGATGTTGAGGACCGTGTCCATCATGCCGGGCATCGAGAACTTCGCGCCGGAGCGGACCGAGACCAGCAGCGGATCGTCCGCCTGGCCGAGCTTCTTGCCCATCCGGGCCTCAAGGGCTTCGAGATGCGCGCTGACCTCGGCTCGCAGCTCCGTCGGCTCCTCACCACTGCCGAGGTAGACCTTGCACGCCTCGGTGGTGATCGTGAAGCCCGGAGGGACGGGGAGCCCGAGATTGGTCATCTCGGCGAGGTTGGCGCCCTTCCCGCCGAGCAGGTCCTTCAGATCCTTGTTGCCCTCGGTGAAGTCGTAGACGAACTTCTGCCCCTGCGGCTCCCGGGATTCCGGGGTGGATACGTGGGGATCTTTGTTTTCCGACACGGGTCTCGACTCCTCGAGGACGCGGTGGCTGCCCTGACGGCGAGGAACATACCCAGATCGAAGGTGCCTGGGTACGTCCACTTGCGCGTCATGAGGCCTCAACCACCCGTCCGCCAGCAGATCGAAAGTGATGGGACCTGTCCCTCGATCGAGGGACTGCGTTCACTTCTTGAATGAAAAAGCACTCAACGTAACGAAAGGTTCTCACATTGACCACACAGCGCAAGGCAAGCGTCGATCGATCAAAGTGGAGCCACTTGGCACCGAGTGCCATCATTTGAGAAATGCAGCTCCCAACTTCACGCTCATCTGAGCGACATGACTCTCAGGGTGGCGAGAATCACTCTACGATCGACGCTCAGATGTCACCATCCGGACGCCTGTACGGTGACGACTGGTCACCGGGTGATCATCAAACGGCAGCTCAGCGTGAGTGGATCCGACACACAGCGCATGATGCGGACCCATAGGGACCGCCACTTGGCTCGATATCGCTGAATCCGGCCGAATATTGCGCTCAGATGAGCGGCGCAAATGTAGAGGCACGCGGTGCCTCTGGCGCCACGTGCCTCCTGAGGGCCCTGAGGGGCCCGAGGGCCCGGAAAACCCCGAAGGGTCCGGAAAGACCTGAGGGGCCCGACCGGGGCACGGTCGGGCCCCTCAGGCCCCTCACAGTCCCCTCGGGCCCCTCAGGCTCCCGGGGGCGCCTCTTCAGCCGCCCGAGGTGTCCAGCTCCGCGTCCGCGCTCACTCCCGCGCAGTCGTACGGGTCCTTCAGCCAGCCGTCCGGCAGCACGACCCGGTTGTTGCCCGAGGTGCGCCCGCGCGGCCCGTCCGCGCCGTCCGGCCACGCCTGGTCCAGGTCCAGCTCCCGCAGCTGCCCGCCCAGCTCGTCCAGCGACGAGGTGATCGCCAGCTTCTTGCGCATCTCGGAGCCGACCGAGAAGCCCTTGAGGTACCAGGCGACGTGCTTGCGGAAGTCGATCACGCCGCGGGTCTCGTCACCGATCCACTCCCCCAGCAGCGTCGCGTGCCGCAGCATGACGTCGGCGACCTCGCGGAGAGCCGGCGCGCGCCGTGTTTGCGTACCCTCGAACGCGCTCACCAGGTCGCCGAAGAGCCAGGGGCGGCCCAGGCAGCCGCGCCCCACGACCACTCCGTCGCAGCCGGTCTCGCGCATCATCCGGCGGGCGTCGTCCGCGCTCCAGATGTCACCGTTGCCGAGGACGGGGATCTCCGGGACGTGCTCCTTGAGCCGGGCGATGGCGTCCCAGTCGGCGGTGCCGCCGTAGTGCTGCGCGGCCGTCCTGCCGTGCAGGGCGACGGCCGTGACGCCTTCCTCCACGGCGATCCGGCCCGCGTCGAGGTAGGTGGTGTGGTCGTCGTCGATGCCCTTGCGCATCTTGATGGTGACCGGCAGCCCGCCCGCGTTGGAGACCGCCTGGTTGAGGATCGCGCGCAGCAGGGGCCGCTTGTACGGAAGCGCCGAGCCGCCGCCCTTGCGGGTCACCTTGGGGACCGGGCAGCCGAAGTTCAGGTCGATGTGGTCGGCGAGGTTCTCGTCGACGATCATGCGGACGGCCTTGCCGACGGTGACCGGGTCCACTCCGTACAGCTGGATCGAGCGCGGGGTCTCGCTCTCGTCGAAGTGGACGAGCTGCATGGTCTTCTCGTTGCGCTCGACCAGCGCGCGCGTGGTGATCATCTCGCTGACGAACAGCCCCTTGCCGCCGGAGAACTCCCGGCACAGGGTGCGGAACGGGGCGTTGGTGATGCCGGCCATGGGCGCGAGCACCACCGGCGGCTGCACCGTGTGCGGGCCGATCCGGAGCAGCGGGGGCGAAGGGGCGAGCGTGGTCATTGCTCCATTGTCGCGTACGGCGCGGAGTGGCTCGCCGGCAGAGTTCGTTAGTTAACCGTACTATCCATGTATGCCCGAGCTGAGCCCCCGCCGACGGCAGTTGGTACTGGCGATCTGCTGTATGAGCCTGCTGATCGTCAGCCTCGACAACACCGTCCTCAATGTCGCCCTGCCGTCCATGCAGAAGGAACTGCACGCCTCCGTGGCGGGCATGCAGTGGACGATCGACGCCTACACCCTCGTCCTCGCGTCGCTGCTGATGCTCGCGGGCTCCACCGCCGACCGGATCGGGCGCCGGAAGATCTTCAAGATCGGGCTCGTCCTCTTCACCCTCGGCTCGGTCCTCTGCTCCCTGGCGCCGAACCTGGAGTCGCTGGTGGCGTTCCGGATGGTGCAGGCGGTGGGCGGCTCGATGCTGAATCCCGTCGCGATGTCGATCATCACCAACACCTTCACCGACCCGCGCGAGCGGGCCCGCGCCATCGGGGTGTGGGGCGGTGTCGTCGGCATCTCCATGGCGGCGGGCCCGGTGGTCGGCGGTCTGCTGGTGGACTCGGTCGGCTGGCGGTCGATCTTCTGGATCAATCTGCCGGTCGGTCTCGTCGCGCTGCTGCTCACCTGGCGGTACGTCCCCGAGTCGCGCGCCCCGAAGCCGCGCCGTCCCGACCCCGTGGGGCAGCTGCTGGTGATCGCGCTGCTCGGTTCACTGACGTACGCGATCATCGAGGCGCCCTCGGCGGGCTGGGCCTCGCCACGCATCCTGACGTTCGCCGCGCTCGCCGCCTGCGCGGTCGTCGGGCTCCTGTTGTACGAGCCCAGGCGCGCCGAGCCGCTCATCGATCTGCGGTTCTTCCACAGCGCCCCGTTCAGCGGGGCCACCGTCATAGCGGTCTGCGCGTTCGCCGCGCTGAGCGGGTTCCTCTTCCTCAACACGCTGTACCTGCAGAACGTGCGCGGTCTGAGCGCGCTGCACGCCGGTCTGTACATGCTCCCGATGGCGGCCCTGACCTTTGTCTGCGCGCCCCTGTCCGGGCGGCTGGTCGGCAGTCGGGGACCGCGGCTGCCGCTGCTCGTCGCGGGAGTGACCATGACGGCGTGCGGGCTGTTGTTCGCCGCGTTCGACGCGGAGACGGACAACGCCCTGCTGTTCACCGGCTATGTGCTGTTCGGCCTCGGCTTCGGCATGGTGAACGCCCCGATCACCAATACGGCCGTCTCCGGGATGCCCCGCTCGCAGGCCGGTGTGGCGGCGGCGGTCGCCTCGACCAGCCGGCAGGTCGGCGGAACGCTCGGGGTCGCCGTGATCGGTGCGGTGCTGGCGGCCGGTGTGGCCGGTACCGGGTCCCCGCGGGGCGCCGCGTACGCGACGGCCTTCGTGGACGCGAGCAAGCCCGCCTGGTGGGTCCTCACGGGGTGCGGGGTGTGCGTCCTGCTGGTGGGGGCGCTGACCAGCGGGCGCTGGGCGCGGGAGACGGCACGTCGGACCGCGGAGCGGCTGGAAGCGCCGACCGATGCCCCGGTCGGGGATCAGGCTTCGGCGAGCTCCAGGGCCTGAAGGCCCCGCAGCCGCTGCGCGGTCTCGTCGTCGGCGGGGGTGTACAGCCGGGTCGTGACGGCGGGCGGGGTGATCCAGGCGGTGGGCGTACTGGTGCTCGCGTTCACCGTGTGGCAGCGGTGGTCGGGCCTCGGCATGCTGGGGCTGACGCCGGGGGTCGCGATCGCGGGGTTCGGACAGGGGCCGCAGCTGCCCGTCCTGTTCCGCATCGTGCTCTCCGGCGTACCGGCCGCGCGGGCCGGTGTGGGTGGCGGGGTGATGACGACCAGTCAGCAGGCCGCGCCGGACCTGGGGGTGGCCACGCCCGGCACGCTGTTCCGCTCTCTGGTCCCGGGTTCCGGGATGCGGGACGCGTCGGCCGTGACGCTGCTGGTGCAGCCGGCCGCCGTGGTGCCGACGACGCTGCTGAGCCTGCGGCTGCCGCGCAGAGTGGCGTGAGCACGCGGGACGACGGGGCCCGGACAGAGGCGGGGGCCCGGATCACTTCTGGTGATCCGGGCCCCCGGTCGTACGGATGATGAGGAGGTGTCAGCTCTGTGCCGGGGTGTCCTGCCCGGACGCGCTCGGCTGCGCGGAGCCGTCCGACGCCGGCCCGGTCCGCGCGGCGGACTCGGCCTGTGCGGAGGCCGGTCCCGGCTGCGCGCGCTCACGCATCTTGCGCAGCAGCTCCTGCTTCTGGTCGGCAGCGGTCTTGCGGTCGGCGTTGTGCGCAGGGCCCACGCCCTGCTGCTCGGCGCGGGACAGCTTCTTGCGCTGTCCGCCCACACCGAGGAGGTTGTTGCGGCTCTTGGCCACGGCGTTCTCCCATTCATGGTGAGAAGTGAGGTCTGAAGCGACCTGGAATCGATCCGATGGGCGGCGGGTGGTGGGGCCCGCCGCGCGCTCACTCGTAGATCTGGAAGAACGAATACATGCCGGAACCGTACCCCGGCCGGATCGGGCCGGGCACCCGATTTTCCGCGTGCCCCGGCAGGACCCCGCCGTCACGGCCGGGTCCACCGGCGTGCCGGAGCCGCTGCCGCGCGGCCCGCGCGTGCGACGGCCCTGCGGTGACGCTCCCGCGCGCGATGGGCCCGCGCACGACGGCAGGGGCACGGGCGGCCCGCTCAGGCGGTCGGGTCGACCGTCGCCTGGTGGGCCTCGGCGAGATGTTCCCCGGCCTTGAGCCAGGGCAGGAACTGCACCCCCTTGCGCCAGCCGCAGGTGTCGCAGCTCAGCTGCCGCTGCGTCCCCGACTTCGTCACGTGGACGACGTGTTCACGGCCGTGCTGATCCCATCTGCTGACCTTGCTCGTGGTCATGGACGGCATCGGAGCCTCCTGCTGGACGCGTGGGCGCGCGGACGCGACCGCTCGGCGTGGACAGTGTGCAACGAAGCCCCCGGTTCCGTACGGGGAACCGAGGGCTTCGTCGTCGAATCGTGGTGCGTCAGCAGCCCAGCAGTCGGGCGCCGAGGTAGGCCTGGATCTGGTCCAGGGAGACGCGCTCCTGCTTCATGGTGTCGCGCTCGCGCACGGTGACCGCGTTGTCGTCGAGCGTGTCGAAGTCGACGGTGACGCAGAACGGCGTACCGATCTCGTCCTGCCGGCGGTAGCGGCGGCCGATGGCACCCGCGTCGTCGAACTCGATGTTCCAGTTCTTCCGCAGGTCGGTGGCGAGCCCCTTGGCCTTCGGCGACAGCTGCGGGTTACGGGACAGCGGCAGGACGGCGACCTTGACCGGCGCGAGGCGCGGGTCGAGACGCATCACGGTGCGCTTCTCCATGACGCCCTTGGCGTTGGGCGCCTCGTCCTCGATGTACGCGTCGAGGAGGAAGGCGAGCATCGCGCGGCCGACACCGGCCGCCGGCTCGATGACGTAGGGGGTCCAGCGCTCGCCGGCCTCCTGGTCGAAGAACGAGAGGTCCGTGCCCGAGGCCTTGGAGTGCGCCTTGAGGTCGTAGTCCGTGCGGTTGGCGACACCCTCCAGCTCGCCCCACTCACTGCCGCCGAAGCGGAAGCGGTACTCGATGTCCGCGGTGCGCTTGGAGTAGTGGGAGAGCTTCTCCTTCGGGTGGTCGTACCAGCGCATGTTCTCCTCGCGCATGCCCAGGTCCGTGTACCAGTTCCAGCGCTGGTCCATCCAGTACTGCTGCCACTCCTCGTCCTCGCCCGGCTTGACGAAGAACTCCATCTCCATCTGCTCGAACTCGCGGGTGCGGAAGATGAAGTTGCCCGGAGTGATCTCGTTCCGGAAGGACTTGCCCATCTGGGCGATGCCGAACGGCGGCTTCTTGCGCGAGGTCTGCTGCACCTGGCCGAAGTTGGTGAAGATGCCCTGCGCGGTTTCGGGACGCAGATAGGCGACCGAGCCGGAGTCCTGGGTCGGGCCGAGGTGGGTGGAGAGCAGACCCGAGAACTGCTTGGGCTCGGTGAACGTGCCCTTGTTGCCGCAGTTCGGGCAGTTGAGCTCGGCCAGGCCGTTCACGGGCGCGTGACCGTGCTTCTCCTCGTACGCCTCCTCCAGGTGGTCGGCGCGGAAGCGCTTGTGGCAGGAGGTGCACTCGGTCAGCGGGTCGGTGAACGTGGCGACGTGACCGGAGGCCACCCACACCTCGGGGGCCAGGATGACCGACGAGTCGAGACCGACCACGTCCTCGCGCGAGGTGACCATGTAGCGCCACCACTGGCGCTTGAGGTTCTCCTTCATCTCGACGCCCAGCGGCCCGTAGTCCCAGGCGGCCTTCTGGCCTCCGTAGATCTCACTGCAGGGATAGACGAAGCCACGGCGCTTGCTCAGGCTGACGATGGAGTCGATCTTGTCGGCGGCCACGGTGCTCTCTTCATTACGACGACGAAATTGGACAGGGGTGGCGCGAAGCGCCTCGGTGGGGGGTGGTGGGGAGACGGGCGGGCGAATGCTTCAGATTACCGGCGGGCACGCCCCTTCGATCAAATCGGTATCGGCGCGGACGGTCGCGCGGTCACCTCATCACGCTTGTTGACAATCGTTTCCATTTTTGTTGAAAATGACTGTCATGAACGTACGCCGCCTCATACCCACCGCCGCCGTCGCCGGAGCAGCCGTCCTCGGCCTCACGGCGCTCACCGCCTGCTCCGGCTCGAACGCCGCCGATCACAAGAACGGCGGCAAACTGAACGTGGTGGCCTCGTTCTATCCGATGCAGTTCCTCGCCGAGCAGATCGGCGGGAAGCACGTCTCCGTCACCACGCTGACCAAGCCGGGCGTCGAGCCGCACGATCTGGAGCTCACCCCGCGGCAGATCGGCGGACTCGGTGACGCCGACTACGTCCTGTACCTCAAGGGCATCCAGCCCGCCGTCGACGACGCCATCAAGCAGTCCGGCGCGAAGCACGTCGTCGACGCCTCGAAGCTCACCGTGCTGGAGGACCACGGCACCGAGACCGGAGCCGACGAACACGGTCATGAGCACCACGGTGACGAGGCCGGAGCCGACCCCCACATCTGGCTGGACCCCGTGAAGTACGCCGAGGTCGCCGAGGGCGTCGGGAAGTCGCTGGAGAAGACCGACCCGGACCACGCCGCGGACTACCGCAAGAACACGGACGCGCTGGTCACCAAGCTCGACGGCCTGAACACCGCGTACGCGAACGGGCTGAAGAACACCGCGACCAAGACCTTCATCACCACCCACTCCGCCTTCGGCTACCTCGCCGAGCGCTACGGTCTGACCCAGGAGGGCATCGCCGGCGTCGACCCCGAGGCCGAGCCCAGCCCCGCCCGGATCAACGAGATCCACGCCATCGCGAAGAAGAACAAGGTCAGCACCGTATTCTTCGAGACGCTCGCCAGCGACAGGACCGCGAAGACCCTCGCCAAGGACACCGGGCTGAGGACCGACGTCCTGGACCCGCTGGAGGGAATCACCGACAAGTCCAAGGGCGCTGACTACATCGCGGTCATGCGGTCCAACCTCGCCGCCCTGCAGAAGGCGCTCGGCGCGAAGTGATCCACGCAACACCAGCCACAGCAGTATCGGAGGCACTCATGCCCGAGTCCGGGAGCACCTCGACGGAGCCCGTCATAGCCCTGCGGGGCGCCACGGCCGCACTCGGCGCGCGTGTGGTGCTGCGCGGCATCGACCTGACCGTCCACCGCGGCGAGGTCGTCGCCCTGCTCGGCGCCAACGGCTCGGGCAAGTCGACCGCCGTACGCTCCGTCATCGGCCAGGTCCCGCTCACCGGCGGATCCGTCGAGCTGTTCGGCACCTCGCTGCGCCGCTTCCGCACCTGGGCGCGTGTCGGTTACGTCCCCCAGCGCACCACGGCGGCCGGCGGCGTCCCCGCCACGATCCGTGAGGTCGTCTCCTCCGGGCGGCTGTCCCGTACGAAGCTCGGGCTGCTGCGCAAGGCCGACCGGGCGGCCGTCGACCGGGCCATCGAGCTCGTCGGCCTCGCCGACCGGGCCAAGGACTCGGTGGACGCGCTCTCCGGCGGACAGCACCAGAGGGTGCTGATAGCCCGTGCGCTGGCCGCCGAACCGGAGCTCCTGATCATGGACGAGCCGATGGCCGGCGTCGACCTGGCCAGCCAGGAGATCCTCGCGGCGACGCTCCGTGAACAGGTCGCGGCCGGCACCACGGTGCTGCTCGTCCTGCACGAGCTCGGCCCGCTGGAGCCGCTCATCGACCGCGCGATCGTGCTGCGCGACGGCTGTGTGATGCACGACGGGCCGCCCCCGAAGGCGCTGGGGCAGCACGCCCTGCCCGGACACGACCATGTACACCCCCACGCGGCCTCCGAGCCCGTCCGGACGGGACTACTGAGCTGATCATGGAATTCCTCGACCCTCCGTTCATGCAGCGGGCCCTGCTCGCCGCCGTACTGGTCGGCGTCATCGCCCCCGCCGTCGGCATCTACCTCGTCCAGCGCCGCCAGGCCCTGATGGGCGACGGCATCGGCCATATCGCGATGACCGGTGTCGGCCTCGGCTTCCTGCTCTCCACCAGCCCGGTGTGGATGGCCACGGCGGTCGCCGTCGTCGGCGCCGTCGCGATGGAGCTGATCCGCTGGTACGGGCGCACCCGCGGCGACATCGCACTGGCCATGCTGTTCTACGGCGGCATGGCGGGCGGTGTCCTGCTGATCAACCTCTCCGACACCGGCTCCAACGCCAACCTCACCTCGTACCTCTTCGGCTCCCTGTCCACGGTCTCCACCGAGGACATCACCGCGATCTGTCTGCTGGCCGCCTTCGTGCTGCTGGTGACGCTGGGGCTGCGCAGGCAGCTCTTCGCCGTCAGCCAGGACGAGGAATTCGCCCGGGTCACCGGCCTGCCGGTGCGCGCACTGAACCTGCTGGTCGCCGTGACGGCGGCGGTGACCGTCACCGTGGCGATGCGGGTCGTCGGGCTGCTGCTGGTCAGCGCGCTGATGGTGGTGCCGGTCGCGGCGGCGCAGCAGATCTCCAGATCCTTCAAGCTGACGTTCGTGCTGTCGGTCGTCATCGGTACGGCGGTGACCCTGGCGGGCACCGTGACCTCGTACTACCAGGACGTCCCGCCCGGCGCGACGATCGTGCTGCTGGCCATCGTGGTCTTCGTCGGCCTGACGCTGCTCGCGACCCCGCTGGCCAGAAGGCGCGCCCGGCAGAGCGAAGCGGCGTCCGGGGAGTGCACTCTTGAGGTACCGGCCTCCCGTCCGGCCACGGACGAGCTCCGGGTTTGACCGCGACGCCCGGACGGGCTGGCACAATGGCCCGACACAGGTACGGGCGACACGAGGAGGCTGCTGTGGCGACGGCGCCGATCAGTGGAACGAACGCGGCCCCGGTACGCGGCCGGTCGACCCGGCAGCGGGCGGCGGTGGCGGCGGCGCTCGACGAGGTGGACGAGTTCCGCAGCGCCCAGGAGCTGCACGACGTGCTCAAGCACCGCGGTGACTCGGTCGGGCTGACCACCGTCTACCGCACCCTTCAGTCCCTCGCCGACGCCGGCGAGGTCGATGTGCTGCGCACCACGGACGGCGAGTCCGTGTACCGGCGCTGCTCGACCGGGGACCACCACCACCACCTGGTGTGCCGGATGTGCGGCAAGGCCGTGGAGGTCGAGGGGCCCGCGGTGGAGCAGTGGGCGGAGACGATCGCCGCGCAGCACGGGTATGTGAACGTCGCGCACACGGTGGAGATCTTCGGAACCTGCGCGGAGTGCGCGAGCGCGAAGGGCTGACGGTCCGGGGGCGGCGCCCCCGGACCCCCCTTCCTCAGCCCTTCGGCTCCTGGGCCGCTTCCACCGCGCCGCCGAACCGCCGGTCCCGCTGGGCGTACTCCAGGCAGGCCCGCCACAGGTCGCGGCGGTCGAAGTCCGGCCAGAGCACGTCCTGGAAGACCATTTCGGCGTAGGCGCTCTGCCAGATCAGGTAGTTGGACGTGCGCTGCTCACCGCTGGGGCGGACGAAGAGGTCGACGTCCGGCATGTCCGGGTAGTAGATGTACTTCGCGAACGTCTTCTCGTTGACCTTCGACGGGTCCAGCTTCCCGGCCGCGACGTCCTGCGCGAGGCGCTGCGCGGCGTCGGCGATCTCGGCCCGGCCGCCGTAGTTGACGCAGAAGTACAGCGTCATCTTGTCGTTGTCCTTCGTCTGCTCCTGGGCGACCTGGAGCTCCTGGACGACGGACTTCCACAGCTTGGGCATGCGCCCCACCCAGCGGATGCGGATGCCCAGTTCGTCCATCTCGTCACGGCGGCGGCGGATGACGTCCCGGTTGAAGTTCATCAGGAACTTCACTTCCTCAGGGGACCGCTTCCAGTTCTCGGTGGAGAACGCGTACAGCGAGAGGTTCTTGACGCCCATCTCGATGCAGCCCTTGAGGACGTCCATGACGACGCCCTCGCCGACCTTGTGGCCCTCGGTGCGCGGGAGGCCGCGTTCCTTGGCCCAGCGGCCGTTGCCGTCCATCACGACGGCGATGTGCTTGGGCACCAGCTCGCCGGGGATCTTCGGGGGCGTGGCTCCGGAGGGGTGCGGCTCCGGGGTCTTGTAGTCGTGCCGGTTACGGCCGCCGAGCATCCCGCGTACTGCCATGAACTGTCTCGCTCCCTCTGCCTGATCTGCCTGTGTCACTTCTCTACGTACCGCAGTGAGCGCAGTCCGCGCTCCAGATGCCAGTGCAGATAGGCGGACACCAGTCCGCTCCCCTCCCTGGCATGACGCGCCTCGCACGCGTCCGCTGTCTCCCAGTCGCCGGTGAGCAGCGCGCTCAACAGGGTGACGGCCTCAGCCGAGGGTACGACGCTGCCGGGTACCCGGCAGTCGCCGCATATGACTCCGCCCGCCGCGACGGAGAAGAAACGGTTCGGTCCGGGCATTCCGCACTTCGCGCAGTCCTCGAAGCTGGGTGCGTAGCCGTTGACGGCGAGCGACCGCAGCAGGAAGGCGTCGAGAATGAGATGCGGCTCGTGCTCGCCGCGGGCGAGGGTGCGCAGCCCCCCGACGAGCAGCAGGTACTGCTGGACCGCGGGCTCGCCCTCGTGGTCGGTGAACCGCTCGGCGGTCTCCAGCATCGCGGTGCCCGCGGTGTAGCGGGCGTAGTCGGTGACGATGGCGCCGCCGTACGGAGCGATCGTCTCGCTCTGGGTGCAGAGCGGCAGGCCGCGGCCGATCAGTTCGCTGCCCCGGGCGAAGAACTGCACGTCGACGTGGGAGAAGGGTTCCAGCCGTGCCCCGAATTTGGACTTCGTACGCCGCACGCCGCGGGCGACGGCCCGCACCCGGCCGTGGCCGCGGGTCAGGATCGTGATGATCCGGTCGGCCTCGCCCAGCTTCTGCGTGCGCAGCACCACGCCGTCGTCCCGGAACAAGCTCATGCGTCCATTGTCCGGTACGGAACGGCTCGTCGGGCCCGCTGTCCGGTACGGAACGGCTCGTCGGGCCCGCCCCCCGGGCCGGGGCCGCCCGGTGCTGTGGCCGGAAAGGTCTGCCGGGAAGCTCGCGGCATCCGGTGCGGCGCGTCGCAAGGCGGAGGATCGCCCTCGTGCCGGACGCACGCGGGCGATGCGACAACGCGGCGAGGTGCCGTGCCGGACGCCGCGAGCCGGTAAACCCTTCCGGTCACAGCACTACTTTCCGTCCGCCCCGCCCGCGGCCGGTACGACCAGCCCCGATTCGTACGCGACGATCACCAGCTGGGCCCGGTCGCGGGCGCCGACCTTGCCCATGATCCGGCTGACATGGGTCTTCGCGGTGAGCGGGCTGAGGCCGAGGGTCTCGGCGATCTCCGCGTTGTTCAGCCCGCGCCCGACCAGGCAGAGCACCTGGCGCTCCCGTTCGGACAGGCGGTCCGGGCCGCCGGGCGCTCCCGCGGGCGGGGTCCGGGGGCTGCTCAGCACCCGGGCGATGAGCCGGGCGGTCGGCCCCGGTGAGAGCAGGGACTCGCCCGCCGCGACGGTCCTGATCGCGGCCAGGAGTTCGGCGGGCCTGGTGTCCTTGACCAAGAAGCCGGAGGCGCCCGCACGCAGTGCCTCGACGACGTGTTCATCGGTGTCGTACGTGGTCAGGACCAGCACCTTCACCCCGGCGAGCCGCTCGTCGGCGGCGATGCGGCGGGTCGCCTCGATGCCGTCGAGATCGGGCATCCGGATGTCCATGACGACGAGGTCGGGCCGGTGGGCACGGGTCAGCTCGACGGCTTCGAGGCCGGTGCCCGCCTGGGCGACGACCTCCATCTCCCGGTCGGACCCGACGAGCATCGCGAAGGCCGCCCGTACCAGGGTCTGGTCGTCGGCGAGCAGGACGCTGATCACGGTGCGGTCCCCTTCTCCTGTAGCGGCAACAGAGCCAGGACCTCGAAGCCTCCTCCGGTGCGGGGCCCGGCGTCCAGCGTGCCGCCCGTGCTGCGGGCCCTCTCCCGCATGCCCACGATGCCGAAGCCGGGGGTGGGGCCGTCCCTCGGGGGGCCCGCGCCGTCGTCGGTGACGGTGACCCGCAGCGCGCTGCCGCCGTCCGGCGCCACGGCGACCCTGACCCGGACGCCGGTGCCTGCGTGGCGTACCGCGTTGGTCAGCGACTCCTGCACGATGCGGTACGCGGCCGCGCCGGTCGCCGGGGTGAGCCGGCCGGCCGGCTCGCGAACCGCGAGGTCGACCCGGGCTCCGGCCGCCTCGGCGGCCCGTACGAGAGCGGGCAGCGACGCCAGGTCGGGCAGCGGGCCCTCGGCCTCGTCCCGGTCGCTGCGGTCGGGCCGGACGTCGCGCAGCACCTCCAGCGTGGTGCGCAGTTCGGCCCTGGCCTCCCGGCAGGTGTCGGCGATGTCCTCCAGTGACGCGGCGATCGCACTCCGGTCGAGCCGGTCCGGGTCAACGGTCAGGATGTGCGAGGCGACCGAGGTCTGCACGCCGATGAGGGTGATGCTGTGGGCCAGCAGATCGTGCAGATCACGGGCGATCCGCAGCCGTTCCTCGGCGACCCGCCGCCGGGCCTCCTCCTCCCTGGTGCGCTCGGCGCGCTCGGCGCGATCCAGCACGGAGGCCATGTACTGACGGTAGACACGCATGTCGACGCCGCAGAACAGCACGGCGACGACCCAGCCGGAGATGCGCAGCAACTCCAGGCCCTGATGGGCGTTGATGCTGAGCACCACGGTCAGCATGACGGACAGGACGCCGATCCCGGTCAGTACCGTGCGCAGCGGCCGGCCCGTCACCGCGACCGTGTAGAGCATGATCCAGGTCTGCGGTATCGGCGCCGTGTGCGCGTTGTCGAGCGCGTGGTACGGGGCGAGGAGCGGGATCATGGCGAGCAGTGCGAGCAGCGGGTTGCGCCGCCGCCACACGAGCGGCACCGCGCTCGCGAGCAGCAGCGTCCAGCCGAGCGCGTCGGGCGACCGCGCGGGGGCGGTGAGAAGGGCGAGCACGACGGAGAGCGCACCGGCGCCCCCGGCTACGAGGGCGTCGGTGCGCGTCTTGTGCGGCGCTTCCATGGGGTCGCGGTTGACGACGGCCATGATGCGTTCGCGTCGGCGCGTGGTTCGGGACACGCTGCCATCCTCCGGTACGGGTGGGTGAATCGTCAGACGGTTGTGAGGAGTTCGGGTTCGCGCGGGCCGTCCGGTGCGGCGCGGGTCCGGCTGAGTGCGCCGGGCCACCAGATCTTCCGCTGGAGTGCCACGCTCGCCGAGGTGACCAGGTAGGTGCGGACGAGGAAGGTGTCGAGGAGTACGCCGACGGCGACGACGAAGCCCATCTGGACCAGGCTCACGATCGGCATGTTCAGCAGGACCGTGAAGGTGGCCGCGAGCACCAGGCCCGCCGAGGCGATCACCCCGCCCGTGGTGCGCAGTGCGGTGAGTGCGGCGGCTGTCGGTGCGGTGCCGGAGAGGGCCTCCTCGCGGACCCGGTGCATCAGGAAGATGCCGTAGTCCACGCCGAGTGCCACCAGGAAGACGAAGGACAGCAGCGGCAGCCCGGGGTCGGTGCCCTTCATTCCGAGGAGCGGTTCGAAGACGAGTCCGCCGATACCGAGCGAGGCGCCCCACACCGCGACGACGGCGGCGGCCAGTAGCAGTGGAGCGACGAGGCTGCGCAGCAGCGCGATCAGGATCAGCAGGACGGAGATCAGGACGAGCGGGACGACGGTCCTGAGGTCCCGGGCGTTGGCCGTCTCCGCGTCCATCTGCTGGGCGCTGGGCCCGCCGACGTGGCTGCCGTCCAGGGAGTCGCGCAGGGCCTCGATGGTCACCCGCTCCCCTGCGGACTCGGGCCGGTCGGTGGCGACCACGGACAGTTCGGTCCAGCCGCCGCCGCTGCGACCGCGTTCGACGGCTGCGACGCCCTCGGTGGCACGGACCTTCGCCAAAGTCGCCCCGGCCCGTTCGGTGGGGGTGATCACGTCGATCGGCTGGGTGGAGCGGCCGGGGTAGGCGGCGGCGAGGGTCCCCATCGCCGCGATCGAGTCCGGCTTGCTGGTGAAGGAGTCCTCCTGTTTGAGATCGCCGGGCAGGTTGAACGCACCGAGTGCCAGCGCGCCCAGCAGCACTCCCCCGCAGGCGAGCACGGTCACCGGCCTGCGCCCGGCCGAGCCACCCATCGCGGCGAAGAGCGCACCGCGCTGCCAGGGCACACCGCCGTACGTGGGAACGAGCGGCCAGAACAGCCGGCGACCGAGCAGCACCAGCAGCGCCGGCAGCAGCGTCGTCATGGCGAGCAGCGCGCAGAGCACCCCGACGGCCGCGATGGGGCCCATGCCCCTGCTGCTGGTGAGATCGGCGGCGAGCAGGCACAGCATGCCGGCGGCGACGGTTCCGGAGGAGGCGCCGATCGCGGGCCCGCAGCCCCGCAGGGCGGCCGTCATCGCGTCGTACGGCCTCTCGAAGCGGCTCAGCTCCTCCCGGTACCGGGAGACGAGCAGCAGCGCGTAGTCGGTGCCCGCGCCGAAGACGAGGATGGTCATCACTGCGGAGCTCTGGCTGGTGACGGTGATGTCGAAGCCCTGGTGAAGTCCGTACACGACGGCCATGGACAGCATGTCGGCGACCCCCGCGACGACGAGCGGCACCAACCACAGCATCGGGCTGCGGTAGATGAGGATCAGCAGGATCGCGACGACGGCGACGGTCGTGTAGAGCAGCGGGCCGCCGACGGATCCGTAGACCTTCTTCGCGTCGACATCGAGCGCTCCCGGGCCGCCGACGTCCACGCTCAGTCCGCCGCCGCCCTCGGCGACCGCGCGCACCTCGTCGACGAAGGCGGTTCTGGCGTCGTCGTCCTGTCCCGGCTCGGTGGTGGAGACCGGGTACATCAGGGTCGTGCCGTCCTCGGACGGCACGGGGCGTGGCGTCCCGGTGAGTGCGTGGCCGCGGGCGATCTCGGCGGTCTGCGCGGCGGCCAGGGCCCGGTCCGCGGCGGTCAGTCCGCCGTCGCGGTGGTAGACGAGGACGAGTTCGGTGGCCTCGCCGCCGGGCAGCTCGTCCTGGATCCTCGCCACCTGGGTGGAGTCGGCGCTCGCCGGGAGGTAGTCGACGGCGCGGTTGGTCTGTACACCGCCGAGCTTGCCCGCCAGTGGGCCGGCGAGCGCGATCGCGGCGACCCAGAGGGCGAGGACCGCCCAGGGCAGCACGCGCCGCCGGTTGCGCGGCCGTGAACGCGTACCGCTCGATTCCACTGCGGCCCTCATGACGGGCCCCCTTCCGCCGGGTGTCTGGTTCCTGTCCAGACTCCTGGCGAAAAGCGCCCGATACGTCGCGCCCGGGGCCGAGTTCGCGGCTACTGCCGCAGTGGGCCCGCGGGCCCGATTACTCCCGCGGGAGTACCCGCCCGGTGCGGACGGGGCCGTTCAGGAGGGGGTGCGCGCAGCCGCCGCGAGCAGTCGGGCGGTGTCCTCGGCGCAGAGCTGCAGCGCCCCGCCGACCATGGTCAGCACCTCGCGCTCCGCCGCCCCGTACGGGCCGTCGGCGAGCGCGATCCTGGCCCCCTGCAGCAGGATCGATTCGCGCCCGGCGGGGGCCAGATGCGGGGCGAGGGGTTCCAGTGCCTCGTGCAGTTCGATGGCGAGGGCCGCGCCGCAGGCCTCGGCCGCCGGGTCGAAGGCGGCGCCGTGGCCGATGTCGGCGGAGAGGACCTCGACGACGGTGGAGAGCTGTTCCTCCGTGCAGTCGTCGAATCCGGCGTCGCGCACGAGGGCGGCCGCGGCCTCCAGTGCCGTGCGGGAGGCGGTGCCGCCGGCCGCAAGGACGCCGAGCGCGACCGTGTGGACGGCGTCCCGGAGCATCGTGGAGAAGCGGGTGGTGGTGGGGTGGTCCAGCACATCGGTGTCGAACCGGTCCCGGCAGGCGGCGCATTCGACGACGGGTCCCGTGGTGCCGCGCCGCAGCATCGGCACGCCGAGCACCGCGAAACGGCGACGGCCGGTGAGCCGACGGTAGTTGCGGTCGCCGCCGCAGCCGGGGCAGAAGAACTCCCCGTCACCGACGGTGTCCCAGATGGTGCGGATGCCGCAGATACGCAGCTTCATGGCGCGTTGTCCCAGGGCTGACCGCACGTCGCACACCTCCGTAACACTCCGGCAACATTGCCGTGTCGACGTGATGTTAACCACAGTCACGATGTGGCGTCAGCACCTCGATCGTCACAACCGCCGGAGATGGCCGAACCCCGCCCCCTGGATGCGGGTGGACGGGGTCCTCGGCCGTGCGGCTCCATGCCCTTCCGGGCGCCGGGTCAGCGGGTGGCGCGGTTGACGGCGGAGACGACCGCCTTCAGCGAGGCACGCGTGGTGTTGGCGTCGATGCCGATGCCCCACAGGACCCTGCCGTCGATCGCGCACTCGATGTACGAGGCGGCCTGGGAGCTGGCACCCTCGCTCATGGTGTGCTCGGTGTAGTCCAGCAGACGGGCATCGATGCCGATGGCCTGCAGCGCTTCGAAGAACGCGGAGATCGGTCCGTTCCCGGTACCGGTCAGCACGGTGTCCGTACCGTCCACGGTCGCCTCGACGGTGATCGTGTCCTGGCCGTCGGAGCCGGTCGTGGTCTGACCGGAGCGGATCTGTACGCGCCCCCAGGCGTTGTCCGGGTTGGGCAGGTACTCGTCCCGGAACGTGGACCAGATCTGCGTCGGCGTGACCTCGCCGCCCTCGGCGTCGGTCTTGGCCTGAATGATCCGGGAGAACTCGATCTGCATCCGGCGCGGCAGGTCCAGCTTGTGGTCGTTCTTCAGGACGTAGGCGATTCCGCCCTTGCCGGACTGCGAGTTGACGCGGATGACGGCCTCGTAACTGCGGCCGACGTCCTTCGGGTCGATCGGCAGGTACGGCACCGCCCACTCGATCTCGTCGACCGTCCTGCCCTGGGCGGCCGCGTCGGCCTCCATGGCGTCGAAGCCCTTCTTGATGGCGTCCTGGTGGGAGCCGGAGAAGGCGGTGTAGACCAGGTCGCCCGCGTAGGGGTGGCGCGGGTGGACCTCCATCTGGTTGCAGTACTCGCTGGTGCGGCGGATCTCGTCGATCTGCGAGAAGTCGATCTGCGGGTCGACGCCCTGCGAGAACAGGTTCATGCCCAGCGTGACCAGGTCGACGTTGCCGGTGCGCTCGCCCTGGCCGAACAGGCAGCCCTCGATCCGGTCCGCACCGGCCATGATGGCCAGTTCGGCGGCGGCGACGGCGGTGCCGCGGTCGTTGTGCGGGTGGACCGACAGGCAGACGAACTCGCGGCGCGACAGGTTGCGCGACATCCACTCGAACCGGTCCGCGTGCGTGGAGGGGGTCGAACGCTCCACGGTGGCGGGCAGGTTGAGGATGATCTCGCGGCCCTCCTCCGGCTGCCAGACGTCACAGACCGCCTCGCAGACCTCCAGGGCGAAGTCCAGCTCGGTGTCGGTGAAGATCTCGGGGCTGTACTGGTAGCCGAAGATCGTCTCCGGGCCCAGCAGCTTCTCCGCGTACTCCATGACCAGCCGGGTGCCGTCCACGGCGATCTGCTTGATCTCGTCCTTCGAGCCGCGGAAGACGACCCGGCGGAAGGTGGGCGCCGTCGCGTTGTACAGGTGCACGGTCGCGCGGTGGGCGCCGACGACGGACTCGACGGTCCGCTCGATCAGGTCCTCACGGGCCTGCGTCAGGACGGAGATCGTCACGTCCTCGGGGATCGCGCCCTCTTCGATGATGGAGCGGACGAACGCGAAGTCGGTCTCGCCGGAGGACGGGAACCCGACCTCGATCTCCTTGTAGCCCATGCGTACGAGCAGGTCGAACATCTCGCGCTTGCGGGCCGGCGACATCGGGTCGATCAGGGCCTGGTTGCCGTCGCGCAGATCGGTGGACAGCCAGCGGGGCGCGACGGTGATCCGGTTGTCCGGCCAGGTGCGGTCGGGGATCTCGACGGCCTCGTACCGGCCGTACTTGTGGATCGGCATCCCGGACGGCTTCTGCAGCTGAGTGGCGTTGGTGATCGGCGTGGGGCGGCCGACAGCGGTCTCGGCAGAGGTCCGGGCGGGATTTGCGGCGGTCATGGCGTACGGCTCCTCGGTGGTCCAACCAATGGGACGGCCGACTGTGTCGCTGCAGCACCAGACTCCGCGGGGAGGGGGTCGGCCTACGACTACAGGCCCTCGCCGCGGCAGCTAAGGAGAAGCAGCCCGAAACGCATGATGCGACGAGACTAGCCGAGAGGCGCCTGAGGCGTCCGTCCCGTATCAGTATGCGGGACCGGGCGCCGGAAACGCCCAAGAGTGATCGATCACTCCATTTCGTCAATCCTGGTCGCAACCAGTGACATGTCGGTTACCCGGTGCCACAGTCGGTTGTATGCAGCCTCAGTCTCAGCACGGGTTCCGCCCCGTCTTCTGCACCATCGTGCCGCCCCATGTCCTCGACAAGCTGTCGCAGTCCGACAACCCCGACCTCGCGGGCCCCGCCCGTCGCACCCTGGAGAGCGACGCCGCCCGCCGCACCCGCCGCCAGATGGCCACCGTCGTCACCGTGCCCGCCGCCCCCGCGGCCGACGCAGAGGCGTCCGACAAGCCCGACCGGACGCTGTACGACTGCCGTCACCGCACCCGGCTGCCCGGCACCAAGGTCCGCGCCGAAGGCCAGGAGCCGACGAAGGACGCGAGCGTCAACCGCGCGTACGCGGGACTCGGCGCCACCTTCGAACTGCTGCTCAAGGCGTACGGCCGCCGTTCGATCGACGGCAACGGGCTCCCGCTGATCGGTTCCGTGCACTACGACGAGAAGTACAACAACGCCTTCTTCGACGGCGAGCAGATGGTCTTCGGCGACGGGGACGGGGAGATCTTCCTGGACTTCACCGTCGCGATCGACGTGATCGCCCACGAGCTGACGCACGGCCTGACCCAGTACACCGCCAATCTGAGCTACTACGGCCAGTCCGGCGCGCTCAACGAATCGATGTCCGACGTCTTCGGCTCCCTGGTCAAGCAGTACTCGCTGGGCCAGAGCGCCGGCCAGGCAGACTGGCTGATCGGCGCCGGGCTGCTGGCCCCCGGCGTCCAGGGCAAGGCGTTGCGCTCGATGAAGGCACCGGGAACGGCGTACGACGACGACGTGCTCGGCAAGGACCCGCAGCCCGCGTCGATGGAGGACTACATCCACACCAGCGAGGACAACGGAGGAGTGCATCTCAATTCCGGCATCCCGAACCGGGCGTTCTGTCTGCTGGCGACGGCCCTCGGCGGGAACGCGTGGGAACGCGCCGGGCAGCTCTGGTTCGATGTGCTCACAGGTGGTCGACTGGCCGTGGACGCGGACTTCGCGTCCTTCGCCCGGCTGACCGTGGCCGCGGCCCGCAGCCGCTTCGGAGAGGGCGACGAGGCGGAGGCCGTCCTGAAGGCATGGTCGGAGGTGGGCGTACCGACCGCGTAGGACATTTCCCGGCCCGTCCGGCGATGGAGGACACCGCATGCGGATTCAGGTCAGCAGGACCGGCGGCTTCGCCGGCATCGCACGCCAAGGCGAGGTCGACACCGCCGGTCGGGCCGACGCCGCGGAGTGGGAGGCGCTGGCCCGCTCGGCGCTCGTCTCGGGTCACGACACCCCGCCCCGCGGCGTCCCGGACGGTTTCCGGTACCGGATCACGGTCGATGACCGGACCGTCCACTGCGCGGACCCCCGGCTGACCGACGCCCAGCGCGCACTGATCTCACGCGTCCTGAAGGAGGGCGCGTGAGACGGGCGCGCGCCTGAACCGCGGCGAACACCCCCGCATGTCCCCGAGCCGCGGGCCGGAGCCCCGGCGTGTCCCCGACCCGCGGCCGGAACGCCGGTGTGTGCTTGAGCCGCGGCCGGAACGCCCGCGTGCCCCCGAGCCTCGGCCGGAACGCCCTCATGTGCCCGAGCCGCGGCCGGACCCTCGGCGTGTCCCCGACCCGCGGCCGGAACCCCGGCGTGTGCCCGAGCCGCAGCCGGAACCCCCGTATGTCCCCGTCCTGCTGCCGGAGCCCGGGCGTGTGCCCGACCCGGGTCAGAACCCGAGCTTGCGCAGCTGCTTCGGATCGCGCTGCCAGTCCTTGGCCACCTTCACGTGCAGGTCCAGGAAGACCGGCGTGCCGAGCAGCGCCTCGATGTGCTTGCGCGACTTCGTGCCGACGTCCTTCAGCCGCTTGCCCTTCGGGCCGATGATGATGCCCTTCTGGCTGGGACGCTCGATGTAGACGTTGGCGTGGATGTCGAGCAGCGGCTTGTCCGCGGGGCGGTCCTCGCGCGGCAGCATCTCCTCGACGACGACCGCGATGGAGTGCGGCAGCTCGTCCCGTACGCCTTCCAGCGCGGCCTCGCGGATCAGCTCCGCGACCATGACCATCTCGGGCTCGTCGGTGAGGTCGCCCTCCGGGTAGAGCGGCGGGCTCTGGGGCAGCAGGGGGGCGATCAGGTCGGCCAGCAGGTCCACCTGCTTGTCCTTCACCGCGGAGACCGGGATGATCTCGGCCCACTCGAAACCGAGCTCCTCGCCGAGGCGGGAGACAGCGAGCAGCTGTTCGGCGAGCTGCTTGGAGTCGACCAGGTCGGTCTTGGTGATGACAGCGATCTTCGGGGTCTTCTTGATGCCCGCGAGTTCCTTGACGATGTACTTGTCGCCGGGGCCCAGCTTCTGGTCGGCCGGCAGGCAGAAGCCGATCACGTCGACCTCGGCCCACGTGGTGCGCACGACGTCGTTGAGACGCTCGCCGAGCAGGGTGCGCGGCTTGTGGAGGCCCGGGGTGTCGACCAGGATCAGCTGCGCGTCCTCGCGGTGCACGATGCCGCGCACGGTGTGCCGGGTGGTCTGCGGCCGGTTGGAGGTGATCGCCACCTTCTGGCCGACCAGAGCGTTCGTGAGGGTGGACTTGCCCGCGTTGGGGCGGCCCACGAAGCAGGCGAAGCCGGCCCGGTGGGGGGCGTTGTTCGCAGTCTGCTGTGCAGCGGCTTCTGTGTCAGGTCGAACGCTCATGGCGCCCATTGTCCCCGATCCTGGCGGCCCCGCCGTACCAAGGGGCGCGACGGGGCCTGTCGCGCGTCGTCCCGAGCCGTGCCGGCACGGCTCCGACGGGCCCGGATCCACAGTCCCGCGCCTGTGCCGACGATCATCAGCAGGACCCCGGCCACCAGCCAGGGCAGGGCGAAGTACCCGACGGCGGCGGACTCGCGGGTGTCGCGGGCGCTCGCGGTCACCTCGATCTCGCCCCACTCCAGCTGGGGCGCGTCCGCCCACTGTTCGGTCAGCCGGACCTGCTGGCGGGGCAGCAGTTCGGAGGGAATCCTCTTCAGGTCGCGGGCGAGCAGGGTGCGGCCGAAGAGGCCCTCGGCCTTGAGGGCGACCTTGGGGTTGAGGGTGACGTTGCCCCGGTTGTGGAGCGTGTACGAGATCACGGCCCGGCTCTTCCCGGTGCCCGGGACCAGTGGCTGGGTGTGCTCGACCTTCACGTCGTCGACGGAGAGCGCGGGCATGGTCGGTCCGTTCACCCGCAGATAGATCCGGGCGCCGACCGCCTTGCGGATGCCGACGGCGACGGCTGACGCGTCGGCGGGGTCGATGCGTTCGTCGAGGGCGACGAGCGCGCCGGGGTGGTCGCCCGGCTCGGCGTCCTCGGGGACGGTGATGGTGACCGGCACGGTGACCGAGCCGTGCGGCCGAACCGTGATCCGGTCGCGGTCGGTCTTCGCCCAGGCGCCGACCGAGCGCTGTTTCTCGTTCTGGGCCCGGACGGCGAAGCCCCCGTCGCGCGGGGTGTTGTAGGCGTCGGCGGCGTACAGCCGGAAGGTCTGCGGCCGGTCCGTCTTGTTGGTGACGGTGACCCGGTCGTCGAGCGTGGCGCCGGGGTCGGCGGAGAGGTAGAAGTACGGGCGCTGACCGGCCTGTGCGGTGGCCGGGTAGACCGACCAGCTGCCGTTGTCCGCGGCGTGGGCCGCGGGGGCGCCGCTCAGCAGCAGGGCGCCGGCCAGGAGGAGTACGGACAGCTTGCGCACGGTGCGGGACCCCCGGGTGGTCGTGTCGAGGTGGTCCGGGCGGGTGCGCGCCCGGTCCACCGGATCGGTCAGGACTGCTCGCTCATGTGAGGGTGAGGGTGAGCACGCCGGAGTACGCGCCGGGGGCGGTGTACGCCGGTACGTTCAGCGCGAGCCGGGCGTCGACGGTGAACTCGCCGCCGGTGAAGGTCCCGTTCGGCGTGGACGCCAGCGTGGCGCCCGCGCTGCCGACCGGTCCCTGGGAACCGGCCGCACAGGTGCTGGGACTTCCGGCCTTCGTCGCGCAGACCGGGGTCCAGCCGAGTTCGGACGCCCCGATCGTGGCGCCGCCGGGGCCCTTGAAGTCGGTGACCTTTCCGGTCAGGGACCAGCCGGCGGGGCCGCCGCGGTAGTCCTCGACCGTCACCGTCTGCAGGGAGCCGCGGGACGCGCCGCCCCTGCCGAAGTCGACCGCCGACATCTCGACCGTGTCCCCGGCCTGGACCATGGACAGCGTGCCCGCCTTCACGGACGAGTTGAGCCGCTGGCTGCCGTCCGGGATCTCACCGCCGCCCCCGGTGACGGTGTAGGCCTGCGGGCCCGCGCCCTTGGCCGCGTCCCAGCCACCGCCCTCGTAGGCGACGATGCCGGTGGTCGCCGGATCGTTGACGGTGAGCCGGCCGCTGAAGCCGCCGGAGCCGTCCGCCTTGACGGTGGCCGTGTCGGCGGTCTGCTTGTCCCCGGCCCGGCCCGCCAGCGTGACGTCCGCGCCCGCGGTGAACTTCGACCCGGTCACGGTGACCGCGTCGCCCGCCTTGCCGGACGCCGCCCCGAGCTGGATGGCGCGCTCGTTGACCTGGCCGCCGCCGTCCGTCGCGAGGATCGTCTCGGAGACGGGGGCGGGCGGATCTGTCACCGTGCAGGGGGTGTCCAGCTCCATGATGTAGCTGGTGTGGATGTTGTAGTCGCCGGGCGACAGAGTGATCTGTCCGGGCGCGGTGACCGTGAAGGTGCCGGTCATCGAGAACGACGGGAAGTCGCCCTTGCCGGGTACCGGGGCGTTCTTCTTCGGGCCCGTGACGGTGACGCTCGCGGACTGCGCGCCGCCGACGGTGACCTTCCCGGTCGGCGTCATGATGTCGGCGGGCAGGGCCAGATCGACCGGGTTGCCCGCGGCGGGCTTGACGACGGTGTACGTGACCGTGACGGTGTCGCCCACCTTGGGTACGGCGTTGTCGACGGTGATCTCGGCCTTCGTCGGCCCGTCGATCGGGGGGATGCCCGCGATGGCCGGCGGGATGCAGTGGGTGGGGAAGTCCACCGGCACGGAGGCCGTCACCATGGCCTGCGCGGGGGCCGCGAGTGCCCCGCCCGCGGCCACGACGAGCGCGCCCACGCCCAGTGCGGCGCCCCAGCGACGGCCGCGCCCGGAACGTCTTCGCGCGCCGGATCTTCGCATGCTGATGCTTCGAACGGTCGGACGCATGGAGCCCCCTCCTGCCGGATGCGGCGCAGCGGCTCTTCTGCGCCGGCAGGGGGCCCATTGACGACTCCGGCCGAAAAGAAGTCAATGGAAGCGAAACCCACTGACTGATGGACCATCAGATAGTGTCAAGATCCGCATTCCTCTCACCTGGCGTGCGAACGCCCCGCGCCGGTGGGGTGCGGGGCGTTCGTACGCCGTGTGTGGATTCTGTCGCCGTCAGCCCGCCGTCACGCTGACCCGCAGTGTGCCGTCGGGCCCGGCGAGCAGGACCGGGGTGTCCGGGCCGCCCAGGTCCCGTACCGCGGCGCGGTCCGCGTCCGACGGGGTCTGCGCCTCGGAGACGACCGCGGCCGCCTCCAGCGAGGTGGCGCCGCTGGCCACGGCCATCGCCACGGCGGTCTGCAGGGCGCTGAGCTTCAGCGACTCCAGTCGGACGGTGCCCGCGACATACGTCCGTCCGGTCTCGTCCCGTACGGCCGCGCCCTCCGGCACGCCGTTGCGGGCGCGGGCGCTGCGCGCCAGCGTGACGATCTTGCGGTCCTCGGGGCCGAGGTCGGTGCTCTCAGTCATGTGCCGAGCATACGAACCGAAGGGCCCGTTCCCCGCCCCGCCCCTTCCCGTGACCGACCGCACGCCGAAGGCCCCGCAGCGCCCTACGCCCGGTCCAGTCGCAGCCGTTCCGCCTTGGGCAGGCCGGCCACCACCAGGTCGTAGGAGTCCTCGATGAGCTCACGGAGCACCCGGTTCGGCACCCCGGACACCGTCACCGTGTTCCAGTGCCGCTTGTTCATGTGCCAGCCCGGCACCACCGCGTCGTACTCCTCGCGGAGCCGCGCCGCCTCGTCCGGATCGCACTTGAGGTTCACCGTCAGCGGACGCGCGTCCAGCGCGCTGAGCGCGAACATCTTGCCGAGCACCTTGAAGACGGACGCCTCCGGCCCGAACGGGAACTCCTCGACGCTCGCGTTGAACTCCAGGCAGAACGCCCTCAGCTGCTGCGGAGTCACCCCGCCTCCACCCCCTCCGGCTCCACCAGCACCGTGACGATCTTGTTCCGGCGGCCCGCCGGGGACTCCGCGGTCAGCCGGATCCGGCGGCCGTCGGGCAGGTCGACCGGCGAGGACGCACCGGCGATCGGAACCCGCCCCAGCGCCTTCGCCAGGAGTCCGCCGACCGTCTCCACGTCCTCGTCGTCGAACTCGTCGAGGCCGAACAGCTCCCCCAGGTCGCCGATGTCCAGCCGCGCGGTCACCCGGAAGCAGCCGTTCTCCAGCTCCTGGACCGGCGGGAGTTCACGGTCGTACTCGTCGGTGATCTCGCCGACGATCTCTTCGAGGATGTCCTCGATGGTGACGATGCCCGCGGTGCCGCCGTACTCGTCGATCACGACGGCGACATGGCTGCGCTCCTGCTGCATCTCGCGCAGGAGATCGCCGGCGTTCTTCGTGTCGGGCACGAACGCCGCCGGCCGCATCGCCGTGGAGACCAGATCGGCCTCCGACTCCCGGTTGATGTGCGTCTTGCGGACCAGGTCCTTGAGGTACACGATGCCGACTATGTCGTCCTCGTTCTCCCCGGTGACCGGGATCCGCGAGAAACCGGAACGCAGCGCCAGGGTCAGCGCCTGCCGGATCGTCTTGTAACGCTCGATGCAGACCAGGTCGGTCCGCGGCACCATGACCTCGCGCACGAGCGTGTCACCGAGCTCGAAGACGGAGTGCACCATGCGGCGCTCCTCGTCCTCGATCAGCGACTCCGCCTCGGCGAGGTCGACCAGCGCCCGCAGTTCGGCCTCGCTGGCGAACGGTCCCTTGCGGAACCCCTTGCCGGGCGTCACCGCGTTGCCGATGAGGATCAGCAGCTGCGGGATCGGGCCCATGACCCTGGCCAGCGGCAGCAGCACGTAGGCGGCGGCGGTGGCCGTGTTCAGCGGGTGCTGGCGGCCGATGGTGCGCGGTGACACGCCGATGGCGACGTAGGAGACGAGGACCATCACGGCCATGGCGACGGCCAGCGCCTCCCAGGTCTCCGGGAACTCCTTCAGACAGGCGTACGTGACGAGCACACCGGCCGACATCTCGCAGGCGACCCGCACCAGCAGGGCGACGTTGAGATACCGGGTCGGATCGGCCGCGACCTGTTCGAGCTTCTGGCTGCCGCGCCGCCCCGACCGGACGGCCTCGGCGGC
Source organism: Streptomyces sp. NPDC104309 (assembly GCF_055584025.1). Taxonomy (NCBI): domain Bacteria; kingdom Bacillati; phylum Actinomycetota; class Actinomycetes; order Kitasatosporales; family Streptomycetaceae; genus Streptomyces; species Streptomyces sp. NPDC104309. Next base: position 345,669 of record NZ_JBVJMV010000005.1, on the reverse strand, counting down.
CCGGAAGCTGGACACACGGGCGATGCCCGCCTCCGCGCAGGCCGCCAGCCAGCCGACGACGACCAGCAGCACGGCACCGAGAACGAGAGGAACGCTCACGAGACGGTGGGCGCGGGCGAGGGACCGGTCAGGCCGCGTTCGGCGCGCCAGCCGTCGACGATCGCGGCCTGGAGGCCGAACATCTCGGCCTTCTCGTCCGGCTCCTCGTGGTCGTACCCGAGCAGATGCAGCACTCCGTGGACGGTGAGGAGCTGGAGCTCCTCGTCCATGGAGTGCCGGGTCTCCGCGTCCTCACCCTGCTTCTCGGCGACCTCCGGGCAGAGCACGATGTCACCGAGGAGCCCCTGCGGGGGCTCCTCGTCGTCCTTGGACGGCGGACGGAGTTCGTCCATCGGGAAGGACATGACATCCGTCGGCCCCGGCAGATCCATCCACTGAATGTGGAGCTGCTCCATGGCGTCGGTGTCCACCACGATCACCGAGAGTTCGGAGAGCGGGTGGATCCGCATCCGTGCGAGCGCGTAGCGGGCGATGTCGAGGATCGCCTGCTCGTCGACCTCGGTTCCGGACTCGTTGTTGACGTCGATCGACATGGTGCGCTGCGACTACTTCCCGTTGTGGCTGTCTCGGCTGTCGTACTTCTCGTACGCGTCGACGATACGGCCGACCAGCTTGTGCCGGACGACATCCTGGGAGGTGAGCCTGGAGAAGTGGACGTCCTGGACGCCGTCCAGGATGTCCTGGACCTGACGCAGACCGCTCTTGGTCCCGTTCGGCAGGTCGACCTGGGTGACGTCACCGGTGACGACGATCTTCGAGTCGAAGCCGAGCCGGGTCAGGAACATCTTCATCTGCTCGGCGCTGGTGTTCTGCGCCTCGTCGAGGATGATGAACGCGTCGTTGAGCGTGCGGCCACGCATATAGGCCAGCGGCGCCACCTCGATCGTGCCCGCCGCCATCAGCCGCGGGATCGAGTCGGGGTCGAGCATGTCGTGCAGGGCGTCGTAGAGCGGACGCAGATACGGGTCGATCTTCTCGTAGAGCGTGCCCGGCAGGAAGCCGAGCCGCTCGCCCGCCTCGACGGCGGGCCGGGTCAGGATGATCCGGTTGACCTGCTTGGACTGCAGGGCCTGGACCGCCTTCGCCATGGCGAGATAGGTCTTGCCGGTCCCCGCGGGGCCGATACCGAAGACGACCGTGTGCTTGTCGATCGCGTCGACGTACCGCTTCTGGTTGAGCGTCTTGGGACGGATGGTGCGACCGCGGCTGGAGAGGATGTTCTGGGTGAGCACCTCGGCCGGCGTCTCCTGACCGTCCCCCTCGCCGCTCTCACTCGCCCTGAGCATGGCGATCGAGCGTTCCACTGCGTCCTCCGTCATCGGCTGACCGGTGCGGAGCACCAGCATCATCTCGTCGAACAGGCGCTGGATCAGGGCGACTTCCGTCGCGTCCCCGGCGGCGCTGACCTTGTTTCCCCGGACATGGATGTCGGCCGCCGGGAAGGCCGTTTCGATCACGCGCAGCAGGGCGTCACCGGAGCCCAGGACGGTCACCATCGGATGCTTGGCCGGAACGGTGAACTGGGCTCGCGCCTGCCCCGGCGCCGGAGTCTGGGCTGTGGGTGTCTGAGTCATGGGCCGGCTCTGTGGCCTGCACATACCTCCTGTTGCAGGGTTCTCGCTGATCGACAACCTCTGGATTACCAAGCCTACGACTCCGCGCCGACAACACCGAGGGCTTTTTCGCACAGGGCTGCGAACACGCCTGCCCCCGTTCAGGCCGGACGGCGGAAGCCGATCGTCGGGACGGCGCGGCGCAGCGGCCACGGCCGGGCGGCCGCGGGCAGCAGTTCCTCCAGGAAGGCGTACCGCTGGAGCGCCGCGGGGTCCTGGTCCGCGAAGGTGCGCACCTGCTGCCACCAGGCAGCGATCTCCTCCCAGTCCGGTGCCGACAACGAACCGCCGAACTCCTGCACCGAGAGCGCCGCGGTCAGTCCGGCGAAGGCCAGCCGGTCGGCCAGCGGCCAGTCCGCCAGGGTGCCGGTGACGAAGCCGGCGACGAAGACATCGCCCGCACCGGTCGGATCCAGCGCCTCGACCTCGATGGCGGGCACCTCGGCGCTCGCCCCGGTCGCCGCGTCCACCGCGTACGCGCCCTCCGGGCCCAGGGTGACCACGGCAAGCGGCACCCGTTCGGCCAGGGCGTGGGCGGCGGCGCGCGGGCAGCCGGTGCGGGTGTAGCGCATCGCCTCCTCGGCGTTGGGCAGGAACGCCTCGCAGTGTTCCAGGTCGGCCAGGGCGTCCAGGTCCCAGCGCCCGGTCTCGTCCCAGCCGACGTCGGCGAAGATCCGGGCGCCGTTCCCGGCGGCCTTGGCGACCCAGGGCTCCCTGCGCCCGGGGACGAGCGAGGCGATCGCGGCCCGCGCGCGGGGCGGACAGCGCGGGAAGACGGACTCCTCCGCGGGGAGCACGGCGCCGGGGGTTCCTTCCGGGCCCGGGGCCTCGTGGCCGTGCGAGACCATCGTCCGTTCGCCCTCGTACGCCATGGAGACGGTCACCGGCGAGTGCCAGCCGGGGACGGTGTGCGACATGGACAGGTCGATGCCCTCGCCCTGCTCCAGGGCATCCCAGCAGTACTCCCCGTAGTGGTCGTCGCCGAACGCCGCGGCCAGTGAGGTGTGCAGGCCCAGCCGGGCCAGCGCGGTGGCCATGTTGGCGACCCCGCCGGGGCTGGAGCCCATGCCGCGTGCCCAGGACTCGGTGCCGCGCACCGGGGCGCTGTCCAGGCCGGTGAAGATGATGTCGAGGAAGACCGTGCCGGTGAGGAAGACGTCGCAGTCCGGGTCCTGCGGGGCACGCAGCCCGTCCAGTGGGTCGATGGCTGGAATGTCCGTGCTCACCTTGCGCTCCCCGGTCGTGGCAGATGCGGCCAGTGTGCCCGATCCACTCCCGTAACCGGAGGGTCCGCGCCGCCCCTTCACCGGGGCTCGCGCCGGCTCCGCACCCAAGGGCGCTGACCTGCATAAATGAGGGCGACTACCCGGACATCCGAGACGCAAACGCCTATGTGATCCAGATCACGCCGGGGCGGCTTTCGGTCGGCTGGACGCAGTTGATACAAATTGGCCCGCGAGCCCCGTTGGCGGCACTTGCCGACGTGTGCACCGTCTCCCCCGTATGTCCCGCATTGCCCTCCCCTGCCTTCTCTGCCTCCTTCGGCATGTCTTCAGGAACGCCCATGTCCTCGCGCCCTCGCGCCGCGTGGCCCCTGGTCGCCGTGTTCACCGCCGGTTACCTCGCCGCCTATCTGCTCCCCACCATCGTCGGGCGGCTCTCCGTCCATCTGGGCCTCAGTACCGCCCAGGCCGGTCTGGTGGGCAGCGCCCTGCTGCTGAGCTCCGCGACAGCCGGATTCACGCTGGCGGGCCGGGTCGAGACGTACGGGCCGCGGCGCCCGGCGCGGATCGGGCTGATGCTGGCCATGGCGGGGTACGGCTGCGCCGCGCTGGCGGGCTCCGTGCCGCTGGTGGTCGTGGGCGCGATGATCGGCGGCTTCGGCTCGGGTACGGCCACCGCCGTGGCCGCGGCGGGCATCGCGGCCCAGCGCGATCCGCACCGGACCTCGTCGCTCGGTCTGCTCAGCGTCTCCGCGACGGCGGGCGCCCTCTATCTGACGATTCCGCACCTCGGCGGCGGACACCGGCTGCCGTTCGCCTCAATCGCCCTGGTCGCCCTGCTCGTCTGGCCCGCCACCGCACGGCTCGGCGGCCCCGCGCCCAGCGGTCCCGCGGCCCCCGTCGTCGGCCGGCTGCCGCACCGGCGCTCCGGTCTGGTGCTGGCGGGCGGCATGCTCGTCTGGTCCATGGCGCAGAACGCGCTGTGGGGCGTCAGCAGCCGGATCGGCGCGGTCCAGGCCGGCCTCTCCGAGGTCACCATCGGCGCGGTGTTCGCCGCCGCGCTCGGTGCGGGTCTGCTCGGTGTGATGGGCGCCGGGGTGCTGGGCGCCCGGCTCGGCCGGGCGGTGCCGATCGGCCTGGGCACCGTGATCATCGCGGCGAGCATCGTGCTCAGCTCGTCGGCCGGGAGCCTCGGCTCGTTCGCGACCGGCGAGATCCTCTGGAACACGGTCTACCCGGTGGTCCTGTCGTATCTGATCGGGCTGGCCGCTTCCCTGGACGTGCGCGGCCGCTGGGCGGTCCTCGCGGGTTCGGCCTCATCCGTCGGGGTTGCCTGCGGACCGGTCCTGGGCAGTGTGCTGTCCGAGCAGGCCGGCTACCCGGTCATGGGTCTGATCCTCGGCGCCGTCACGCTCCTGGTCGCCGCCCCGGTCACAGCCGTCGCCCTGCACACCGGTGGCCGGCCGCTGGTGCCGGGATCGGTGCGGCGCAGGGGCGGTGCCCCCGCCGCGCTGCTCGCCGTCACCTCCGGAGCGGTGCCCGGCGCCGTGCCCAAGCTGGGCGCGCCCGAGCAGGCCGTCACGGAGATCAGCCTGCCCGCGCTGCGCCGCAGGCGCCCGGCCAGGAACGCGTTCCGGACGGCCGGCCCGTCCGGCGAGGCCGGTCAGTCGAACGCGTACGCCTCGACCTCGGAGAGATAGCGCGCCCTGCGCTCCTCGTCGTGGTCGAGGAAGGCCGCCTCGAAGGAGTTGCGGGCCAGCGTGCGCAGCTGCTCGTGGTCCAGACCGAGCGCCTCGTGGACGGCGCGGAAGGTGTCCCCGACGTACCCGCCGAAGTAGGCGGGGTCGTCGGAGTTCACCGTGCAGAGCAGCCCGGCGTCCAGCATGGCCCGCAGCGGGTGGTCCTCCAGGGTGTCGACGGCGCGCAGCCGTACGTTGGACAGCGGGCACAGGGTGAGCGGCACCCGGTCGGCGACGAGCCGCCTCACCAGGTCCGCGTCCTCCATGCAGCGCAGCCCGTGGTCGATGCGCTCGACCCCGAGCGTGTCCAGGGCCTCGCGGATGTACGCGGGCGGGCCTTCCTCACCGGCGTGGGCGACCTTGCGCAGCCCGAGCGCCCCGGCCGCCTCGTACACCTCGCGGAACTTCACGGGCGGATGCCCGACCTCCGCCGAGTCCAGGCCGACCGCGCTGATCCGGTGCAGATACGGCTTCGCGGCCTCCAGGGTCTCCAGCGCCGACTCGGCGGACTGGTCGCGCAGGAAGCACATGATCAGCTGGGTGGAGATGCCGTGCTTCTCCTCGCTGCGGTCCAGCGCCCGGCCGAGCCCTTCGACGACGGTGCCGATCGGGACGCCGCGGGCGGTGTGCGCCTGCGGGTCGAAGAAGATCTCCGCGTGCCGGACGCCCTGGGCCGCGGCGCGGGTGAGGTACGCGTCGGCGAGCTGCTCGAAGTCCTCCTCGGTTTGGAGCACCGCCATCAGGGCGTAGTACAGATCGAGGAAGGTCTGCAGATCGTCGAAGAGGTAGGCGGTGCGCAGCTCTTCGGTGTCCGCGTACGGCAGCGTCACGCCGTTGCGTTCGGCGAGCGCGAAGGCCAGCTCGGGTTCGAGGGTGCCTTCGATGTGGAGGTGGAGTTCGGCTTTGGGGAGATGCACGGTCTTTCACGCTCACAAGGGGTGGTGCTGATGTGTTCAAGGGCGCCGGGTGGGCACCCGTGTTCGGAGGTGACGGGATGGCCGCCCTCTTCAGGGATACCGGGGTGGAGGCCCTGGTCAGAGGTGCCGGGGTGGATGCCCTGGTCAGAGGTGTCGGGTGGGCACGGGAACCCGGCCGAGGTCGCGGGCGACGGTCAGTTCGCCCTCGAACCCCGCGGCACGGGCCTGGGCCTCGAAGACGGCCGGGTCGTCGTAGCGCTGCGAGAAATGGGTCAGCACCAGGTGCCGTACGCCCGCGTCCCGGGCCACCCGGCCCGCCTGGCCGGCGGTGAGATGGCCGTGGTCGGTGGCGAGTCGTTCGTCCTCGTCGAGGAAGGTCGACTCGATGACCAGCAGGTCGCATCCCTCGGCGAGCACGTGCACGCCGTCGCAGAGCCTCGTGTCCATGATGAACGCGAACCGCTGGCCGCGCCTGCGCTCGGAGACGTCGTCGAGCGTGACGCCCCCGAGGGAGCCCTCGCGCTGGATCCGGCCGACATCGGGCCCCTTGATGCCGTGCTCGGCGAGCTTGGCGGGCAGCATGCGGCGCCCGTCGGGTTCGACCAGCCGGTAGCCGTACGACTCGACGGGGTGCGAGAGCCGGTGGCCGCTGAGCGTGTACGCGTCCGTGGCCGCGAGCACCCCGTCGGTCGCGACCGGGGCCTCGGTCAGCTCGACGGACTCGCGGTAGGCGGTCGCGTACCGCAGCCGCTCGAAGAAGTGCTGTCCGCTCGCCGGGTAGTGCGCGGTGACCGGGTGCGGGACCTGGTCGAGGTTGATCCGCTGGATCACCCCGGCCAGGCCGAGCGAGTGGTCGCCGTGGAAGTGCGTGACGCAGATCCGGTCGATGTCGTGCGCGGCGACACCGGCCCGCAGCATCTGGCGCTGGGTCCCCTCACCCGGGTCGAAGAGGATGCCCTCGCCGTCCCAGCGCAGCAGATAGCCGTTGTGGTTGCGGTGCCTGGTCGGGACCTGGCTGGCGGTGCCGAGGACCACGAGTTCGCGTACGGACACGGTGTGCGATCGGCCGTTCTAGCCGGGGGGCCACTGCAGTCCACGGCCGCCCAGGACGTGGGCGTGCGCGTGGAAGACGGTCTGGCCGGCGCCGGAGCCGGTGTTGAAGACGACCCGGTAGCCGGTGTCCACGATCTTCTCGTCGGCGGCCACGTGTCCGGCCTCGCGCAGTATGTCGGCGGCGATTCCCGGCTCGGCCGCCGCGAGGGCGGCGGCGTCGGGGTGGTGGACGCGGGGGATGACGAGCACGTGGGTGGGAGCCTGCGGGTTTATGTCCCGGAAGGCGACGGTGGTGTCGGTCTCCCGGACGATGGTCGCCGGGATGTCACCCGAGACGATCTTGCAGAACAGGCAGTCGGGCTGCGGTTCTCCCGCCATGGGGTCGGCTCCTCGGTCGGTGGTGATCGTTGTACGGCATGGTATCGGGGCGCCGGCGGCGGGCTCGTCCCCCGTCCCGGGTAGGGGCGGGCGGGGAGCCGGCCCTCCGCCGGCGCACCCGCCCCCCTCCCGCGTCCGCCCCCTACATCCCCGGCGGCTCCGGCGCCCGCTTCGCCGGCGTCTGTGCCAGCGACGCCAGCGCGATCCGGATCGCCTCGTCCAGCTGCGGATCGCGGCCCGCCGCATGGTCCTGGGGCCTGACCACGACCTCGACATCGGGATCGACCCCGTGGTTCTCCACGCCCCAGCCGTAACCCTCGAACCAGAACGCGTACTTGGGCTGAGTGACCGACGTCCCGTCGACGAGCTTGTAGCGGCTGTCGATGCCGACCACGCCGCCCCAGGTCCGCGTACCGACCACCGGCCCGATGCGCAGGGCCTTGATCGCGGCGTTCACGATGTCACCGTCCGAGCCGGAGAACTCGTCGGCGACGGCCACCACGGGGCCGCGCGGCGCGTCCTCCGGGTAGCTGTACGGCCGCATCCCGCGCGGCATGTCCCAGCCGACGATGCGCCGGGCGAGCTTCTCCACGATCAGCTGCGAGGTGTGGCCGCCGCGGTTCTCGCGGACGTCCACGACCAGCCCCTCGCGGGCCACTTCGAGGCGCAGATCGCGGTGGAGCTGGGCCCAGCCGGAGCCGACCATGTCGGGCACGTGGAGGTAGCCGAGGCGTCCGCCGGAGTGCTCGTGGACGTAGGCCCGCCGGTCGGCGACCCACGCGTGGTAGCGCAGCGCCTCCTCGTCGCCGACCGGTACGACGACGACATGGCGCGGGCCGCCGCCGTCCACCGGCGAAACGGTCAGCTCGACCGGCTTGCCGGCCGAGCCGGTGAGCAGCGGCCCGGGTCCGGTCACCGGGTCGACCGGCTGCCCGTCGACGGCGAGAATCGCGTCCCCGACGCGCATCGCCACCCCGGGTGCGGCCAGCGGCGACCGGGCCGCCGGGTCGGAGGTCTCGGAGGGCAGGATGCGGTCGATGCGCCAACTGCCCTCGTCCGTACGGGAGATGTCCGCGCCGAGCTGTCCCTGCCGGGTCGATTCGTCGCGCCATCCGCCGGGCGGCGTCACATAGGCGTGCGAGGTGCCGAGCTCTCCCTGCACCTCCCACAGCAGGTCCACCAGGTCGTCGTGGGTGGCGACGCGCTCCAGCACCGGGCGGTAGCGGTCCAGGACTCCGTCCCAGTCGATCCCGCCCATGTCGGGACGCCAGAAGTTGTCCCGCATGATGCGCCCGGCCTCGTCGTACATCTGGCGCCACTCGGCGGCCGGGTCGAGGATCCGGCGGATCCGGGAGAGGTCGACGGTGACACTGCTGTCGCCGTCGTGGTCGTCGTCACCGGCCGGTACGCGACTGTCGGACGGTGCGACCCGCAGCTTGCCCCGGGTCCGCAGGACGATCCGCTTGCCGTCGCCGCTGACCGCGAAACCGCCGACGTCCGAGGCGAGTTCCTCGCAGCGCAGCTTCTCCAGGTCGTACCGTTCGAGGACCGTCTCGGGGCGGCGGGAGTCGGGCGTGGCGCCGCTCGTACCGAGTACCCCGGTCACCGGGTGGCTCAGCCACAGCAGGCCGTCCCTGGCGGCCCTGAGCGTGGAGTAGCTGGCGGCCTCGACGGGCAGCGGCACGATCCGGTCGGCGAGTCCTTCGAGGTCGATCCGGGTGACGGGCAGCGCGGTCGGGTTGTCCTCGCCGTCGCCGCTCTTCTCCTTCTCGGTCGGGCGGCCGTGGCGCTGCGGCCCGAACGGAGAGGGCGTGGTGGCGGCGAGCGTCAGCAGATGCGGACGGCAGGAGCCGATGAACGCCAGGTCGAAGACGTGGGCGTCGTAGACCGGGTCGAAGGACCGCTCGGAGAGGAACGCGAGGTGCTTGCCGTCGGTGGTGAACGCGGGGGCGAAGTCCCGGAAACGCAGCGGGGTGGCCTCGGCGACGGACAGATCCGCGAGGTGCGCGAGCTTGAGCTGCCTGAGCGGTTCGGGTCCGGGGTGCGACCAGGCGAGCCAGGAGGAGTCGGGCGAGAAGACGAGACCGGAGACGTCGCCGTGCTCGCTGCGGTCCACCTCGTGGACCTCGCCGCTCTCCCGCTCGACGATCAGTACCCGTCCGTCGTGCGCGGCGACGGCGAACCGGCTGCCGTCCGGGGCCGCGGCGAGGTCGAGGACCCTGCCGATACGGCCCGCGGCGAGGCGACGCGGTACGGCGCCCGGTGCGGTGCCGGTGGCGGGTGCGCACTCCAGGGCGTCGTCCCCCTCGGCGTCGGTGACCCAGACGGCGTGCTGGTCGCCGTCCGCCTGGAAGGCGCGGGGCATCCTGGCCCGTACCCCCGGTTCGACGGCGAGTGCGCGGGCCGGGCCCTCGCGGTGGGTGACCCAGTGGACGGCACCGCGCGTCCCGACGGCGCTGCCGCGTCCCGTACGGTCCGGGGACGCGGAGTCGAGGTGGCTGCCCGCGTGCACGGAGTGCGGCTGGAGGTCGGCGCGCTGGCCGCCGAGCCGGATGTCGAGGCGGCGGGGTCCGGCTCCTTCGAGGTCGTCCAGCAGCCAGAGTTCACCGGCCGAGGCGTAGCAGACGCGGGTGCCGTCGGTGGTCGCGTGACGGGCGTAGAAGCCTTCGACGCCGGTGTGGCGGCGCAGGTCCGAACCGTCGGGGAGCGAGGAGTAGACCGCGCCGACCCCTTCGTGGTCGGAGAGGAACGCGACCCGTTCCGGCGTGCGCGACTCCGGTCGGGCGGAGGAGGCCCCGCCGCCCACCCACATCGGGGATTCGATGTTCCCGTCGAGGTCCTCGTGCAGCCGTACGAACTCCGCCGGGCCGTCGCTCGCGCCCTCTTCCGCGATCCACAACTTGCCCGCGGTGCCGCCCCGGTAGCGCTTCCAGGTGGCGGCCTCGCGCCCCATCGTGGCCGAGAGCAGCAGGATCCGTCCGCCGGGCCCGTACGCGAGGGAGCCGACCGGCCCGTACGGCAGGGTCCGCGCGGGACCGCCGTCGACCGGGACGGCCCTGGCCCAGCTGCGCCGCATCGACGCCTGCCCCTGGGCGCTGATGACCAGTACGTCGCCCTCGGGTGTCCAGCCGCGGACGGAGGTCCGGCCGTCGCCCCAGTACGTGAGCCGCTCGGAGGGGCCGCCGTCGACCGGCGCGATGTGTACCTCCGGGGCCCCGTCCCGGGTGGACGTCCAGGCGACCCGGGTTCCGTCGGGAGATATCCGCGGGTTGGTGACCGGTCGGTTGTCGGCGCTGGCACGCCAGGCTCGGCCGCCGTCCAGCGGCGCCAGCCAGACATCGTCCTCGGCGGTGAAGGCGATCAAATCGCCCTGGACATGGGGGTATCGGAGGTAGGCAGGCTGCGTCACACCGATCACCCTAGGCCGCGGGCGTGCTCCGCGGAACCGAGTTGGCCGGAGTCCGCCGGGCGGCCGGACGGCGGACGCGATCACTTGCCCCAGGGCGTTTCGGTCACCGTGACCGTCACGGTGACCGTCGGCCGGGCGCCGCCGTTGCCGCTGCCGAGGGCCGGAATCACGGCACCGGTCGACGGGGCGGCGTTGCAGTTGCCGAGCACATCTGCCCGGAAGACGACCTTCCCATCGGCCTTCCCGGTCAGGTCCCCGCGCACGCACCGCCCGTCGAGCGCCTGGGTCACCTGTCCGGCGATCGTGATGGCCTTGCCCTTTCCGGTCCTCCCAGTGCAGTCGACGTCCGCGATCCGGCGCGCGGAGGCGGAGGGCGACGCGCCCCCGAACCGGTCCCCCACGACGTCGGCCGTGCAGCTCAACCACTGGACATCGACCCCGTTGCGCTCCAGGGCGCCGGTGCCGGTCCGGTCGGTGGTCACGGCGATGGATGCGGAGTTCAGGCCGCCCGCGGGTTCACAGGCCGCGACACCTGCGACCGCCGCGCCCGCGAGTGCGGACGCGGCCAGAAAGCGACGGATACTTCCCTGACCCCATGCCCTTGATGTCCCCATACGGGCAGCTTCCCACCGTCCCCCCTCGGGGCGGTAGACGGCTTACGGCCACACCGGGGGTGGCTCCGGCGCACGGAAGGGGGCTCGGACGGGGCGGTCTCACGACCAGCGGCCGGTGCGCCCCAGCAGCAGCGCCGTCGCCGCCGTGCCGGCCGTCGAGGTGCGCAGGACGCTCGTTCCGAGCCGGCAGATCCGGGCGCCCGCCGCGGCGAAGGCCTCCAGTTCGTCCGGCGACACCCCGCCCTCGGGGCCGACGACCAGCACGATCTCGCCCTGGGTGGGGAGTTGGGCGGCGGCCAGCGGCTCGCTGTCGTACCCCCGCTCCTCGTGCAGGACGGCGGCGAGGTCCGCCGTGGCCAGAAGCGCGGCGACCTGTTTGGTCGTCAGCGCGTCCGCGACCTCCGGGAAGCGGACCCGGCGCGACTGCTTGCCCGCCTCCCGGGCGGTGTTGCGCCATTTCGCCAGGGACTTGAGGCCGCGGTCGCCCTTCCACTGCGTGATGCAGCGCGACGCCTGCCAGGGCACGATCGCGTCGACACCGGTCTCCGTCATCGTCTCGACGGCGACCTCGCCGCGGTCGCCCTTGGGCAGGGCCTGGACGACGGTGATACGGGGGGTGGGCCGGGGCTCCTCGTGGACGGCCACCAGGTCGGTGACCATGAGCCGGTCCTTTCCCTCGGCGGCCCGGACGACACCTTCCGTCCAACGGCCGTGGCCGTCCGTCAGCACGACGTCCTCACCCGCGCGCAGCCGCTTCACCGAGACGGCGTGGCGCCCCTCGGCTCCTTCCAGGACGAACTCGGGCCCGTCGGGAACCTTTTCGACGACGAAGACCGGTGCGGTCACTGCGTACTCCCTGTGCTCACTGCCGTCCGTGCGGCGTCCAGTTCTTCGGCGAGCAGGCCGACCAGCCGGCCGGCGGGCAGCTCGCGTGCCATCCGGTGCCCCTGCCCCGCCCACAGCGCCATGCCCTGGGCGTCCCCGGCCCTGGCCGCCGCCTGGCGCAGCCCGGCGGTCAGATAGTGGACCTGCGGGTAGGCGGCCGGGGCGTACGGGCCGTGCTCACGCATGAAGCGGTTGACCAGGCCCCGGGCCGGGCGTCCGGAGAACGCCCGGGTCAGGTCGGTCCGTACGAACAGCGGGTTGGTCAGCGCCTGCTTGTGCAGCAGATGCGCCCCGGACTCGGGGCAGACGAGGAAGGCCGTGCCGAGCTGCGCCGCCTCCGCGCCCGCGGCGAGCACCGCGGCGATCTGGGATCCGCGCATCAGCCCGCCCGTGGCGATGACCGGTACCTGTACCGTCTCACGGACCTGGGCCACCAGGGAGAGCAGTCCTATCCCGGTGCCGTCGGTCTGCGGATCGTCCCAGTGGGTGGACTGGTGGCCGCCCGCCTCCATGCCCTGGACGCAGACCGCGTCGGCGCCCGCCCACTGCGCGGTCTGGGCCTCCTCGGGCGTGGTGACCGTCACCACCGTGTACGTGCCGACTCCGGCGAACGCGTCGAGGGTGTCGCGGGTCGGGCAGCCGAAGGTGAACGAGACGGCCGGGACCGGGTCCTCCAGGAGGATGGCGAGTTTCGCCTCGTAGCCGTCGTCGCCGCCGGAGTCCGGTTCACCGAGCGGAGTCTCGTACCAGGCGGCCTCACCGGCGAGCTGGTGCCGGTACACCTCGACGGCGCTCGGGTCGGCGAGCCCCGGCTGCGGCATGAAGAGATTGACGCCGAAGGGCTGACCGGTCAGCCCGCGCAGCTGTTTGATCTCGTTGTACATGCCGTCCGCGGTCTTGTACCCGGCGGCGAGGAAACCCAGCCCGCCCGCTTCGGCGACGGCGGCGACGAGCTGGGGACAGGACGCGCCACCCGCCATCGGGGCCTGCACGATCGGATACCGGCAGAGATCGGTCAACACGGATGACATGACCGCATCGTGTCACGTCAAGCACGCCTCGGCGTGCGCGGCCTGCGGTCCATTTTGCCCTTAAACGCCGGACGGGCTCGGCGAGCGAGCCCGTCCGGCGGTCAGGAACGGTGTGCGGGGACCGTCAGCGGCCGTTGAAGGCGTCCTTCAGCCGGGAGAAGAGCCCCTGCTGTCCGGGCTGGAACTGGCCGGTGGGCCGCTCCTCGCCGCGCAGCTTCGACAGGTCCCGCAGCAGTCGCTCCTGCTCCGGGTCCAGCTTCGTCGGGGTCATCACCTCGACGTGCACGATCAGATCGCCGCGCCCGCCGCCCCGCAGATGCGTGATGCCGCGTCCGTGCAACGGGACGGACTGACCGGACTGGGTGCCGGGCCTGATGTCGACCTCCTCCAGGCCGTCGAGCGTCTCCAGCGGCACCTTGGTGCCGAGCGCGCCCGCCGTCATGGGGATGGTGACCGTGCAGTGCAGATCGTCGCCGCGGCGCTGGAACACCAAATGCGGCAGCTCGTGGATCTCCACGTACAGATCGCCGGCCGGGCCGCCGCCGGGGCCGACCTCGCCCTCGCCCGCGAGCTGGATGCGGGTGCCGTTGTCGACACCGGCGGGGATCTTCACGGTGAGCGTGCGCCGCGAGCGGATGCGGCCGTCACCGGCGCACTCCGGGCAGGGGGTCGGCACGACGGTGCCGAAGCCCTGGCACTGCGGGCACGGCCGCGAGGTCATGACCTGGCCCAGGAAGGACCGGGTGACCTGGGAGACCTCACCGCGACCGCGGCACATGTCACAGGTCTGCGCGGAGGTGCCGGGCGCGGCGCCCTCGCCGTTGCAGGTCGCGCAGACGACGGCCGTGTCGACCTGGATGTCCTTGGTGGTGCCGAACGCGGCCTCCGCGAGATCGATCTCCAGCCGGATCATCGCGTCCTGGCCGCGCCGGGTGCGCGAACGGGGCCCGCGCTGCGACGACGTACCGAAGAACGCGTCCATGATGTCGGAGAAGTTGCCGAAGCCGCCCTGTCCGAAGCCGCCCGCGCCACCGCCGCCGGAGGCGGACAGCGGATCGCCACCGAGGTCGTAGACCTGCTTCTTCTGCGGGTCCGACAGCACCTCGTAGGCGGCGTTGATCTCCTTGAACCGCTCCTGGGTCTTCGGATCGGGGTTCACATCCGGATGCAGCTCACGGGCGAGCCGCCGGAATGCCTTCTTGATCTCGTCCTGAGATGCGTCGCGGCGCACGCCGAGTACGGCGTAGTAGTCCGTGGCCACTTACGACTCCGCCAGGATCTGTCCGACGTAACGTGCCACTGCGCGTACCGCTCCCATCGTTCCGGGGTAGTCCATGCGGGTCGGTCCGACCACGCCGAGTTTGGCGACTGCCTCGTCGCCCGAACCGTAGCCGACCGCGACGACGGACGTGGAGTTGAGCCCCTCGTGGGCGTTCTCGTGCCCGATTCGTACGGTCATGCCCGAGTCCTTGGCCTCGCCGAGCAGCTTCAGCAGCACGACCTGCTCCTCCAATGCCTCCAGCACCGGCCGGATCATCACGGGGAAGTCGTGCCCGAACCGGGTGAGGTTGGAGGTGCCGCCGATCATCAGCCGCTCCTCCGTCTCCTCGACGAGGGTTTCGAGCAGGGTGGAGAGCACGGTGGACACGGTTCCCCGGTCCTCGCTCTCGAAGGATTCCGGCAGGTCCTGCACCAGCTGCGGGACGTCCGTGAAACGGCGTCCGACGACCCGGCTGTTGAGCCGGGCCCGCAGATCGGCGAGAGAGGTCTCACCGAACGGAGCGGGGCAGTCGATCATGCGCTGTTCGACCCGGCCGGTGTCCGTGATCAGCACGAGCATCAGCCGGGCGGATGCCAGCGAGAGCAGTTCCACATGCCGCACCGTGGACCGGGTCAGCGAGGGGTACTGCACGATGGCGACCTGCCGGGTCAGCTGCGCGAGCAGTCGAACGGTGCGGCCCACGACGTCGTCGAGGTCGACCGCGCCGTCGAGGAAATTGTGAATGGCGCGACGTTCCGGCGACGAGAGGGGCTTGACGCCCGCGAGCTTGTCGACGAAGAGCCGGTAGCCCTTGTCCGTCGGGATGCGTCCCGCGCTGGTGTGGGGTTGGGCGATGAAACCCTCGTCCTCCAGCACCGCCATGTCGTTGCGGACAGTGGCCGGGGAGACCCCCAGCTTGTGCCGTTCGGTGAGCGCCTTGGAGCCGACGGGCTCCTCGGTGCCGACATAGTCCTGGACGATGGCGCGCAGCACTTCGAGTCTGCGTTCGCTGAGCATCGCGCACACCTCCAGCTGTCCTCGGTGGTTCTCGGGCCGTTCCTGTTTTCTTTCCCAGGAATCTTCCTGGCACTCTGTCGACGTGAGTGCCAGTAATCCCCCGGCCAGTGTACGGCGGCCGAGTGGGGGCCTAGCAAGGGCAACCGGCCACGCTGCCGCGAGACCGTGCAGGTCTTCTGCGGATAGCGTCGCGGTATGAACGCGTCTTGGGAAGAGTTCGGCTGGGAGCGACTCGGTCACGGAGTGGGCCGGCGGCGGCTTCCCGGGTGGGATGCGACGGTCGCGCTGGTGGCCGGAACGGACGGCGCGCTGCTCTACGACACCGGATCGACGCTCCGCGAGGGGGCGGAAGTGCGGGCCCAGGCACAGGCCCTGCTCGGCCGGAGGGTGACGCATATCGCACTCAGCCACCCCCACTTCGACCATGTGCTGGGCACCGCGGCGTTCTCCGGCACCCAGGTGTACGGAGCGGTCGGCATGACCGGGCTGCTGAAGCGCGGGGCGGACGAGCTGTGCGCCGACGCGGTGCGCCACGGGGTGTCCGAGCGCGACGCGGTGGAGGCCACCGGTGTGCTGGTGGCGCCGCACCACGAGGTGTGCGGCGAGTGGACCCTCGATCTGGGCGGCGGCCGTCAGGTGCTGCTGGCGAATGTGGGCCCCGCCCACAGCGGCCACGACCTGGTGGCGCTCGTCCCCGGCTCCCCGACGGTGGTGCTCTGCGGCGACCTGGTCGAGGAGTCCGGCGAACCGCAGGCGGGCCGGGACGCGCTGCCGTCCCGCTGGCCGGCCGCGCTGGACCGGCTGCTGGGGCTCGGCGGCGAGGACGCGGTGTACGTCCCGGGGCACGGGGCGGTGGTGGACGCGGCGTTCGTCAGGGCCCAGCGCGACCGGCTGGCCGCCCTCTTCGGCGTGTCGTGAGGTGCTGTCGTCCTATCGTCATCCGATGCGCAGCTACCAGCCGGACCTGACCCCGCCGTGGAAGAGGTCCGTCCCCGTTCCCGAGGTCCCCGCCGAGCCCGATCTGGTCGTGGAGGAGGTCTCCACCGGATTCTGCGGTGCGGTGATCCGCTGTGAGAAGACCGCCCAGGGGCCGACCGTGACCCTGGAGGACCGTTTCGGCAAGCACCGGGTGTTCCCGATGGAACCCCGCGGCTTCCTGCTGGAGGGCCGGGTGGTCACGCTGGTGCGCCCGTCGGCCGCCGGTCCCGTGCGCCCCACGCGTACGGCCTCGGGTTCGGTCGCGGTCCCCGGGGCCCGCGCCCGGGTGGCGCGGGCGGGCCGCATCTATGTGGAGGGCCGCCACGACGCGGAGCTGGTCGAGCGGGTCTGGGGTGACGACCTGCGGATCGAGGGCGTGGTCGTCGAGTACCTGGAGGGCATCGACGACCTCCCGGCGATCGTGCGCGAGTTCTCCCCCGGCCCGGATGCCAGGCTCGGCGTCCTGGTCGACCACCTGGTCCCCGGCTCCAAGGAGTCCCGGATCGCGGACCAGGTCTCGGACGCGAACGTGCTGGTGGTCGGCCACCCCTACATCGATGTGTGGGAGGCGGTGAAGCCGTCGTCCGTGGGCATTCCGGCCTGGCCGGTGGTGCCGCGCGGCCAGGACTGGAAGACGGGCGTGTGCCGCTCGCTGGGCTGGCCGGAGAACACGGGGGCGGCCTGGCAGGGGATCCTTTCCACGGTGCGCTCGTACCGGGACCTGGAGCCGGAGCTGCTGGGCTCGGTGGAGCATTTGATCGATTTCGTGACGGCGCCGCCCGCGTAGCTTCTCCGGCGTCCGGGGCGGGAGCGGGGCCGGGCCCCGCCCCTCAGCCCCGCCCCTCAGCCCCGCCCCTCAGTCCACCAGGTCCCGCACCACCGCGTCCGCCAGCAACCGCCCGCGCAAGGTCAGCACCGCCCGCCCCTCCCCGTACGGCCCGCGTTCCAGCAGCCCGTCCTCCACCGCCCGTCCCGCCGCGGCCAGCCCCGCCGGTGCCAGCAGCGACAGCGGGCAGCCGTCCACGAGCCGCAGCTCCAGCAGGATCCGCTCGACCCGCCGGTCCTCCGCGGAGAGGATCTCGCGCCCGGCGCCGGGCGATCGTCCCTCGGCCAGAGCCTGCGCGTACGCCCCCGGATGCTTGACGTTCCACCAGCGCACCCCGCCGACATGGCTGTGCGCCCCGGGACCGGCGCCCCACCAGTCGGCGCCGCGCCAGTACAGCTCGTTGTGCAGGCAGCGCCCCTCGGGCGTACGGGCCCAGTTCGACACCTCGTACCAGGAGAAGCCCGCCGCGGCCATCGCCTCGTCCGCGATCAGGTACCGGTCCGCGTGGGCGTCGTCATCGGTCATCGGGATCTCGCCGCGCCGGATCCGGCGGGCCAGCTGCGTACCCTCCTCGACGATCAGCGCGTACGCCGACACATGGTCCGGCCCCGCTCCGATCGCCGCGTCCAGCGAGGCCCGCCAGTCGTCGTCGGACTCCCCGGGCGTGCCGTAGATCAGGTCGAGGTTGATGTGCTCGAAGCCCGCCTCCCGCGCCTCGGCGACGCACGCCTCCGGCCGCCCCGGCGTGTGCGTACGGTCCAGGATCTTCAGCACATGCTGCCGCGCGCTCTGCATCCCGAAGGAGATCCGGTTGAAGCCGCCGTCCCGCAGCTCGGCCAGATACGCCGGACCGACGGACTCCGGATTGGCCTCGGTGGTGATCTCGGCGTCGTCCGCCAGCCCGAACTCCTCGCGGATCGCCCCCAGCATCCGCACCAGGTCCGCGGCGGCCAGCAGGGTCGGCGTACCGCCGCCGACGAAGACCGTACGGACCGGACGCGGATCGTCGCCCAGGACCTTGCGGGCCTGGCGGACCTCGCCGATCAGATGGGCCGCGTAGTTGTCCCGGGAGGCCAGGGCGCCGCCGGAGCCGCGCAGCTCGGTGGCGGTGTAGGTGTTGAAGTCGCAGTAGCCGCAGCGGGTCGCGCAGTAGGGCACGTGCAGGTAGAAGCCGAGCGGCCGGTCGGCGGCGCCTTCCAGGGCATGGCGGGGCAGCGCCCCGTCGTCGGGTACGGGTTCACCATCGGGCAGTACGGAAGGCATACCGCCCATTGTCGCTCGCCGCCCGGAATCCCCGAGCCACGCCCGTGAACACCGAGCGACGGCGCCCACGGACCGCACGGCTCGCTCAGCGACCGCACCGTCGCGTCCCGTCCCGCTCCCCCCTGGTCCTCCCCCTCGTCCCCTCGTTCTCGTCCTCACCCCGCCTGGAGCACCAGCAGTGCCAGATCGTCGTCGGGCGGCCGCTCGGCGAATTCGTGCACGGCCCGCTTGATCCGGTCCGCGATCCCGTCCGCCGACAGCCCGGCACAGCCGGCGAGCGCAAGGGCCAGACCGTCCCCGTCGTCGAACATGAGCGGCCCGGAGCGCCGCTCCGTCACGCCGTCCGTGACACACAGCAGGCTGTCGCCGGGCGCCAGCTCGAAGCTCTGGCTCTCGTAGGCGACGTCGTCGAAGATCCCGAGCAGCATCTGCGGCTCGGCGGCCGGGCGCACCTCGCCGTCGGGACGCAGCAGCAACGGCAGCGGGTGGCCCGCGCTGGCCAGGGTGCAGCGCACGCCGCCGTCGGGCAGCGGCACGAGTTCCCCGTACAGCAGGGAGAGAAAGCGGGACTGCCCGGTGTCCGCCGTCTGCTGGCCGCCCGCCGCGGCCACCATCAGCGCGGCCGCCTCGGCGGCCTCCATCGCATCGTCGAGGAGCAGCCGGTTGAGCCGGTCGAGCACCTCGCCGACGCCGAACCCCTCACGGGCCAGCAGCCGGAGCCAGGGGCGGGCGAGGCCGGTGACGACGGCGGCTTCCGGGCCGCTGCCCTGGACGTCGCCGAGGACGAAGCACCAGCGGTCGCCGGGGCACGGGAAGATGTCGTAGAAGTCACCGCCGACGACCCCGTCGTCGCTGGGTTCGTAGACCAGGGAGCTGGTGACGCCCGGTATGTCGGCGACCTTGCCGGGCAGCAGCGCGCGTTGCAGGATGCGGCTGATGGTGGCCTGCCGGGTGTAGGCGCGGGCGGCGCCGACGGCGAGGCCGACGCGGCGTACGAAGTCCTCGATCAGGGCGGTCACTTCGTCGGGGACGCGTGCCAGCCCCTCCCGGCCCAGGAGCACGGCGCCGAGTGTCCGGCCGCCCGATGTGATCCGGTAGGCGAGGGCGGACCCGGCACGTCCCGCGGATTCCCCGCCGTCCTCCTCGCCGCCGGGCCAGGGCATGGAGACGGGTCCGGTGCCCACCCGTTCGGGCAGCCGGATCGGATCCTGTTCCAGCGCCATACGCAGCGGCCCGGTCTCGGCCTCGTCCCGGTGCCAGACGCTGGCGAGCCGGGGGACGGCCGCGGGACCGCCGTTCTCGGGCTCCAACCAGACCGCGCACCAGTCGGCGAGTCTGGGCACGAGTAACTGTCCGGCCAGCGCCGCCACGATGTCCTCGTCGAGCTGGCCGGCGAGCAGGTCCGAGGCCTCGGCCAGGAACGACAGCGCGCCGCGGCCGGCCCAGTCCGCGTTGTCGCGCAAAGCCCGCCGGGCGGTGGGGGCGAGCAGTTCGGCGGCCCGCAGCCCCTGCTGGAAGCCCGGGTCGGTGGACGATTCGGGGAACGGGTTCCAGTCGTCGACGGGCAGGCGCGCCCAGACGGTCTTGAGGCCGGTGCGGTAGGTGATGCCCCAGCGCTCGGCGAGGGTGCCGACGAGCTGGAGCCCGCGGCCGTACTCGGCGGGCCCGTCGGAGACGGTGAGGGCCCCGTCCTGCGTCGCGTCCGTCGTGCCGCCGTCGTCCTCCTTGCGTTCGCTGCGCACGGCGCGGGCCGGGTGGTGGTCGGAGACCTCCAGTACCAGGGCCGCCGCCTCGGCCTCGGTGGTCTCCTCCAGCCGGCAGAGCAGCTCGACGTTGGTCCCGGCGTGTACGACCGCGTTGGTGACGAGTTCGCTGACGACGACCTCCGCGTCATCGGCCAGGCGCTCGCTGAAGCCCACGGCCGCCGGCAGTCCGAGCCCGGTCCACTCGGTGAGAGCGGCCCGCACGAAGCGGCGGCCGGCGGAGGGTGCGAGGAGGTTTCCGGGCAGGGACGTACGGGCGACCGGTCGTGCGTCCGCAGGATCGGCGGTGGTACCGGGACGCTGAACTATGTCCCGCTGCAAGGGAATGGGCCCCACGGTGCGGCTCCTGACCTGTTCTCGCTCTGTCTGTTCTCGTTCTGTGTGTTCTCGCTGGGCGCCGCTGACGACACCGACAGAGTGACAGATGGACCATGCCCATAAGCGACGAGTTGCCGAAGTGAGCAGAGAAAGTGAGCGGAGAGGAACCGAGGCCGCCGCACCGTGCGACCGGTCAGCCAGGACCCGTACCGGGGCCTCTCGTTCGGATCAGGCCGGAGCACGCGAGCCCGGCCTGATCCAGATGAAAGACCTTAAGCCTCGCGGGCCCCCACGTACATGTCGTCGATGAGGTCCTTGTACTCACGCTCCACGACCGGCCGCTTCAGCTTCAGACTGGGCGTCAGTTCGCCGTGCTCGATGTCGAGATCACGGGGCAGCAGCCGGAACTTCTTGATTGTCTGCCAGCGCTGCAGTCCCTCGTTGAGCCGCTTCACGTAGCCCGCGATCAGCTCGACGACCTGTGCGGAGGCCACCACTTCGGCATACGGCTTCCCGCCCAGGCCGTTCTCGGCGGCCCAGCCGAGGATGGTCGGCCCGTCGAGCGCGATCAGGGCGGTGCAGAAGTTGCGGTCCGCGCCGTGCACCAGGATGTTGGAGACGAACGGGCAGACCGCCTTGAACTGTCCCTCGACCTCCGCCGGGGCGATGTACTTGCCGCCGGACGTCTTGATCAGGTCC
The DNA here is from genome assembly GCF_055584025.1 of Streptomyces sp. NPDC104309. NCBI lineage: Bacteria > Bacillati > Actinomycetota > Actinomycetes > Kitasatosporales > Streptomycetaceae > Streptomyces > Streptomyces sp. NPDC104309. The sequence goes on along the minus strand of NZ_JBVJMV010000005.1, from coordinate 324,622 downwards.
TTCTTGCGGTCGGTGATCCGCAGATAGCCGTCCACGGACAGCTCTCCGATGTCGCCGGTGTGGAACCAGCCGTCCGCCTCCAGCACCTCGGCGGTCTTCTCCGGCAGCCCCTGGTAGCCCTCCATCAGGCCGGGGCCGCGCAGCAGGATCTCGCCGTCGTCGGCGATCCGTACCTCGGTACCGGGGAGCGGCTTGCCCACGGTGCCGGTGCGGTAGGCCTCGCCCGGGTTGACGAAGGAGGCGGCGCTGGTCTCGGTGAGGCCGTAGCCCTCCAGGATGTGGATCCCGGCGCCCGCGAAGAAGTAGCCGATGTCGGGGGCGAGTGCCGCGGAGCCGGAGATACAGGCACGCAGCCGGCCGCCGAAGGCCTCCCGGATCTTGGCGAAGACAAGGGCGTCGGCGACCTTGTGCTTGGCACCGAGTGCAAACGGGACGGAGGCCGTGCCGGTGCGCCGGAAGTTGTCCTGCGAGACCGTCGCGTACTCGCGGGCGACCCCGGCCGCCCACTGGAAGATCTTGTACTTGGCCCCGCCACCGGCTCGCGCCTTGGCGGCGACACCGTTGTAGACCTTCTCGAAGATGCGGGGGACGGCGGCCATGTACGTCGGCTGGACCACCGGCAGATTCTCGATGATCTTGTCGACCCGGCCGTCGACGGCGGTGACGTGACCGACCTCGATCTGGCCGGAGGTGAGGACCTTGCCGAAGACGTGCGCGAGCGGCAGCCAGAGGTACTGGACGTCGTCCTTGGTGATCATGCCGGTCGCCACGGTGGCCTTGGCCATGTACGACCAGTTGTCGTGCGGCAGGCGCACGCCCTTGGGGCGGCCGGTGGTGCCCGAGGTGTAGATCAGCGTGGCGAGCTGGTCGGCCGTGATGGCGGCGACCCGCTCCTTGACCGCGTCGGGGTGCTTCGCCAGGTGCTCGGCGCCGCGGGCCTCCAGGTCGGCGAGGGTCAGGACCCAGTCCTCCGGGTCGCCCTCGGCGGGTCCGGCGCCCTCGGGGTCGATGACGACGACATGGGCGAGGTTCGGCAGCTCGGCGCGGCGCTCGCGGGCCTTGGCCAGTTGGCCGGCGTCCTCGGCGATCAGCACCCGGCTCTCGGAGTCGGAGAGGATGAACGCCGACTCCTCGGCGTTGGTCGACGGGTAGATCGTGGTGGTGGCGGCGCCCGCGCACATCACACCGAGGTCGACGAGGATCCATTCCACCCGGGTACCGGCGGCGAGCGCGATGCGCTCCTCCGGCCGCACGCCCAGACCGATCAGCCCGGCCGCGACGGCGTACACCCGCTCGGCGGCCTGCCCCCAGCTCAGCGACTTCCACTCGTCGGGCCCCTCGCCGGTGGCCGCGGGGACGGGGTAGCGGTAGGCCTCCTCGTCCGGGGTGGCCGCCACGCGGTCGACGAAGAGGTTCGCCACGGAGGGCGGTCGGTTCTCGATCAAGGTCTGTGTGTCGCTCACGACATCCTCCGGGCCTGCGGCAGTGCTTCACGACCGGCTGCTGGTTGCTGCTTGTTCCTACGAGTGTTCCTACGAGGTTCCTGCGCGCGTTCCTGTGTACGTCCGTGTGTTCGGCTGTACGCCTGTGTTCGGTCCTGCGGTGCTCGATCCCGCTTGTTTAACTGGCGAGTAACTACGAGGCCGTGATCAGGGTAGAGCGCCCGCGTCCGCCGCGTAAGGGGCAATGGGCCGCCGCTTCATAACGAACGGGCCCCCGTGTCGCGGCGCGGTGCGACACAGGGGCCCGTTGGGCTACCACCGGGTAGGGGCGGGGGACGGAGCCGGGACGGAAGGGATTCCTCGGCCCCGCGGTGGACGCTACTTCTTGCCCTTGCCCTCCCCGCCCGACTCGTCCGTCGACAGCACGGCGATGAAGGCCTCCTGCGGCACCTCCACATTGCCGACCATCTTCATCCGCTTCTTGCCTTCCTTCTGCTTCTCCAGCAGCTTCCGCTTACGGGAGATGTCACCGCCGTAGCACTTGGCGAGGACGTCCTTGCGGATGGCGCGGACCGTCTCACGGGCGATGACCCGGGAGCCGATGGCGGCCTGGATCGGCACCTCGAAGTTCTGCCGCGGGATCAGCTCGCGCAGCTTGGCGACGAGCCGCACGCCGTACGCGTACGCCTTGTCCTTGTGCGTGACCGCGGAGAACGCGTCGACCTTGTCGCCGTGCAGCAGGATGTCGACCTTGACGAGCTGGGCGGACTGCTCGCCGGTGGGCTCGTAGTCGAGGGAGGCGTAGCCCCGGGTCTTGGACTTCAGCTGGTCGAAGAAGTCGAAGACGATCTCGGCGAGCGGCAGGGTGTAGCGGATCTCGACCCGGTCCTCGGAGAGGTAGTCCATGCCGAGGAGGGTGCCGCGCCGGTTCTGGCAGAGCTCCATGATCGCGCCGATGAACTCGCTGGGGGCCAGGACCGTGGCGCGCACGACGGGCTCGTGCACCTTGTCGATCTTGCCTTCGGGGAATTCGCTCGGGTTGGTGACGGTGTGCTCGGTGCCGTCCTCCATCTCGACGCGGTAGACCACGTTGGGGGCGGTGGCGATGAGTTCGAGACCGAACTCGCGCTCCAGCCGCTCGCGAATCACGTCGAGGTGGAGCAGGCCGAGGAAGCCGACACGGAAGCCGAAGCCGAGCGCGGCGGAGGTCTCCGGCTCGTACACCAGGGCGGCGTCGTTGAGCTGGAGCTTGTCGAGCGCCTCGCGCAGGTCCGGGTAGTCCGAGCCGTCCAGCGGGTACAGGCCCGAGAACACCATCGGCTTGGGGTCCTTGTAGCCGCCCAGCGCCTCGGTCGCGCCCTTGTTCAGGGAGGTGATGGTGTCACCGACCTTGGACTGCCGGACGTCCTTCACCCCGGTGATGATGTAGCCCACCTCGCCCACGCCGAGGCCGTCGGCCGGGGTCATCTCCGGGGAGGAGACCCCGATCTCCAGCAGCTCGTGGGTGGCGCCGGTGGACATCATCCTGATGCGCTCGCGCTTGTTGAGCTGGCCGTCGACAACACGGACGTACGTGACGACACCGCGGTACGAGTCGTAGACCGAGTCGAAGATCATCGCGCGGGCGGGGGCGTCGGCCTTGCCGACCGGGGCCGGGACGTCCTTGACCACGCGGTCGAGCAGCGCCTCCACACCGAGGCCGGTCTTCGCCGAGACCTTGAGCACGTCCTCCGGCTGGCAGCCGATGAGGTTGGCCAGTTCCTCGGAGAACTTCTCCGGCTGCGCGGCCGGCAGGTCGATCTTGTTGAGGACCGGGACGATGGTGAGGTCGTTCTCCATCGCCAGGTAGAGGTTGGCCAGCGTCTGGGCCTCGATGCCCTGCGCGGCGTCGACCAGCAGGACCGTGCCCTCGCAGGCGGCGAGCGAGCGGGAGACCTCGTAGGTGAAGTCCACGTGGCCCGGGGTGTCGATCATGTTGAGGACATGGGTGCGGCCCTGGTCCGCACCCGTTTCGGGCGCCCAGGGCAGACGCACCGCCTGGGACTTGATGGTGATGCCGCGCTCGCGCTCGATGTCCATCCGGTCGAGGTACTGGGCGCGCATCTGCCGCTGGTCGACCACGCCCGTCAGCTGAAGCATCCGGTCGGCAAGGGTCGACTTGCCGTGGTCGATGTGCGCGATGATGCAGAAGTTGCGGATCAGCGCCGGGTCGGTACGGCTCGGCTCGGGCACGTGGGTAGGAGTCGCGGGCACGCAGGGTCCTGATTCTTGAGACGCCGAACGCCGTGTCTCGGGTCGATGTCGGTTCGGTCGGATCGATACGTAGCCTCCATCGTCCCATGGTTGTGGGGCGGAGACCGGTTTGGGCCGGTCGGAGCGGTGCTGGTACCGTTGACAGCTGTGCCTCGCGACCCTCTCGGGCCATGGGGCGCACATCGAAGATCCAACGAACCTGAAAAGGCTCTTTCGTGGCGAACATCAAGTCCCAGATCAAGCGGAACAAGACGAACGAGAAGGCGCGCCTGCGCAACAAGGCCGTCAAGTCCTCGCTCAAGACCGCTATCCGCAAGGCCCGTGAGGCTGCCGTCGCCGGTGACGTCGAGAAGGCCACCACGGCCGCTCGCGACGCCTCCCGCGCGCTCGACAAGGCCGTCTCGAAGGGTGTCATCCACAAGAACGCCGCCGCCAACAAGAAGTCGGCGCTGGCCTCCAAGGTTGCCTCCCTCCAGGGCTGAGCATTTCTGATGTAACCGCCGGAACGGACCAGTGGGCCCTCTCTCCCGCCCCTGCCCGGCCCCCGCGCCGCACACCGAACCTGCGTTCGCCACGCGGGTGCGGCGCACCAAAGTGTGAACCGAAGGCCCCGATCTCCGCTCTCCCCAGAGCGAGGCCGGGGCCTTCGGCGTGCGGGGTTCCTGTCCGAGCCGCCCGCCATGGATCAGTGGGCGGAGTGAACCACCGAGTCCGCCCGTACGGCACCGGGCGGCGGGCAGCCCGTGCCGGTCGGCGCGGACGACCGCATCAGCCCCGTCCGACCCTGATCAGCGCGGACGACCGCATCAGCCCGTCCCAGCCCTGATCAGCCGGAACAACCGCTGACGCCGCCGGGCGCCCTCACCTCCCGGCCGCCGCCCCGGCGCCCCGTCCCCCGGCCGCCGCCGTCACCGGGCCGCCCGGACCACGGAGCCGCCCGGACCAGGTCGTGTCGTCGAACCGCCGTCCGCCGTCCGCCGTGCAACGCCCGGAGCGCATGCTCGCCGCGTTGCCGGACTCGTCCATGCACGTCCAGTACGAGGGCGATCCTCCGCCTCCAGTACGAGGGCGATCCTCCGCGCCGGACACCGCACGGCCCGGCCTCCGGCCGGACGACGGCGGTTCGACAACGCGACCTACCGCCCCGACCGAGCCGCGCGCGCCACCGCGACCACGGCCTTCTCCAACGCGTACTCCGGATCATCTCCGCCCCCCTTGACGCCCGCGTCCGCGTCCGCGACCGCCCGTAGCGCCACCGCCACACCGTCCGGCGTCCAGCCGCGCATCTGCTGGCGCACCCGGTCGATCTTCCACGGAGGCATGCCCAGCTCACGCGCGAGGTCCGCGGGCCGTCCCCCGCGCGCCGACGACAGCTTGCCGATCGCGCGTACGCCCTGCGCCAGCGCACTGGTGATCAGCACGGGCGCCACCCCGGTCGACAGCGACCAACGCAAGGCCTCCAGCGCCTCCGCTGCCCGCCCCTCCACCGCGCGGTCGGCGACCGTGAAGCTCGAAGCCTCCGCACGGCCCGTGTAGTAACGGGCCACGACCGCCTCGTCGATCGTGCCCTCGACATCCGCGACGAGCTGCGAGACAGCGCTCGCCAGCTCCCGCAGATCGCTGCCGATGGAGTCGACCAGCGCCTGGCACGCCTCGGGGGTCGCCGAGCGCCCCAGTGCCCGGAACTCCGACCGTACGAACGACAGTCGCTCGGCCGGCTTGGTCGTCTTCGGGCACGCGACCTCCCGTGCCCCGGCCTTGCGCGCCGCGTCCAGCAGCCCCTTGCCCTTGGCGCCGCCGGCGTGCAGCAGAACGAGGGTGATCTCCTCGACCTGATCGCCCAGGTACACCTTGACGTCCTTGACCGTGTCGGCGGAGAGATCCTGCGCGTTGCGCACGATCACCACCTTGCGCTCGGCGAAGAGCGACGGGCTCGTCAGCTCGGCGAGGGTGCCGGGCTGGAGCTGGTCGGAGGTGAGGTCGCGGACGTCCGTGTCGGGATCGGAGGCACGGGCCGCCGCCACCACCTGTTGCACGGCACGGTCGAGGAGCAGGTCCTCCTGTCCCACGGCGAGCGTGACGGAGGCGAGCGGGTCGTCGGTGGAATTCCTTCTGGTGGCCATCGCCGTCCAGCATCCCACGGGCCACTGACAGCCACCGGGCTCCCTTGCCCGACCCGTGCCGCTCGGCAGCTGCCTTCCGCGTGCGCCTGGGGAGCTCGGAGGCCGGGGGGCCTGGACGCCGGGCGCGCTCGTTTCGGGCATCCGACCACCGAGGACCGTAGATCCTGGATTTCGTCACTCGGCAGGCCGGGAGCTTCGGCGCGCCGCTACGCTCTCGGCCGCTTCACGAGATCCAGCGCATACGGGGAAAGGTTCCGACAGTGAAATCGCCCGTGATTCCGTACCGTCGACTCGGCGGGAGCGTTCCGGAAGTCTCCGCTCTCGGGTGGGCTGCATGGGAATGAGTCGAACCCATGGGACTCCGAGCGACGAGGAATTCATCAGGACAATCCATCGCGCTCTCGAACTCGGCTGCAATTTCTTCGACACCGCGGAGTCCTACGGCCCGTTCGTCAACGAGGCGCTCTTAGGAAGGGCGCTGCGGGGCCGCAGGGACGGCGCGATCGTCGCGACGAAGCTCGGCTGGGAGTACGAGGGAACCCGGCGCGGCGGGCTCAACAGCCGGTCCGAGCACATCCGCCGAGCGGTCGACACCAGCCTGAGGAGGCTGGGCACGGACCGGATCGACGTTCTGCATCAACACCGGGTGGACCTGGAGGTGCCGATCGAGGACGTGGCGGGAACGGTGCGCGAACTCATCGAAGCCGGAAAGGTTCTGCACTTCGGACTCTCGGAGGCCGGTCCGGGCACCATCCGGCGGGGTCACGACGTCTGTCGCGTCGCAGTTCTGCGGACGGAATACTTCCTCTGGGAACGCCATCTGGAACAGGAGATTCTTCCGCTGATCCGGGAATCGGTCTTGTCCCCTATTCGCCACGGGGTCTTCACCACTGGGTCGCGGATTCCTGACCGGCACGGCGGTCCGCGCGGAAGAACCTCCGGGAGGCGACTACCGCAGACATGATCCGCGATTCCAGGGTGACAACTTCAGGATCGATTCCGCGGCTGCCGACGTGGTCCGGGATGTCGCCCGTGGGCGCGATGCGACTCCGGCGCAGGTATCGCTCACCTGGCTGCTGCACAAGGGAGACGACATCACGCCCATCCCCGGCACGAAGCGCAGAACGACGCTGGAGGAGAACCTCGCCGCCACGGAACTCGCACTGGGCCCGGACGAGCTGTGACGCCTGGACACCGCGCTGCCGCCTTCGGTGGTCGCCGGTACGCGATACCCCCGAGAGCGTCATGCACATGAACGGCCGCTAAGGGCTGTCCCGCAATCCGTGGTGGATCAGCGCGCGGCGTCAGATGCGGTGCATCGCAAGGCGGAGGGACGTCCGCATACTGGATGTATGCGGATGTTCCGACAACGCGGCGAGGTGCCGTAGCTGTCGTCGCGCGCCCGCCAGGGATTACGGGACAGCCCTTAGGCGCCCTGCGGGGCGGCGCCGACCGGACGGCGCGGTGTACGCCGTACGGGAGAATGGGCAGGTGAGCGATGTGAGACATGTGCTGGTGCTGCCCGACCGCGAGGCCGCGGAGGAGGTGGCCGGAGAGCTCGCCGACCGTTTCGGGGTTGCCGAGGAGCCCCAACTCGTACGCGACGCGCTGGCCGGTGAGGACGATGCCGAGGACGCCCAGTGGCTGGTGGTCGTGGAGGACCCGTCGCGACGGCTGGACGCCTCGGTGCTGGACGCGTTCGCCGCCGAGTACGAGGGCTGGCTCGAAGCGCCTTAGACAGGCACCGGGAACCTCGGCTCAGCTCTTGGGGACGATCTGGATGTCCATGTCGATGGAGATGCTGGAGCCGACGGCCGCGATACCGCGTGCCAGCATGGTCTGCCAGGTGAGAGTGAAGTCCTCGCGGTGCAGTTCCGTGGTGGCCCGGCAGGCGGCGCGGGTCTCGCCTTCCAGGCCGTTGCCCAGACCGAGGTACTGGGTGTCGAGCGTGACCGTGCGGCTGACGCCGTGCAGCGTGAGCGCGCCGGTCACGCCCCAGCGGGTACCGCCGCGGTGGACGAAGCGGTCGCTGTAGAACTCGAGCGTCGGGTAGCGGCCCACATCGAGGAAGTCGCTGGAGCGCAGGTGGTCGTCACGCATCTGGACGTTCGTGTCGATCGACGCCGCGTCGATGATCACGTGCATCGCCGAGTCCTCCATGCGGTCGGCGATCCGGACGGCACCGGCGAAGGTGTTGAACCGGCCGTGGATGCGCGCCATGCCGATGTGCCGGGCCGTGAAACCGATCTGCGAGTGCATCGGCTCGACCTCCCACTCCCCCGGGTCGGGCAGTTGCGGGGGTGTGGACAGTTGCAGGGTCACATCGCCGAGGCTCGCGTGGCCGCCCTCGACGACCGCGGCCGCGCCGTGGAACGGGGTGAAGCCCTCAGCCGTGACGGCCAGTCGGTACTCGCCGGCCGGGACCGTGGCGAGGACGCTGCCGTACGGGTCCGTCTCACCGCCGACGACCTTGCGGCCCGCGCTGTCCGTGACGACGAACTCGGCCTGCGGCACTCTCTCGTTGACCGGGTCGAGCACTCGGCAACTGAGCACTCCGGCGGTGCGCGGCACCTCAAGTCCGGAGAGGGCGTTGCCGCGCGCGGCACCCGCCGCTCCCTTGTTTCCCAGCCAACGGCCGAACATCTTCCACAAACCCCCGGGGGTGATTCACCTTGGGGCCTGGCGGCTGGACGTCCTCGTCGGAGCAGCGGCCCACCGACGAGCATGTATTCGATCACTCTTGTGCCGTTCGAGGCAAACAGAGCGGCTCGCAGGGGCTTGAGTAGAGGTGTTACCGAAGGTCCGAATTGGCCGTTGCACTCATGCGCGTCACCGGTCTGTCGCGTCCCGCCCGTGCTGGCATCGCCGGCCGGTGAACCTTTCCCGTCATGGCGCTAGCGTACGGAGCATGACGAATCCAGCGCCGGCGCGCAGCCGGGAGCAGCGCAAGCAGGATGTACTCGACCGTCTGGAGAAGGACGAGGACGCATGGGTGGCGACCGCTTCGGCCGACGGGGAACCGAGTCTGGTGCCGCTGTCGTTCGTGTGGGACGCCGGAACACTGCTGATGGCCACCCGGCGCACCAACCCCACCGCGGCCAATGTGACTCCGGCCGGGCGGGCCAGGATCAGCCTCGGTCACACACGTGACGTGGTGCTCATCGAGGCGACGGCCGAGGTCGTCGAGGGGGCGGACCTCTCTGTGACATCGGGCGACGCCTTCGCGACAAAACTGAACTGGGATCTGCGGGGCCGCACCACGTGGGTCTACCTCCGTTTCACCCCGTACGCGGTCAAGGCGTGGCGGGAGGAGAACGAACTGGCCGGGCGGGACCTCATGGCCGACGGGGTCTGGCTGGACTGAGCCGCGGCAACTGTCCGCCTGCGCAGCCGTACGCGCGGCCGTACAGGCGACCGCCGCCTGAGTGGGGCTCACGACCGGTTCACCGCCCTCAGCCCGGCCCCGGCGCCCGTCACGGCGATCGCGCCGTCCGTATCCGTGCGCAGCACCACCGCACCGCCTGCTCTGAGCGCGTCGACGGTGCGCGGGGCCGGGTGACCGTACGGGTTGTCCCTGCCGACGCTCACCAGGGCCAGCCTCGGGTGCGCGCTGCGCAGCAGAGCGGGGTCCTGATGCGCGGAGCCGTGATGGGCGACCTTGAGGACGTCCACCCGAGGCAGCGCAGGAAAGCTGCGCAACAACCCCTGCTGGGCGGGAGGTTCGAGGTCGCCCAGGAGCAACAGGGTCAGCCCGCCGGTCCGGACGTACAGGGTGACGCTGGCGTCGTTCGGCTCCTGCGGTACGGGCCCGGCCCCCGGGACCGCCGATGGACCACCCGCCCCGACCGCGCCCGCCCCCGTACCGCCCGTCGGCCAGAGGACCTGCCAGTCGAGCGGCCCGATCCGGCGGCGCTCACCGGGAACGGCCCGCACCAGAGGGACGTGCGACACGGCAGCGGTTCTCCGTACGAACGCGACCTGGTCCGGCGGTTCGTCCAGGCTCGTCGTCTGGATCGCCCCCACCGCTCGGCCCCGCAGCACACCGGGCAGGCCCCGCACGTGGTCCGCGTGGAAGTGCGTGAGTACCAGGAGCGGCACCTCGGTGATGCCCAGGTCGCGCAGGCACCGGTCGGCGAGCCGGGGATCGGGGCCGGTGTCGACGACCACGCCCGCGCCGTCCCCCGCGGCCAGCACCAGCGAGTCGCCCTGCCCCACGTCTTCTCTGTCAAGTTCTACATGTTGAAGATTGAGGTCCGGCTGGGACTGCTGTCCTGGGTGGCTCGGATGCCGTCCACTGCGTTGTCGGCGGAGTGGTCGCAGAATCGCCCGATATGGCTGGCCAAACAGCTCACCGGGTCCTGACAGTTCAGGATTCCTCACTCGGCCACTGATTGCTTGCGCTCAGCTCCTCAACGTATTGAAACGTGACGTGCGCCATATCCAATGCATCTGGCATGTGTTCTGATGGGCGCCGGTAACTTCCTGTCATCAACCTGACATGCAGGGTGATTGCCGCGCCGTCAGGCTGCCGAGCCGGTCACTCAATCCGGTTCAGTGGGCCTGGGTGCCTTGCCCTTCTTCAACGGTAAGGCCCATTTCCCGTTCAGCGATCCTGAGAGGACAGGCCCTACAGTCATGGCCGGAGCCAAGAACGGCGTCTTCGCCGAGAAGATCTCCCCGTACTTACGCAAGAAGATCGAGGAAGCTGGTGGGTCACTCCCGTTCCTCGACATCCAGTACGCCGTTGACCCTTCTGAGGCTGTCGAGCAGACCTTCGAAGTCGCCCGTCACTACCAGTCGGAAATGAGAACCCTCTTCGAGGGCCGTGAAGTGCGTGGCGTCGAGAAGTTGTACCGGCGGACCCTGCTGGTCGAGCCCACAACGATCTGTGCCGCCCACTGCCGCTGGTGCATCCGCGGACAGTACGACACCGCCACGCTCTCTCGTGAGGATCTCGAACTCATCGCCCGCTACTGCGGGACGGCTCCGGAGAACCAGGATGTTCGTGAAGTGCTCGTTACCGGTGGCGACCCACTGATCCTGGTCGACCGGATCGAATGGCTGCTGGACGCGCTGGAAGAACACGCACCCCAGGTCCAGATCGTGCGCATCGCTACCCGGGTGCCGCTCCAGGACCCGCGTCGGGTCGATGCCCGCATGCAGCACGCACTGCGACGCCGTTCGACGTTCCGGGTCGAGATCGCCACGCACATCAACCACAAAGGCGAACTGTTTCCCGAGGTTAGTACTCCAGCTGTAGATCGTGATCTTCATGTCTGGGATGCGGCTTGTCGTAGGTAATGGCTGGTCCGTGACCGTGCCTGGTGGCGGCGTCGCCAGTCGGACCAGCCGAGCCGGTGGGCCAGATCGTGAAGAGGCCGGACGGCAACGGTGATGAACAGTCGCTGGATCTCATTGCAGGTCAGCGGGATCAGACCGTCGGGTTCCGGCCGGTGGGCATGCTCGTCGGCTCGGACGACGGCGAGGAAGGCGTGGGCGAGCATGGCGAGGGTGACCCAGCGGCTCCAGGAGGGGTAGCGGCGGACCTGGTGCTCGTCGAGCCCGGCCAGGCCCTTCCCGGCCTGGAAGGTTTCCTCCACTCGCCACCTGGAACCGGCGATCCTTACCAGGGTGTTCAGCGGCACCGGTTGGGCGGAATGGCAGCGGTAGTAGGCCAGTTCGCCGGTGGCTCGGTTGCGGCGGATCAGCAGCTGGCGCCCTCCTGATCCCGTGGCGACCAGATCGATCACGGCCCAGTCGTAGAAACGCTGTCCCTTCGCTCCCTGTCCGGCGGACAGCTTCTGCCAGGCCCGCCGGGGCAGCTTGGCAGCCAGGGCATCCGCACGGAACTTGCCTGCCCCGGTGGCCGCTTCGGCCGAGCAGGCCACTGCGAGCACGTAGCCCATGCCACGTTCCTCCAGAGCGGACCGCAGTTTCGGGTTGCCGCCATAGACCTCGTCGCCGGTCACCCAGCCGACACGGTGTCCGGCGTCCAGGAACCGTTCGATCATCACGCGGGCCAGCTCCGGCTTGGTCGCAAAGTCGGTGTCCTCGCCGAGTCCGGCCGCCCGGCAGCGGTCGGGGTCAGAGATCCAGGAGCGCGGGATGTACAGCTCGCGGTCCACCGCTGCGTGCCCGCGGGCGCCGGCGTAGACAAGGTAGACGGCAACCTGGGAGTTCTCGATCCGGCCGGCGGTGCCGGTGTATTGGCGCTGGACCCCAACGGTGTGGGTGCCCTTCTTCACGTCGCCGGTCTCGTCCACGACCAGCACCGCGGCCTCGTCGTGCAGATGCTCCACGACGTACTCGCGCACATCGTCGCGGACGGCATCGGCGTCCCAGACCGCCCGGCACAGCAGATGCTGCATGCCATGCGGATTCGCGTCCCCGGCCCACTCCGCGATCGTCCAGCAGTTCTTGCGCGGCAGGTCCGCCAGCAGTCCCAGCACCAATCGCCCGACCCGCCGCCGGGGTTCGACCCGGGCGAACCGGCCCGCGATACGCCCCGTGGCCACCTCGAACGCCTCCCGCCAACGGACGGGATCTATGCTGTGACCTGCGGCCACCGTCTGATCTTCTGTCTTCACACACCGATGATCACCGGTGGCCGCACCTGCTCCCGCACCAGCCCGGACCGGTGTGACCGGCTGACGGACGGCGAACTGCCGGAAATCCGGGCGACGGCCACCGACCCGGCTGACACGCTGGCGCACATGACCACGCCACTGACCGCGAGACAACGACTCGCCGCGCTCCACAGCCATGCGGCCGTGAACGGTGAGGACTTCACCGGCCAGAACCTGGCTTCCGCTCGCACGTCGCGGCTGCGGTTCACCCGCTGCTCGTTCATCGGGGCCGATCTACGCCACGCCACCCTGGACGGGTGTTGGTTCAAGTTCTGTGACTTCAGCGACGCAGACCTGCGCGGGGCTTCACTGCGCGAGGTCAGCCTGGCCGGATGCGATCTGCGGGGTGCTGACCTGCGCGACACCGATCTGACCGACGCCAAGTTCGGAAGCGTGAACACTGGCGTGCCCCCGCTCGGGCTGACCTACGTCACCGGTGCCCGGTTCGAAGGAGCGTCCTTGCGCAACGTTCAAGCGGAAGGCGTCATCGGGTGGCCACCGGGGCACGGCGCGAACGAGTAGGGCCTACCTGGCGGCGAGATCACGATCTACAGCTGGAGTATTAGGGAGGCGTATACGGCGCTGCAGGAGGCCGGTGCACGCATCTACGACCAGACGGTCCTGCTGCGCGGGCTCAACGACAGCCTCGACACCCTCGTCGGGCTCTTCGACGAGCTGCGCTACATGGGAATCGAGGCGCACTACCTGTTCCACTGCGTCCCGATCCGCGGCATGGACCACCATCGCACGTCCGTCGAGGAGGGCCTCGAACTGCATCGCCGGCTGGGAGCATCGGGGCTGACATCCGGCCGTGTACGACCGCACTTCACGCTGATGACGGATGTCGGCAAGGTGCCGTTGTACGAAGAGTCCATCATCGGCCGGGACGAGCACAACCGGATGCTGATACAGACCGCCTACCGGTACGAGGAGAGGATGTCCTGGGTCCCCGGCTGGCAGCTTCCCGAAAATGCCCGCGTCGACGACAACGGGTTCCTGCAGGTGTGGTACTTGGACGCTATCGGCGGAAAGGCCGAGTTCTGATGCCCCGCCTCTGGCTCGGCAACGCCTGCACCGAGCACATGGTCGACCGCATGGACCTGCTCACGCAAGATGACTTCGATGGCATCCTGTTCGCGATGAAGCGCCTGGTGTGGCTGATGCGGGACGGCGATGCCCTCGTCCTGCCCCGACCGGTGCCTGCCGACTTCCTGCATCATGTCGCCCAGCACACGGGTATCTCCCCGGCCCTCATCCACGTGATCGCGCCGGACGCAGACCTCCTCACTCAGGACTTGCTCCACTCCAAGGAGATCATCGGCCGTCTGAGGGAACTGGTCACTCCTGACTGGGAGTTCTGTCCGTACATCCACGACCGGGGCGCCGAGGTGTTCGCGCACGAGCTCGGCCTCGTCACCAGATCACGGTTCGTCGCGGAAGGCGGTGCGGAACTGCTCAACAGTAAGGTTGTCTTCCGTGCCCTGGCCGCGGGGGCCGGGTTCGCCGTCCCCGACGGCATCCCGTGTCGCACCACTGAGGATCTGCTGCGCACGCTGCGTCGGCTCTTGGCCAAGCACCCGGACGTCATCCTCAAACGCGACCGCGCCGTCGGCGGCCACGGCAACACCGTGATCACCACCGACCCGGACCTGGAAGGCACAGGAGCCCAGCGCACGATCGTCCTCGGCGATCCGACCGATAGCGAACAGGTCCTCAAGGAAGCTGGGTTGACCACCACCCATGCCCCGCAGGGTGAGATAGTCCTGGAGGTGTTCCACCCAGGCTGCACGTCCGTGTACGTCGAGGTGGACTGCCCCGAACACGGTGAAGCTGTCGTACTCAACGGAGGGCAGCTTCGTACCGACCAGCATCCGCCGGTCCTCGCCGGACTCGCGCTGCCGCCCCGGAGCGTGCCCGGACCGGCGTGGGAGCACTTCACCAGCGAGGCCTTGCGGATGGCCCGCTTCATGCAGAGCCTGGGTTATCACGGTCTGGCCAGCATCGACGCGGTGATCGACCAGGTCGGCAACCTATGGTTCAACGAGGTAAACGCGCGTCTGGGCGGCAGTACCCACCTGCATCACATCGCCGAGACTCTTGTCGGCCCGGACTGGACGGACAGCCATGTCCTGATCAGCAGGTTCAACGTCCGGGCACCGGCGCTCGCCGAGCTTCTGCGCGTCATGCGAGAACACGGGCTCACTTGGGATTCCCGGCACGGTCGTGGCATCGTCATCGCCTCCGATGACACCGCCGCCACCGGCAACATCGAGTACGTAGTCCTGGCGCACAACCACGAAGAAGCCAGTGACCTCGAAGACCAACTGACCGGCCTCCTGGCCCAGCACGACAGTTAGGATCACTACGCGTGTCGTACCGCGGCCTGTTCACCAAGCACGTCTCGATCTGGGCCGCGGTCGTCACGGCCAGCCGCCTGCCGGTGGCGATGGCGCCGCTCGCCTTCCTCTTCTACGGGCGCGGTACGGACGCCGGTTACAGCGGAGGCGCCGCTATGGCCGCCGCGTACGCCATCGCGGAAGCGATAGGCGCCCCGCTTCTCAGCATGCGCCTGCGCACGCGCCCCTACCGCCGGGAGATCACCGCTGGACTCGGACTGTCCGCCGTCGCCTTCGCCCTGCTCGCTTTCCTTCCCGCCCCTGGCACCGTGCTTGCCGTGATCCTCGCCGCATCTGCCGGCGCCGCCGCAGCTGCCGCTCCCGGTGCACTGCGCACCATGGCTGAGGACCTCGCCCCCCCGAAGCGCCTCCACGCTGCCCTCAGCCTGGAATCCACGCTCAACATGGCTGCCTGGGCCGCCTCACCGGCCCTGGTGTCATTACTCGCGCTCGAGTCCGGCCCGCAGACCCCGTTCCTCCTCGCCGCGCTAGCCACGTGTGCCGCCACCGCCGCGCTGTGGCTGCTGCCCGACAAGACCGGCGCTACGGACGGCGGACAGCGCGCCCCGCTCAAGCAAGCTCTGACGGCCTGGCCCGTCTACCTGACCAGCATCGCGGCCATGTACCTGCTGGCCAGCATCGAGCTCACACTGCCCGCCCTGCTCCAGCACCGGGAGCTGCCCGTTTCCTACAGCGGTCCGATCCTCACCTGCTTCGCGCTCGCGAGTATCCTGGGCGGCCTCGTCTATGGCGCGCGCACCTGGCCCGGCAGTGTGCAACGTCAGAGCACCCTTCTGCTCGTCATCATGATCGCGGGCGTCGCTGCCACCGCACTCGCCTCCACCTGGACCGTGATCGCCGCTCTCCTCGCTCTCACCGGTCTCCTGCAGGCGGCCGTACTGATCACCCGTAACCTCACCCTCCGCGAGCAACTGCCCGCCGATCTTCACCCCGTCGGCTACTCCGTCCTGTACGCAGGCAGCGGCATCGGCTACGGCCTCAGTGCTGCCGCCACTGGTCTCCTGCTCACCGTCACCACTCCCGACACCGCGGTCCTCATCGCCACCGGCACCACGTTCCTGCTGACAGCAGCGACGTGGCTCAGGCGGAGGGCCCCGCAGGCCAAGCAGCTGTCTGCGGATGCGCAGCGGCGGGACGCTCCTGTCCTTGAGGAAGGGTGAGAGCACGTCGCCAGTCACGTACAGCCCAAGTGCTGAAGTACCTACGGCTTGACGTGCGCCGCCTGCCCGGCTGCTCGTGCCGCCGGTTCAGGTAGTTCCCTGGGGAACTCGCGGCCGGGGTTGGGTGGGAAGCGAGCGCACTTTGGCGTCCGGGGCTGCGAGTCGCTGACGGAACTGCCGGTTCTCCATCTGTGCCTGGTGCAGGGCGCCGACCAGGGCTTCAACGTCGGATCGCAGCGCTGTGAGCTCTTTGGCGTCTGCGGCCCGCAGTTCCTTGAGTTTGGTCACTTGGCGGCGCAGTCGTTTCTCACTGTCCGGCATAGCGCCGCGGGCGCGGACCTTGTCGTAGAAGTCGTTCTTCAGGTCCGGGTGTCGCTGGGTGAGTGCGTTGCGGGGCACCTGGGCTTCCTGGGCGAGGGCCACGATGGTCAAGGCGCCGCTGGAATGTTCAGGGGTGCCGGCCAGGATCCTGTCCATGGCGGCTCGGATGCGGTCGCGTTCATCGGGGGCAGGGCTCATGACTGTTTCTCCTCCTGGACGGTGACGCGGTTGCGGAAGTGCTCGTCGGCGAGGGCTCGAAGACGGGTTGCGCGGCGGCGGAACCGGTCGGCCAGCGGGAGGGGGACGAGTTCGGAGCCGGCCTGCTTCTCCAAGGACTTGGCCAGGGAGAGGAGTTTGTCGGCGTGGTGGTCGGTGCGTGTGATGTTCGCGCAGGAGGACTGGCAGCGGTCCAGGCTGGGGGCCTCCTGCTGGCCCTCAAGGCGGTGACATAGGGCCTTGTCCCGGTTGTAGACACACATCAGGTGGCTGCCGGGGTTGTCGTAGACGGACAGCTGCGGGTTGTCCAAGATGTCCTTTGCTGCCCGGACAGTCATCACGGCGCCGACGAACTCCGGTGCGTGGGCGGCTGCATTGACGGCGCGGCGGGCCGCAGGTCCGGAGATGCCCACCCCCTCGCTCAAGTCGGCGTTCAGCGTGGCCAGGGTGTCGACGGTCGCCCGGGCGGTTTCGACATCGAGAAGGTCGTGAATGCCGTCACGGCTGCGCGAGGCATAGCCGGCACTGACCAGAGTGCGCATGTGTCCGTACTGGATCGCCAGGGCCACCAGTCCTCCGGGGCGGCGGGCGATGTGCCAGGCCAGCGTCCGCCTGAACCGTTCGGTGCCGATCGCGCCGTGCGGATCGGCAGGGACGGTCTCATGCGGCCGCTGCAACCGTGCTGCCTGGGCCGACGCCCAGGTAGCGAACCGCTCGATCCGCTCGCTCATTGTCGCGTAGGTGATGGACCCGGTGAAGTTGCGCCGCAGGGCGAAGTCGTGGGCGGCCGAGTCGAACAGCAAGGCACCTTCGGGGACGATCTGCTCCAGGACACGGATGACTCTGACCACGGGGGCGATGGCAACCCACGGCATCTCGCGCAAGATCCCCTCGGACAGATGGTTGCCGTCCTCGTCCCGGGCGGTCTTGTAGACGTTTCCGTAGATCAGATGGGGTCCCGAATCAGGCTCGGGGCAGCATCCGCTCCGCAGGCTCAGCACCTCGCCCGGCCGCATGCCGGTCAGGTAGGCCAGCACGATGAAGCAGGCCGTGCCCAGGTGACGCATCAACGGCTCGGCGTCGTCGAAGTCGATCGCCTCGGTCCACCGGTCGCCGTCGATGCGGCCCTTGACCTTGCGTTTCAGCGGGCTGGGGCCGAGGTTCGCACGGACGTACTGGCTCCGGTAACCCCGCCTGAGCACATTTTCGACCTGCCCCAGGGAGGCACCGGTCAGGGCTGAGATGTAGGGCAGGCAGGCGGCCTGTTTCCCGGAGCGGACCCAGCTGGGGATGGGCTCGCCCCGCTCCCGGCGGGCATCGACGTACTCCTTGATGCGGGCCAGGCCGAGATTGTTGGTGACCGTGGCCTCAGCCCGGCCGGTCATCTCAACGACCGTCTCCCAGGCCGTCATGATGTCCTCGGCGAAGTCGTCGACCACCCGCAGAGCCCAGATCAGCAGCGGTCCCATCGTGGCCGCGGTGATCGGATCTGCCGCGTTCTCACCGCGCGAGGTCGCCGCAGGCAGGAAGTCGTCGATCCCCTCCCGGTTCCACGGGGGTTCTCCGATCCCCAGCGGTTGGACGTCGTAGGAATCGAAGGCCCACAGCCGCGTGATCGCGGTCAGGAACGACCCCGCGTACTCACGTGACTTCGGGGTGCGCAGGTTGTCCAGCGCGAACGCCCTCAAGTCCTCCGAGGTGCACTCCGCGAGGCTGGTGATGTCCCGCTTGACCAGCCACTCGGCCAGGGCTCGCCAGCGCATCACGGTGGCGTAGAGCTTGCCGCTGCTCTGGCGGGTCCGCCAGGTAGGGACACGGCCGACCATGAAGTCGTCCGGCAGGGCCCGGTTGATCATCGACCAGGCCAGATAGCAGAACTCCTCGTGCAGCGGTGCGGGGAAGGAGCCCCAGTGCAGTGCCTGCCGACCGGCGCTCGGGTTCCCGTTGAGGGGAGACAGCGGCCAGACCATATCGCCGTATCGGGCGTTGGGAGCGTCCCGGTCGACGATCAGGTCAGCGGCAACGACGGGCGTATCGGGCCCCGGGCGGAAGGGCAGGTCAAGTAGCGCGATGGTCATAGGTCGTAGAGTCCGTTCAACAGGTCGCCGACGGCCTCGCGGTCCGCTGCGGTGACGTTCGTGAGGGCGCGGCGCCAGAGTGCTGGCCCCAGGCGTCTCTTCAGATCTGACAGACGGGCGCAGGGCTCGGACCAGTCCGCGTCCCAGACCGGCGAGGGCAGCACGTCCCGCAGTTCCTCAAGGGCCCGGTGCAGGTGGGCCAGCCGCGGGTGATGGGCGGGGTGGACGCGGGCGTTGGGGCATGCAGTGCAAAGCAGAAACGATGCTTCACAGCCGGTGCCGGGCCCGGTGATGGGGCTGTTCTCGTAGTCCGCGCAGCCGTTGGTGGCGGTCTCTACCTCACCGTCCTCGGGAATATCGGTGAGCTGGGCTGCGAACACGGTGCGGCGGGCGGCCTCCAGCGCGTCCATGGCCCCCTCGGCAATCACCGGGATGGCGGCCTGCTGGGCCTGCGGTTCGGGAATGACGTAAATGCTGTCGTGGGTGTCCTGACTGTTTTGTCCCGGCTCGCGCCGGTGCACCACGTTCGCCGTCTTGCGGGTCCGGCGCATGACGCCGCCGCCCCCGTTGGGCCCGAAGCGTGTCCCGTAGTCATCAAAGTCCGGCTTGGTCAGGCCCAAGCCGAAAGGGCCTTCCCGCAGCAGTGCCTCGTTCTGCTGCCAGTGGCGAGGTCGTGCTTCGTGCCAGATCAGCAACCTGTCCCCGGTGCAGGCCACGGACTCCAGGTAGGCGCGGGCGGGGGCGGTGGCCTCCAGTGCCTCGGTGATCAGGCGGCCTGGTGAATCGGCACCGAAGTCGGCGAGGTTGCGGGTCTCGAAGTGGTCGGCCTCGCCCTTGCGGCGCTTCTCCGACTCCATCCGGTAGATCGGGAACCGTCCCTCACCCGAGTCCGGCGTCGCCCTGGGAGTGCGCAACTCGCCGACACTGGTGGCGTTCAGGCCGTGAGCCGCGGCGAACAGGACCCCGAGCGCGGTGGCCTCCAGGCGGGAGAGATAGAGCCGCTTCCAGGTATACTGCGCGCCGTCACCGCCCATGGCCCTGGAGAAGCGGAAGACCGGCCGCATCCGGCCGTCGCCTCGTTCGTAGCGGGGAATGTGACCGGTGCGGGCGAGGCAGTCCAGCGCCTCACCGATCAGCCAGTTCTGCTGGTCCTGGTGGGGGATAGCGCCAGCGCGCCAGGACTCGAGCAGCTGGACGTTCTCGCGGATCCGCAGCAGCGCGGAGCGGAAGACCTGCCGGGCCGAGCGGCGGACCTCCTCGAACTCAGCAGGTGCGAAGGCATGTTCCTCGACCTTCACCCGGGGCACCCGCTTGGCCATGGCCGCCCGGACCGGCTGCGGCAGGCGCGGGTCCAGCTGCAGGAAGCCCGCCACGGCGGTGATCTGGACATACCCCATCTGGGTGAGCGGGCGGCTCAGCCGCCAGGCCATCCACGTCGCGGCGGTCACGTCCGGTATGTCCTGTGGCTGCTGGTCAGCTTCGCCGAGGAATTCGCCGAACGGTTTCAGCAGCCGCCACATATGGACGGACGTGTCGTGGGTGTTCCAGCCGCCGCCGGGAGCGCACTTGGCGGCGAACAGCGCGGCCAGGGACCGACGCATCGCCGGTGCGAATGACAACTCAGCAAAGTCGAAATCCTTGTCGGTGCCCATCTTGCTGCGGTGGCGCACCACCAGCCCGGATGCGTCCAGGACCACCGGACGCTGATGCCCGGCCTCGGGAAGAGCCGCTTTGCGGCCCCGCCGGCTCACGTCGTCTCCAGCAGCGTGTCGAGGTCCTGGATGCCGTCGCTCTCCTCCGCGATGCGGGCCAGCAACGAGGTGACCCGCGTCTCCGACACCGACAGCTCACCACCCTCATCGCGCGGCGCAGGGTCCGCCATCAGGGCCCGGATCTGCAGGTCCGAGACGGGAGCCAGGTAAATCTTGCGAGTCAGATCGATGTCCCGATGACCCAGCAGATCCTGCACCATGCGCCACGGATCGCCGTAGAGAAGACGGAAGTCCCGTCTCTCCTCGGGGGTGAGCCCCATCCGCACGTCCATGACGTGGTGCAGCACCACCAGCATGTAGAGGGCAAAGGAATGCCGGCACATGTGCGGCGTGCAGAACGGCGGCTCCGCCATAACCGGCCCCAGAACCTCCTCGCACCGATCCGAGGCCGTGCGGAATACCCCCTCCCACGACGCAGGCTGGAACGGAAGGCCCTGCTCGTTCAGCCACAGCCACAGTGGTTCCGGGCCCGCCGGACCCTCGGTGAAGTACGTCAACCGCTCCTCCACTGACGCGTCCGTCAGAGCTGTCTGCCCCACCACCCCATTCCGGTCGACCCAGTTCAGGACCTTCTTGCGGCGCCCCGTGACCCGCGTGACCAGACGCATCTCCTCCAGCGCGTCATAGCGGCCCACAGTTTGCGCGCGCCGGATCACCCGGGCCCGCAGCGACTCCATGTAGCTCTCCACCTCGCCGACCACGGGCGATGCCACGTAATAGGTGCGGGCCCGCCTGGACTTCGTCACCCTCTTCGCAAGCCGCCCCGTGTAGTAGCGCGCGCCTCCCAGTCGCAGTCTCGGCACCTCGATCGTCAGCAGCGATGCCCCTTCGGTCAGCCGCATCCCAGAGGAGAACAACAGATTGGCGAAGGCGACATTGCGGACCTCCAGCCGTCCCCACCACCCCGGCGCCGGGAGGCCCGCCGCCGTGTAGCCGCGCAGGCCCACGTCCACCCACAGCCGGAACATTCGCGGAGTCAGCCAGTGCACATCACTGGACTTGGCATCCTTGGCCCGGGCCTCCGGCGACTGCACCGCGGCACCTTGATAGCCGGCCACGGAGTGCATCAGGATCGGGTTGTCCACCATGTTTTCGGTGGCAACCGCCCACTTGTACAGGCGGGTCAAAGCAGCAAGGCCTCGGTTCCACCGTGCGGCACCGATCTTCTGCGGGTTTCGCGGCGAACGCGTGCGCCAATCCTCAAAATCCCACAGATCGTCAGCCGTGGCCTCGTCCCACACCTTGCCCCTGGCCCATAGGAAATCGAAGAAGATTACGTAGTCGTCGGTGTAATTCCGCTTGGTCTCAGTCGCCAGCCGGGCAAAGGAAGACCGGCACAGATACAGACTCAGCAATTCGTCAATTCGGAAGTCAGGCGACAACAGGATCGGATCCCCAGCATGGATTCCCGTCCGCTCCTCCCTCGCGGTCAGGTCCCCCCAACCCGTCAACTCGGGCACCCGCCCGGCATCGACGGCACGGTTCCTCGGCACCCAAAATATGCGCCAGTCAGTCACAACTCACCCTCTCGCTTCGGCTTCAACACGTTCATTCAACAGGGAAGATCACACACATCGCGAACGCCCAGTCCGGCGGCGGCCATCCGGACAGCACCCGGGTGAGCGGGACCGGGCGCAACACCGCGAGGAGCAGCAGTAGCACGGCGGCCGAACAGACCCAGGGACGGCGCACGATACGACGGGCGCACAGCACCAAGAGAGCCGTCAGCGCGGCGA
Source organism: Streptomyces sp. NPDC104309 (assembly GCF_055584025.1). Classification (NCBI taxonomy): domain Bacteria; kingdom Bacillati; phylum Actinomycetota; class Actinomycetes; order Kitasatosporales; family Streptomycetaceae; genus Streptomyces; species Streptomyces sp. NPDC104309. The sequence continues at coordinate 302,478 of NZ_JBVJMV010000005.1, read as the reverse complement.
GCAGCAGCGCGCCCCTCCCGCCGTCGGGCCAGTCGATCTCCGCACCGGGCAGGGCCTCCCCGGTGCGGGCCACCGAGGCGATCCACCCGGCCGGCCACCCCGCGATCCGGGCGAGCAGCTCTGCCACCGGCATGGCCACCGGTGCCAGGGCGAGTGCGGCGAAACCGAGAACCGTGGCGGGCGCCACCGCGAACTCCGCCAGCAGATTGCACGGGATCGCCACCAGGCTGACCCGGGAGGCGAGCAGGACGACCACCGGCGCGCACACCGCCTGCGCAGCGGCGGCCGCGGCCAGCGCCTCGGCGAGCCGGGGCGGAACTCGACGCCGCTGCAGCGCGTCGCTCCATTTCGGGGCGATGGTGAGCAGGGCTCCGGTGGCCAGGACGGAGAGGACGAAGCCGTAACTGCGCGCCATCCACGGGTCGTACAGCACCAGCAGGAGGACCGCGGCGGCCAGCGCGGGGATCAGTGACCTGCGGCGTCCCGTGCCGATGGCAAGCAGCGTGATCAGTCCGCAGGCCGCGGCCCGCAACACGCTCGGCTCGGGTCTGCAGACGATGACGAAGGCGAGCGTGAGCCCGCCGCCGAGCAACGCGGTCATCCGCAGCGAGATGCCCAACCTGGGGGCCAGGCCTCGGCGTTCTGCGCGCGTCGCCGTGCCCGGCGGTCCGATCAGAAGGACGAGCAGGATCGCCAGGTTGGCACCGGAGACCGCCATCAGGTGGGTGAGGTCGGCCGCCCGGAAGGCATCGTGCAGTTCCGGGGTGACCCGTGAGGTGTCGCCGACCACCAGGCCCGGCAGCAGAGCCCGCGCATCGGGATCGAGCCGCTCGGTCGCCTGCCGCAGACCCTCACGCAGGGCACCCGCCGTGCGCTGGACCGAGGAGGGCGGCCCGGTGACGCGGGGCGGGCCTTTGCCCTCCGGCCGCAGCACGGCGGCATTGCGCTCCCCGTCGTGCAGCGAAGGCGCCAGCCGACCGCCGACGCGCAGTCGTGTGGCAGGGAGCAACTGCTGCCACTGGGCCGTCGATCGGCCGGGCTGGACGATGAGCAGCACCGGCGTGCTCAACCGGGTGACCGCTCCGTCTGGCCCGGTCAGCGCTGTGATCTCGGCGTCCATGAGAAGCGACGCGGGCGCGCTGTGATCGCCGCGCACCCGGGGCAGGGTCCACCGGGCGTCGGACGTCACCGTGACCTCCGCCTCGACCCTCGCGAACCGCTGGGCCAGCCCCAGGACCGGCCCCTGCCGTGCATCGGCGCGGTGCAACCCGGCCGACGCGGCCCCGGCCGCCGCGCAGAGGAGTGCCGCAGCCGCGGCCGTCACGGTTGTGGTCGCGTTGCTGCGCGGCCGCCGGCTGCGCGCGCCTTCGCCCCGCGCAGCCCCTCCCCCGGTAGCGGCCGGCCACCTGCGCATCGCACGGGTCGCCGAAACTCCCGGCATCGCCAGGAGCACCATGGCCGCTCCGACGCAGAGCATCACGCCCACCGCCGTCCACCGCCCCGGCGTGCTCAGCGCGAGCGACGCTCCGGCCCAGGCCGCCATGGCCGGCGGGACCAGCCGGAGGTCGAGCGGGCCCTCCTGCCGCGGGTCGGAGATACCCAACCGCCGGCCCGACGCCGCATGGACGTCCGGGGGACTCACGGCCCCACCAGCGGCCGGAGGTCGGCGAACCGGCGGTCGCCGATCCCGTTGACCTCGCGGAGTTCATCGACGGACCGGAAGCCGCCGTGCTGTGTGCGGTAATCGATGATGCGCTGGGCGAGAACCGGACCGACACCGGGCAGGGTGTCGAGCTGTTCGACGGTCGCCTGATTGAGACTGACCGGTCCGGCCACGGGGCCGCTGCCGGCCCCCGGAGCGACTCCTCCCGTACCGCCGGTGCCAGGGGCGCCGGGTGCGACACCCACCACGATCTGCTCACCGTCCATGAGCACGCGAGCCCGGTTGAGACCCGCGAGATCGGCGCCGGGCCTGGCTCCGCCCGCGGCTCGCAGCGCATCGGTGACCCTTGAGCCGGACGGCAGTCGAAGGACTCCCGGCCTGCGGACCTTTCCACTCACATCGACGACGACGTGCCCGTCCGGCCCTGTCGCAAGTGGCGCCCCGGGTGACGGTTCGGGCATCGCGCCGCCCGCCGTCGCCGATTCCGAAGTCCGGTTGCGCGCAGCCTCGTTGACCGGATCAGGAACGCGTACGGAGTGTGGGCGTGCGGACCAGAAGTGCACCGCGGCAAAGACCGCGGCCACGACCAGGACAACGGCCAGTGCGGCGAGGGTCCGCGGCTCGACGCCGCATCTGAGCTGCAGCCACACCGGAATCCGCTCCCGCAACGCGGGAACCATCCGCTCCCATCGCCCCGGCTCTCCGGAGCCGGGCACCGGGGGCGGCGTCGGGGTGGCCGTCGAGACCGACACCGGGACAGCCGCCGGGGGCGATGTGGAAGACGTGGCTGTCACCGCGGTCATGGCCACAGTCCTGCCGGCAGCGGAACTTGACGTCGGGGTCGGGCCCGGGGTTCGAACCGGGGCGGAAGCAGAAGCGGAAGCTCCAGCAGGGACAGAGAAGGAAGAGGGCGCAGGTGCCGCAGCGGAGGCAGAGACGGAAGCGGGGGCCGAAGCGGAGAAGGGCGCCGAGGCGGAGGCGGGGGCCGAAACCGGAGCCACTGCCATCCCCGATGCGGGCCGCGCCACTCGTCCGCCGGGCGCGCCTGCCATGAGGGCCTCCGCCCGGCGCCGCGAAGCCGCCGCTATGTCCTCCGCGCGCCCACGCGAGGACCGTCGTCGTCCGGGGCCCAGACCGGGGCCGCTACCGGCGCGGCCGGGACCGCTGCCGCTTCCGCTGGTTGCACGATGTGATCGGGGAGCCATGCCTCACGACGGTAGGCACATCCGTCCGGACTCGCCGAGCGGGCTCAATTCCGGTGGACAACCGACCAGTTGTGGACAACTCGACCACCCCGATGAGTGAAAGCCGATGAGCGGGGTTGTCGGACCGACTTCAGCGCGGCGAGACCACGGCTCCGAGCAGACCGGGCCCGGTGTGCGCTCCGATCACCGCGCCCACCTCGCTGACATGCAGTTCGACGAGACCGGGCACCCGCTCGCGCAACCGCTCGGCAAGCCGCTCGGCCCGCTCGGGTGCCGCCAGGTGATGCACCGCGATGTCCACCCGGTCACCGCCCGCCCGCTCCGTGACGATCTCCTCCAGGCGCGCGATCGCCTTCGAGGCCGTCCGTACCTTCTCCAGCAGCTCGATGCGGCCTCCGTCCAGCTGGAGCAGCGGCTTCACGGCGAGCGCCGAACCCAGCAGTGCCTGCGCGGCCCCGATACGGCCGCCGCGGCGCAGATAGTCCAGCGTGTCGACGTAGAAGTACGCGGAGGTGCCCGCGGCACGCTTCTCCGCCGCCGCGACGGCCTCGTCCAGGCTTCCGCCCGCCTCGGCAGTCTCCGCAGCCGCCAGGGCGCAGAATCCAAGGGCCATGGCGACCATCCCGGAATCGACGACCCGTACCGGGACCGGCGCGTCCTTCGCCGCGAGCAGAGCGGCGTCGTACGTACCCGAGATCTCGGCCGAGAGGTGCAGCGAGACGATGCCGTCGGCTCCCGCCTCGGCGGCCGCCCGGTACGCGGCGGCGAAGACTTCCGGGCTGGGCCGGGAGGTCGTCACGGAGCGACGCTTCTGGAGTGCCAGTGCGAGGGAGCGGGCCGAGATCTCGGTGCCGTCCTCCAGGGCCTGATCACCGAGGACGACGGTCAGCGGCACCGTGGTGATGCCGTGCCGCTCCATCGCCTCGGGCGGCAGGTAGGCCGTGGAATCGGTGACGATCGCGACATGGCGGGACATGAGCGGGAGGTTACCTGGCGAGTCCGCGGCTCGGCAGTCCGACCCCGACCGAATGATCGCTCCCGATCCCTTCGGACCGCATCCTGTCGCCGCCGGTCGACGAACGTCTGGGTTCGTTCGTCGTTCCGGGCCGGGCTCAGTTCGTCGTTTCCGGCCGGGCCGCCTTCTGCCACGGGTACGCGGTCTGCCGTCGCGGATCCGGAGCCGTGATCGCCTGTGCCGCTTCATCGGCCGACCCGGCCCCCTGCCCCCGTCGGCTCCCCTGCGCCTGCCCCGGTCCCTGCCCCAGCCGGCTCCCCGGCTCTTGCCCCTCGCCCTGTGGCTGTCCCTGTCCGCGGGCCGGCTCGTCCGGCTCCACCGTCCAGTGCCGCAGCGCCCCCGCCTCCACGTCGATCTGCGCGTTCAGCGCGTCCAGATCGTCCTCGATGAACCGCCGCGCCCGGTCGCGCGCGGCCCAGCGCAGCGAATCCGCCGAGTGCGTGATCCGCTCCGTACGCTGCTTCAGGGTCGGCAGCAGCGAGGCGACCGTCGCGCGGTCGGGTTCGCGCTCCAGTCGCTTCAGGTCGTCGTCCAGCTCCCGACCGTGAGCACTCAGCCGCTGGAAGAGGCCCAGCGACTCCGAGAGCGAGGCATCCTCCACGACGCCCGTCTGCAGCGCCTCCTGTGTGGCCCGCATGGACGTGCGCAGCGCGAGCCGCAGCTGTGCCAGCTCACCGGCCACGCCCGGCTGGCCGTAGCTCTTCGCCCGCAGCGTGGTGTCCTCGACAGTGCGGCGTGCCTGGGTGATCGTGCGATCCACGCCCCGCTTCGCCGCGCCGATGGCCTTGACGCCCGCGTAGACGCCCAGGGCCACGAACGCGAAAAAGAGCAACCCCAGAATCAGGATCACGGCTTCCATGAGCGCCCCTCGGATGTCGTTTCGGCTGCCGGGTGCCGGCCCCTCCACGGTAAACGGAAAGGGCAGGCTGCGGGTTCCTTCGGAACCCCCAACCTGCCCGTAGGGGAACGCCCCCACATCGCCGTACGGCAGGCGCGGTTACGCGACGAACGTCACGCGAGAACGGTGGACACCCTCACGCGGCGACCGTCGGCGCCGTCACGCCGGGACGATGTTGACCAGCTTCGGAGCGCGCACGATCACCTTGCGGATGCCCGCACCGTCCAGCGCCGCAACCACGGCCGGGTCGGCCAGGGCCAGTGCTTCCAGCTCCTCGTCGGTGATCGACGGGGAGATCTCCAGGCGTGCCTTGACCTTGCCCTTGACCTGCACGACACAGGTCACGGCCTCGTCCACGACGTATGCCGGGTTCGCGACCGGGAAGTCCTCGTGCACGACCGACTCGGTGTGGCCCAGTCGCCGCCACAGCTCCTCGGCGATGTGCGGCGCCAGCGGTGCCACCAGCCGCACCAGCGACTCGGCGACGCTCCGGGACAGCGGGCCGCCCGCCTTGGTCAGGTGGTTGTTCAGCTCGGTGACCTTGGCGATGGCCGTGTTGAAGCGCATCCCGGCCATGTCCTGACCCACCCCGTCGATCGCCTTGTGCAGCGCCCGCAGCGTCTCCTCGCCCGGCTCCGTGTCGACGACGGTGACCTCGCCGGTCTCCTCGTCGACGACATTGCGCCACAGCCGCTGCAGCAGTCGGTACTGGCCGACGACGGCACGCGTGTCCCACGGCCGCGACACGTCCAGGGGGCCCATCGCCATCTCGTACAGGCGCAGCGTGTCCGCCCCGTACTCGGCGCAGATCTCGTCCGGCGTGACGGCGTTCTTCAGGGACTTGCCCATCTTGCCCAGGACGCGGCTGACCTTCTCGTCCCGGTAGTAGAACTTTCCGTCGCGCTCCTCGACGTCCGCCGCCGGGACCGCGATGCCGCGGCTGTCCCGGTAGACGAACGCCTGGATCATGCCCTGGTTGTACAGCTTGTGGAACGGCTCCGCGGACGAGACGTGCCCCAGGTCGTGCAGCACCTTGGACCAGAAACGGGCGTACAGCAGGTGCAGCACGGCGTGCTCGGCGCCGCCGACGTACAGGTCGACGCCACCCGTCGGCTGCCCCTCTCGCGGGCCCATCCAGTACTGCTCGATCTCCGGGTCGACCAGCTTCCGGTCGTTGTTCGGGTCCAGGTAGCGCAGCTCGTACCAGCAGGAGCCGGCCCAGTTGGGCATGGTGTTGGTCTCGCGGCGGTACTTCCTGGGACCGTTGCCGTCGCCCAGGTCCAGGGTGACGTTGACCCAGTCGGCGTTCCGCGACAGCGGGGTCTCGGGCTGGGTGTCGGCGTCCTCGGGATCGAAGGTACGCGGCGAGTAGTCGTCGACTTCCGGCAGTTCCAGGGGCAGCATCGACTCGGGCAGCGGGTGGGCGATGCCGTCCTCGTCGTAGACGATCGGGAAGGGCTCTCCCCAGTAGCGCTGACGGCTGAACAGCCAGTCGCGCAGCCGGAAGTTGACGGTGCCCTCGCCGACACCGTGCGCCTTCAGCCACTCGGTGATCTCCGCCTTGGCGTCGACGACGCCCAGGCCGTCCAGCGAGATCTCGTCATTGGCGGAGTTGACCAGCTTCGCTTCGTACGAGGCGAAGGCTTCGTCCCAGGTCGAGGGGTCCGTGCCACGGTCGTCCGACGGCTCGACGACACAGCGCATCGGCAGCTCGAAGGCGCGCGCGAAGGCGAAGTCGCGCGCATCGTGCGCCGGTACGGCCATGATCGCGCCGGTGCCGTAGCCCATCAGGACGTAGTCCGCGATGAATACGGGCACCTTCTCGCCGCTGACCGGGTTGGTCGCGTACGCACCGGTGAAGACACCGGTCTTGTCCTTGGCCTCGGCCTGCCGTTCCACGTCGGACTTGGCGGCGGCCAGCTTGCGGTACGCGGTGACGGCCTCGGCCGGGGACGCGTGTCCGCCGGTCCACACCGGGTGGGTGCCCTCGGGCCAGGCGGCCGGAATGATCCGCTCGACCAGCTCGTGCTCGGGCGCCAGCACCATGTAGGTGGCACCGAACAGGGTGTCCTGGCGGGTGGTGAAGACGGTGATGTCACCCGCGCCGTCGACCGGGAAGTCGACGCGCGCCCCCTCGGAACGCCCGATCCAGTTGCGCTGCTGCAGCTTGATGGCCTCGGGCCAGTCCAGCCCGTCCAGGTCGTTCAGCAGCCGGTCGGCGTAGGCGGTGATGCGCATGTTCCACTGGCGCAGCTTGGCCTTGAAGACGGGGAAGTTTCCGCGCTCGGAGCGTCCGTCGGCCGTCACCTCCTCATTGGCCAGGACGGTGCCCAGACCCGGCGACCAGTTGACGGGCGCGTCGGAGGCGTACGCCAGGCGGTACCCGCCCAGGACGTCCGCGCGCTCGGCGGCACTCAGCGCGCTCCAGTCACGGCCGTCCGGGGTGGCACGCGCACCGCTCTCGAACTGTGCGACCAGCTCGTCGATCGGACGCGCCCGGTCGGCCTCGGTGTCGTACCAGGAGTTGAAGATCTGCAGGAAGATCCACTGGGTCCACTTGTAGTACTCCGACTCGATCGTGGCGAACGAGCGGCGCTTGTCGTGCCCCAGACCCAGCCGGCGCAGCTGTGCGGTCATGTTCTCGATGTTCGCCTTGGTGGAGACCCGCGGGTGCGTGCCGGTCTGCACGGCGTACTGCTCCGCGGGCAGGCCGAAGGCGTCGAAGCCCAGGGTGTGCAGCACGTTGTGCCCGGTCATCCGCTGGTGACGGGCGAAGACATCGGTGGCGATGTAGCCCAGGGGGTGACCGACGTGCAGCCCCGCACCCGAGGGGTACGGGAACATGTCCATGATGAACTTCTTCGGCTTGGCGGCCAGTTCCGGATCGTCCGCCAGGTCACCGGTCGGATTCGGCGCCTCGTACGTGCCCTCGGCGTCCCAGAAGTCCTGCCAGCGTGCCTCGATGTCGGCGGCCATCGCCGCCGTGTAGCGGTGCGGCGCAGCCGTCTCGGCTGCGGAATTCGTCTCGCTCATGATCCTCAAAGCTCCATCGATCGTCATCTGCCGGCGCCCACGTCTACGGACACGCGTCTACGGAAACGAAAAATCCCCTCGCACAGGAGGGGACGCCGCGCCGATTCCGACCAGGCATTCTCACCGGTCGGGACTGATCAGCGCGGCTCGCTAAGCAGAAGGCGTACGGCACGCATGGCGCCAGGGTACCGCACGGACCCGGAGCCGGTCCGGACACGGCCGCTCCGTGACCGGATCGGCACGCGCCTACCTGCGTCCCGCTGAGCGCGCGACGGACGGCGGAGCTGATCGGATTCGGCTCGCCGCACGGTCCTGCCGATGGAGGTCATCGCCGCGACCGGTGCGCCGCGCAGGGCCTTCCGGGCAAGGTCGGCTCGACCGCGCCCCTGAAGGCACAGCGCGCCAAGTGAAGGCTCGCGGCAACGGCCGCAATTGACACGTATACAAAAGAAGCGGGTCATCCTCGGAGGATGACCCGCTTCTCATTTCTTCACTGTGGAGCTAAGGAGAATTGAACTCCTGACCTCCTGCATGCCATGCAGGCGCTCTACCAACTGAGCTATAGCCCCGTGCCGTGTGCCGCCCGGTTCCCCCTGGCGACATCGAGAACATTACCGGTGACCCCACCCCTCCACCAAATCCATTCCAGCCCGGCCCGATTTAACCGATTTGCGGCACCTCGGCCATGCGCTGAGGCAGGGTCTCAGGCAGTGGCGAAGGAGTAGAAGCGTTTGAGGGTGCAGTGCTCCTCCAGCAGCCGTCCGTAGATCGGCTCCCCCTCCAGCTCGCGGTAGGTTTCGATCGGGTCACCCTTTATGACCAGCGCCCGCGCACACTCCTCGCACCAGTACTGGTACTCCGGATTGATCGGATCCATGTCCCTGACGATGGGCGTACCGCTGCCGCACCAGTCGCATTTCCGCCTGTGGGCACCCATGAGTCAGCTCCGGCTTTGGCCGCGGGCAGTGCACACGCAGAGGGCTCCGCCGTTCCCGCCGAGCACGCGGGCCGCGTGGGACGGGCCGACGGCAGGACGGCCGGTGCTGGCGCGGCGTTGGGGAACAAGGAGCAGGTCCGGGACCTCGTGGCGGCTCGCAGGCATCGCGCGCTCCCTCCCGTTCGGTCCGTCGCCCCCTCCGGCGGTCCGATTCTGCCATGACCCCGCAAGGGGGTCAGCCCGCCCGATGTCCGGCCGGTCGCCGACGCCGCACAAGACCCGCCGACGCACCTGCCGTCGCGGCCCCCGGTAGCGCGGGACCGCATCCCGCCAGGCATGCCCCGACCTCTGTCTCCCGGACGCATCAAGGCGGTTGAGCCGACGCGAGCCGAATGTCACGGCACCCGTCAGCCGACCCACCTGAGTGACGGTCACCAGGACACCGCTCACGTCGGCAGCATCTTCAGGACGTGCATGCGCCAACACGCCCGTGCGGGTGGGACCGTAGCCCGGTGCCATCCCGCCTGCCCGTCGTCGCGAAGGCCGCATACGGCCCCGGGGCCCGTCGTCGCCGCCACGGATCACCGGACCGACGGCCACCGCGTCGACGGCCATTGGCCGAACCCGCCCGGAAGCAGGGCTCCTTGAGAGTGGCGAGTCCGATCAGGTGGGTCCGGCCATGTCCATGCGGTCACCAAGTCCGCCGTCGGCGCCGAGTGGCAGGCGTACGCGATGGTGCGGCCGGCCGCGAGGAGTTGCCGAGCGGCGACCGCCATGAGGGGATGACATCGACGCCACTGACCGTCAACGGGCTGCCCGATGACTTCAGTGCCACTCACCGTCAACGGGTTGCCGGAGTGCCGGATCGCGGTCCGCACCTCGGCCGACGAGGAGAGCCGACAGCAGGCGGTGGCACTGGGAGGTGTGACCTGGAGTGTGGTCGGGGTGGAGTGCGGTCGGGGGAAACGAAGATCCCGCCCTCTGATGAGGACGGGATCTTGATTGTGGAGCTAAGGAGAATTGAACTCCTGACCTCCTGCATGCCATGCAGGCGCTCTACCAACTGAGCTATAGCCCCGCTGTTCGCTGTGTTTCTCTGCGTTTCCGCGCTGCGAACAAGAAGAACTTTAGCCTGTGACCAGCCAGAAAGTGAAATCCGGCCGACGCCGCCCGGAGGTGGCCTCCGAGCGCCGCCCCCGATCACCGGAAGACAGGCCCCGGCCCTCCTCCACGGCGCTCCCGGCACTTCCGAGGTGGCCCCACTGGCCACAGCACCAGGGTCTTTCGTTTGGATCAGGCCGGATCAGGGAGCGGGGTCCGGTGCCGTGGATCGCGAGGCGGAGGAGGGAGGCATGGCAGAGCCATGGCGACCGACGACAACACGGCGAGGCACGGCACCGGGGCGCGCGAGCCCGGCAAGATCCGGAGGAAAGACCCTAGGTGTCGTCGCCGAGCACCGGCTCGGGCAGAGTGCCGGCGTTGTGCTCCAGCAGTCGCCAGCCGCGCGCCCCCTCACCCAGCACCGACCAACAGCAGTTGGAGAGCCCGCCGAGTCCTTCCCAGTGGTGCGACTCCAGGCCCAGCAGCCGACCGATGGTGGTGCGGATGGTGCCGCCGTGGCTGACCACGACGAGCGTGCCTCTGTCGGGCAGCTTGTCGGCGTGTCCGAGCACGACCGGGGCGGCCCGGTCGGCGACCTCGGTCTCCAGCTCACCGCCGCCGCGGCGCACGGGCTCGCCGCGCTTCCACGCGGCGTACTGCTCCCCGTACTGCCCGACGATCTCCTCGTGCGTGAGGCCCTGCCAGGCGCCCGCGTAGGTCTCACGCAGTCCCGCGTCGTGCGCGACTTCGAGGCCGGTGATCGCCGCGAGCTCGGCGGCCGTGGCCGCCGCACGCTGCAGATCGGAGGCGACGATCGCGTCCGGCTTCAGCGAGGCGAGCAACCGGGCGGCCCGCTCAGCCTGTCCGACACCGGTCTCGGTGAGCCCGATGTCCGTGGAGCCCTGGAACCGGCGCTCCAGATTCCATGCCGTCTGGCCGTGCCGCCAGAGAACGATCCTGCGGCCCCTGCCGCTTCCGGTGCCGTTCAGCTCTGCTCACCTTCCGTGCCGCCGGTGAGCCTGGCGTGCTCCTCGGCCTTGCCGCGGGTCTTGACGGCGTCCTCGGGAAGCGCGATCTCGGGGCAGTCCTTCCAGAGGCGCTCCAGCGCGTAGAAGACCCGCTCCTCGCTGTGCTGGACGTGGATGACGATGTCGACGTAGTCGAGGAGGATCCAGCGCGCGTCGCGGTCGCCCTCACGGCGTACCGGCTTGGCGCCGAGCTCCTTCTGGAGCCGTTCCTCGATCTCGTCGACGATCGACTTGACCTGGCGGTCATTGGGGGCCGAGGCCAGCAGGAAGGCGTCCGTGATCGACAGCACGTCGCTGACGTCGTACGCGATGATGTCGTGCGCGAGCCGGTCGGCGGCCGCCTGGGCGGCGGCGTTGATGAGCTCGATGGAGCGGTCCGTGGCGGTCACAAGCAGGCTTTCGTCGGCGGTCAGATCAACCTCTAGGGTCTCACGGACCGCCGACAGCCCACGCAGCGAACGTTCGACGATCGAATCGACGTCATCCGAGCGGTGCGGACCCGGTCATTTGATCGTGTAGTCCTGGCCGATCACGACGGACACATCGGCGTTCGCGGCGGGCTTGCCCTGCTTCACCGCGCTCGTCGGCAGGCCCAGGGTCTTCGCGGTCTGCGTCGCCTTGTCCTTGTCCGCCGCGGTCTTGTAGACGACCTCGGACAGCGCCACGGTCTCGGCCGTTCCGCCGCCGACGAAGGCATAGCCGCCGTTGACCAGCTTGATCCGGGCGGACTCCGTGCCGTCCTTGTCACCGGTGGCGTTCTTGACTGCGACCCGCACCGCCGCGCCGGCGTCCGGGGCCTTCACCGTGCCGCCGAGGATGTCCTTGACGACGCTCTCGGTGGCCGCTTCGGTGAGCGTGCCGTCGGCCTGTACCGGCAGGAGTGCCGTCTTGTAGTCGCCGATCTTGGCGCGCTGCGCGAGCTTCGCCAGTGAGGCGCCGAGATCCTTCTCCGGGAGGGACGGGTCGAGGATCTGGCCCAGCGTCTGCACGGTGACCGTGGCGGTCTTCGGGTCGTCCGAGATCTTCCGCAGAACGCCCCGCAGAACCTCTCCGAACCGCATGAGCTGCTTCGTCTCGGCCTCACCGGGCGCCCGGTAGGTGGCGTACGCGACGGCCATCTGACCGCTCAGCGTCTGCCCCTCGCCCTTCTTCACCAGCGGGGAAGCACCCTTCTTCGTGTCGGGCACCTCGGTGTCGGTGTCGATCTCGATGCTGCCGACCAGATCGACGAGGGTCTCCAGATAGGGGGTGTCGAGCCGCCACGTACCGCTGATCCTGGTGCCGAGCAGTGTGTCGATGGAGTCGCGGGTACCGGTGGTGCCGTCGTCCTCGACGGACTTGCCGAGGGTCGTGACACCTTCGTCGTCGGAGACCACGAGCGAGTTGGGGAGCAGGACGGTGGTCCCCTGTTTGGTCGTCACATTGTCGACGAGCAGCGCCGTGGAAGTGCCGCCCTTCTTGGTGTTGTGCAGATGGACCACGATGACGTCCCGCTGCTGCGGGCCCGTCGAGGCCGCGTTGTCCTTCTCCGAGCCGGAGAGGCCCGGGAGCTTTCCGGCGGACCAGAGGTAGCCGACACCGCCGACCACCACCAGGGCCACCACAACTATCAGTGCGACCATGCGGTTGCGGCCGCGACGTCGTGCCTCCTCGCGCCGCTCACTGCGGCTCTCGGTGAACTTCAGCCAGTCGATGACGTCTTCGGAGTCCTCGTCGGGCTCTTCGATGAAGGAGAACTGTTCGGTGCGGTATTCGGCGCGGCGCTGCCCTGGAACAGCCGGTTCCGGCTCAGTCCCGGCGTCGGGCTCCGGCCGGGGCTCCGGCGTGACCGGCGTCGGCGCGGGCGGGGCCTGCTGCGCGGCGGCCTGCTGCGGGATGTTCCACTGCTGGGTGGTGTCGACCGCGGCGGGCTGCCTGCCGGTGTCGTAGCTGTAGCCCTCATAACCGCCGTACGCCTGCTGCTGGGGCTGCTGGGGCTGCTGGGAGCCGTACGGGTCGTACTGCTGCTGCGGCTGCACGGGTTGCGGCTGCTGAGGCTGCGCGTACGGGTCGTATCCGTACCCCTGATCGGCCTGATGTGACTGCTGCTGCGGCTGCTGAGGCGCATACGGGTCGTACGCCTGCTGTCCGGGCTGCTGCTGGTACACCGGCTGCCCGTACTCGTCGTAGCCGACGATCTGCGGCTGCTGGTAGTACGGGTCGTACGGGTTCTGTCGGTCGTTCACCGGTGCCCCTCTGCGTGGCTCATTCGCCGCGGTACAGCTGGCGCTTGTCGATGTAGCGGACCACACCGTCCGGCACCAAGTACCAGACCGGATCCCCCTGCGCGACCCTCTCACGGCAGTCCGTGGACGAGATCGCGAGCGCGGGAACCTCCACGAGGGAGACCCCGCCCTCCGGCAGCCCGGGGTCCGCGAGCACATGTCCCGGTCGGGTCACACCGATGAAATGGGAGAGCGAGAACAGCTCGTCGGCGTCCCGCCAGGTGAGGATCTGGGAGAGCGCGTCGGCGCCGGTGATGAAGAAGAGGTCCGCGTCGCCGTGGATCGCGCGCAGGTCCCGCAGCGTATCGATGGTGTACGTCGGCCCGCTCCGGTCGATGTCGCTCCGGCTGACCGAGAACTGCGGGTTGGACGCCGTCGCGATGACCGTCATCAGATAGCGGTCCTCGGCCGGGGAGACGTTCTTGTGACTCTTCTGCCACGGCTGCCCGGTCGGAACGAAGATCACCTCGTCGAGGTGGAACTGGGCGGCCACTTCGCTGGCCGCCACCAGGTGTCCATGATGAATCGGGTCGAACGTCCCGCCCATCACGCCGATTCGGCGCTTTTCCCGGCCGGTAGGCATTTCCTGCTCTCCCATGCGTGCAGAGCCTACTGGCACAGCTGTACGCCTTTGCCTCAGCGGTCGCGGTTGAAGCGAGTGGTGATCCACAACAGGAGCAGCAGCACGGCGAACGCACCGCCCCCGGTGACGTACGGGCTGAGGCTTTCGTGGTTGCCACCGTGCTCGCCGCCCTCGGCGGCGAGAGTGACCAGCTGGTGCGCGGTGCTCGTGAGGCTCATCTTCGGCAGGACCTATCGATCGGGAGTCGGAAGGGAGACGTCGCGCACATCGTATGCGGGCGCCCCGGGCACGCTCACGCCGACTCAGTCGTTGTTGTCGTCGTTGCGGTATCCGCGGAGCAGGAACCAGGCGAGCAGGCCGGCTCCGACGAGCGAGGCGAGCAGCACGATACGGAGCGTGTTGCCGGGCCCCTGGTCCCCGGATGCGGCGGCGAGCAGAGCAACGGTGTGTGGCATGTCGGGCGTCTCCTCAGTTATCCACAGCCCCCCGCACACCGTAGCCCCAGCACCTACGCTGGGATTTGTCAGGGGGGCGAGCGACGTCTCGTACGAACAGGGGGCCCAATTCATGACCGAACGCAGCCACGAGAGTCACGAGAGCGTGCCGAGCAGGCAGCGCAGGCGATTCGCCGGAATCTCGTCCCGGGCCTACGAACACCCGGCGGATCGCTCGGCCCTGGTGGCCCTGCGCAAGCTGAGCGGTTTCGACACCGTGTTCAAGACATTGAGCGGTCTGCTGCCGGAGCGCAGCCTGCGACTGCTCTTCCTCTCCGACTCCGTCCGGGTGAGCGACGCGCAGTTCACCCATCTCAACGACATGTTGCGGGACGCCTGTTACATCCTGGACCTGGAGAAGGTCCCGCCGATGTATGTCAACCAGGACCCGCAGCCCAACGCCATGTGCATCGGTCTCGACGAACCGATCATCGTGGTGACGACGGGGCTGGTGGAGCTGCTCGACGAGGAGGAGATGCGGGCCGTCATCGGCCACGAGGTGGGGCACGCCCTCTCCGGCCACGCCGTGTACCGCACGATCCTGCTGTTCCTCACCAGTATCGCGCTGAAGGTCGCCTGGATCCCGCTCGGCAATGTGGCGATCATGGCGATCGTGACGGCGCTGCGCGAGTGGTTCCGCAAGTCGGAGCTGTCGGCCGACCGGGCGGGACTGCTCGTCGGCCAGGACCTGCAGGCATCGATGCGCGGTCTGATGAAGATCGCGGGCGGCAATCATCTGCACGAGATGAATGTGGACGCCTTCCTCGCCCAGGCCGACGAGTACGAGAAGGGCGGCGATCTGCGCGACTCCGTGCTCAAGATCCTCAATCTGCTGCCCCGCTCGCACCCCTTCACCACGGTGCGCGCCGCCGAGCTGAAGAAGTGGTCCGAGACCCGCGACTACCAGCGGATCATGGACGGTCACTACCCGCGGCGCGACGAGGACAAGGACACCTCGGTGACGGACTCCTTCCGCCAGTCCGCGGCCCACTACGCGGACTCGGTGCGGACCAGCAAGGATCCGTTGATGAAGCTGGTCGGCGACATAGCGGGCGGCGCCGGGGACCTCGGCGGCAAGCTCCGCGACAAATTCACCGGCCAGGGCGGCGGAGCCACCGGCAAGGGCGGCGCTACGGACGGCTCCGCGGGCTCTGCGCGGCCGGAGGAGCCCCGGAACCCTGATCAGCCTGAGCCGGGGTCCCCGGAGAGCTGACCGCCAGCATCCCGCAGACCGCCGCCGTGGGCCGGCCCGTCGCGTACGGGTCGGTGCCCGCGGGACCCTGAGAGGGGCCCCGCTGCCCGGCGAGCAGCGGCCGCAGCGCACCGGTGGTGTCCGTCGGGCACGCCTCCGGTCCGGCCTGGACGTAGCTGGTGCGCAGCTCCAGCCGGTGCAGCCGCAGGTCTTCCCGGTCGAAGCGGAAGTGCAGCTCGCGCCGCACCGTGAAGAGCGAGGCACCGCCCGCACGTTGGGGCCCCGAGGTGGCCGGGCGGAGCGTGTAGGTGAAGGTGTGGTCGGACACCACCTCCAGGGTGTCGGACCCTGTCTCGGTGTAGCTCAGGGTGCCCCGGACCCGTATGTCCGGACCGGCCAGCGCCACCTTCGCCGGGTCGAACCGGACCAGCCAGCCGGTCGCGGCGTGCTGTCCGTCGTCGTCCGGTCGGCTCATACTGCGGTTGAACTGAGCCATCTGGTCCGGGTCGAGCAGGAGTTCCACCGGCCGCACGGCGTTTCCGGTGAGGACGTCGGGGTCGAGCGAGGACGCCACCAGGTAGTCCTTGACCGTGGTCAGGGCCGCCGCCACCTCGCTGTCCGAGAAGTGGTCCGTCCCCCGGATCGCCGGCAGATTGATGCCTGCGGCACCATGTGCGAACTGTGCGGCGGGGCTCCGCGCGAGGAGGCCGGCAGCGGTTCCGCCAGGCACGGCGTCCCGGGGTGCCAGGGGTACGACGGTCGACCTCAGAAACTCGGCCCTTCGGCCGACGGGCGCGGGGTAGGGGTGGCGGAAGCCCATGTACACGGCCGTTCCGAAGGCCAGGGCGATGAGGAGGACCAGGGCGATGACGGCCCTGGAGCCCGCTCGCAGGCTCCGGGGCGGAAGACTGCGTACGGCGCGGGCATGGTCCTCCATGCGCTCCTCGGCGGAGAACTCCTTCAGCCGGGCAGCACGCACGAACGACTCGTCGAAGACGAGTGACCTGTACTCGTCCTCACCGCCGCCCGGCGCGTTCTCGGGCGGACCTTCTGGTGGTTCTCCGCGGTCTGCCATGACTTCTCCCGACTCCACGTCACCGACCGGGGCCGAAACGCTTCGCTCTGCTTCGGCCGAATGGCTTCGGACAGGGCCCGCCCGTCATGAACTCGCATGACGTCGCACGCCTACGCATACGGACGAGTGAGAAGCCCCCTCGGAGAGAGGGGTCACACCTTCAGGGTAGGTCGATTGGGACCTGGGTAAACGCCGAGCAGCAAGGGAACCACCAGAGAGTTGCCCCGGAGCCCGGGGAGCCGCCCTCCGAACGCTCTCCTGACGGTCGGAGCAGGAGCCGGAGAACGTCGTGGGGCCCTGGGAACGCGGGCGCGGCGGGCCCACGTGGGGCGCGCCATGCGCGTCGCGCGGGAGACGCGCCATGCGCGGGCCTCCGCGGGAGACGCGTCGTCGGGCCGGAATCTCCGCCGACGGGACCCACGTCCTCAGCCGGTGCGGGGAACCGCCGAGACCGTGGGACGGAGATGTCCGACCGAGGTCGACGGGATGGCGCTGGGAACGGGTCCCGGGGCGCTGTCCACGCCCGTGGTGGCGGGCGGCGGGGCGGGGTCCTGACGGCTGCCCGAGGTGTTGCGGTAGACGGCGCTGAAGGCCAGCGCGACCATTCCGATGCCCATCAGCACGGCGAGCAGCCACGCCACCGGCCGGTGCCAGCGCGCCGCACCCCGGTAGGGGCGCAGAACACCGCCGTGACGTCCGTAAGGGCCGCTGCCGTACGCGTCGTCGTCCGGGTCCAGCGGGTCGCCATAGGCGCTCCCGCGGCCGTACAGGCCGCCCGGCCCGTATCTCTCGTCGTGGAGTTCGTCGTCCAGCGGGCCGCCGCCCGCCCGCGCACGGGACGCCTCGGCCTCGGCGCGCGCCTGCGCGGCCGCCAGCAGCCGCTCCACCGCGGTGGGTTCATGGAACGCGGCGGCCCGTACGAAGTCCTCGTCGAACACCACGGAGGCGAAGTCCTCGTCCGCGCCCCCGCGGTCGTCGTCGGGCTCCCAGCCGTCCGGGAACGGCCTGCCCCCCACGTCGTCCGGCACGGCCCCAGACTAGCCCCGCCGGGTCGTTCTGGGCAGGGAGCCCGCAACATTCACCGCACCCGGACAGTCACCGCACGTGGCCGTCGCCCGTGACGATGTACTTCGTCGAGGTCAGCTCCGGCAGCCCCATCGGGCCCCTGGCGTGCAGCTTCTGCGTGGAGATGCCGATCTCGGCACCGAAGCCGAACTGACCGCCGTCGGTGAAGCGGGTGGAAGCGTTCACGGCCACCGTCGTGGAGTCCACCAACTGGGTGAAGCGTCGGGCCGCGGCCTGGGAGGTGGTCACGATCACCTCGGTGTGCCCGGAGGACCAGAGCCGGATGTGCGCGACCGCCGCGTCCAGCGACTCGACGACGGCCGCGGCGATGTCGTACGAGAGGTACTCGGTCTCCCAGTCCTCCGGCGTGGCCGCCACCACGGTGGCCTTGGACCCCTCGGCGTGTTCGAGGACTCGCTCGTCGCCGTGCACGGTCACCCCGGCCTCGGCCAGCGCGTCCAGGGCGCGGGGCAGGAACTGCGCGGCGACGTCCTTGTGGACCAGGAGCGTCTCGGCCGCGTTGCAGACGCTCGGGCGTTGCGCCTTGGAGTTGATCAGGATGTCGACGGCCATGTCGAGATCGGTCTGCGCGTCCACGTACACATGGCAGTTTCCGGTGCCCGTCTCGATGACCGGAACGGTTGATTCCTCGACCACTGTACGGATCAGCGAGGCACCGCCGCGCGGAATGAGGACGTCGACGAGGCCGCGGGCCCGCATCAGTTCCCGTACCGAATCGCGGTTCTCGCCCGGCACCAGTTGCACCGCGTCGGCCGGGAGACCGGATCCACCGACCGCGTCGCGCAACACCCGGACCAGCGCGACGTTGGAGGCGTACGCCGAGGACGAGCCGCGCAGCAGGACGGCGTTGCCCGACTTCAGGCAGAGGGCCGCGGCGTCGACCGTCACATTGGGCCGGGCCTCGTAGATGATCCCCACGACGCCGAGCGGCACCCGGACCTGTCGCAGGTCGATGCCGTTGGGCAGGGTCGAGCCGCGGACGATCTCGCCGACCGGGTCGGGCAGCGCCGCCACGTCCCGCACGTCGGCGGCGATGGCGCGGATCCGCTCCGGGGTGAGGGTGAGCCGGTCGACGATCGACTCGCTGGTCCCGGCCTCGCGGGCGCGGGCGACGTCCTCGGCGTTGGCCTCGACGATCTCGGCCGTCCGCACCTCCAGCGCGTCCGCGATCGCCAGCAGCGCGTCGTCCTTCGCCGCGCGCGGCAGCGGCGCGATGTCGGCGGCGGCGGAGCGGGCCCGGTAGGCGGCCTGGGCGACCGGGGACATGTTGTCGTACGGCGAGAGCGTGGTCATGCCCGCAGAGTAGTGCGCACACTGCGGGCATCCGTCACGTATCCCGTGATGCGAGACAACTGTCCAGAGCCGTCTCCCCGGGACCTTCTCCGCGCTCAGTACGGGTGGACGCCGACCGGGGCCGCCGGGGGCGGCCCGTATCCCTCGGCGACGCGCTGGTGGTACGTCTCGCGGTCGATGACCTCCAGGCCGACGATCTCCCAGGGCGGAAGCCCGGCGGTGGAGCGGTGTTCTCCCCACAGCCGCAGCGCGACAGCCGCCGCGTCGTGCAGATCGCGCGCCTCCTCCCAGTACCGGATCTCCGCGCGGTCGTCGGCGTATCGGCTGGTCAACAGGAAGGGGTGGTCGTGCGCGAGTTGTTCGAGACCGCGTCTGACCTCCTTCAGCGGAATCGCGGCGCCCGAGACACTGAGCGTGATGTGCCAGAGTCTCGACGGGGTGCGTTCCTCCCCCGCCGCCGTCGGCTCGGGTCCGGTGGTCCGGTCGTCCCTGCGGTCCACGGACCGGCTCCCGTCGAAGCCGGCACCTGCTCCCACGCTGGTCAGGGCCCGGCCACCCGTTCCTCGGGGTGGCGCCCCCGGGCGCGCTCGTCTCACCGGCGGCCTCCTGTGAATGCGTTCGCTGTGCTGTACCCCGCTGTGTCCCCGTTACAAAGTTGACCAGTCCGCGGCCGAGAATGGGGCGGTTTTGGTGAAGGTCTCCGTCCTGAGGCTGGACTTTCAGCCGTTTCAGGGGGTCTGTCAGGGGTGCAGGACGACGAGATCGTCCCTGTGTACGACCTCGCGCTCATATGCCGGACCGAGTTCCCGCGCCAGGTCGCGGGTGGAGCGGCCGAGCAGCTGCGGGATCTCCTTGGCGTCGAAGTTGACCAGCCCGCGGGCCACAGGGCGGCCTTCGAGGTCGCGCAGTTCCACCGGGTCGCCCGCGCTGAACTCGCCCTCGACCGACGCGATTCCGGCGGGCAGCAGCGAGCTGTGCCGCTCGACGACCGCCTGGACGGCCCCGTCGTCCAGGGTCAGTGAGCCCTGCGGGGTGGAGGCGTGGGCGAGCCAGAGCAGCCGGTCCGCCGAACGGCGTCCGGTGCGGTGGAAGTACGTACCGGTGTCACGTCCGGCCAGGGCGTCGGCGGCCCGGCTCGCGGAAGTGAGGACGACCGGGACTCCGGCGGCCGTGGCGATCCGGGCGGCCTCGACCTTGGTCACCATCCCGCCGGTGCCGACGCCCGCCTTCCCGGCGCTGCCGATGGTGACGCCCGCGAGGTCCTCGGGGCCGGCCACCTCGGCGACCCGCGACGTGCCCGGCCTGCTGGGGTCGCCGTCGTAGAGGCCGTCCACGTCCGAGAGGAGGACCAGCAGATCGGCGCGGACGAGATGGGCGACGAGCGCGGCGAGCCGGTCGTTGTCGCCGAACCGGATCTCGTCGGTGGCAACGGTGTCGTTCTCGTTGACGATCGGCAGCGCGCCCATGTCCAGCAGCTGGTCGAGGGTGCGGTAGGCGTTGCGGTAGTGGGCGCGGCGGCTGGTGTCGTTGCTGGTGAGCAGTACCTGGCCGACGCGTACGCCGTAACGCGCGAAGGAGGCGGTGTAGCGGGCGACGAGCAGTCCTTGGCCGACGCTGGCCGCCGCCTGCTGTCTGGCCAGGTCCTTGGGCCGGCGGTGCAGGCCGAGCGGGGCGAGTCCGGCCGCGATGGCGCCGCTGGAGACGAGCACGATCTCGCGCTCCCCGCCGCTTCGCACCTTGGCCAGTACGTCCACGAGCGCGTCGACGCGGTCCGCGTCGAGGCCGCCCGCCGCGGTGGTGAGGGATGAGGAACCGACCTTGACCACGATCCTGCGGGCCTCTGTGACGCCCTGCCTTGCCCCTGACACGTACATCCCCAATGATTCGGCCTCGCCCAGACCTCGCAATCTACGCGAGCGGGGGAAGAGGCGCCCGTGCGTTTCGCCCCGTGGACGCAGGGACGGTCCCGTTCCCGTCTCCGCCCGGCCACCCAGCCGCTCTGCCGCTCTGCCAGTGAGATCGACAGCCGCGTCGGCAGTCACATTCATTACACATATCAAATGATCAACTTCTCGACGCCATGCACCCGCCCCCGGCGATGAGACGGGGAATATCAATGCGCGCCGGCTGGTGCAACCATCAGAACGTCTCGCTCATCTAACAGCCGATAGGGTGCGTGGCGACGGCTCTCCCCCACATTCGGCAGTGGCAGTGTCGGCCCCGTATCTGCCACCATCTCCAGGGACCTACCAGACATGGGACAGCATCGATGCCAGTCAAAGTAAGTGTCGTCATTCCGGTATACAACCCGGGCAAGTACATCGACCCCTGCATCGACTCCCTCCTGAGACAGTCCCTCCCCGCGGAGGATTTCGAAGTTCTCTTCGTGAACGACGGGTCCACCGACGACACCCCCGAACGGCTCGAAAAGCTGGCGGTGGACCACCCGCATTTCCGGGTGATCACCATCCCCAACTCCGGATGGCCCGGAAAGCCCCGCAACATCGGTGTGGCCGAAGCGAAGGGCGAGTACGTCCAGTTCGTCGACCAGGACGACCATCTCGCCTCCGATGCCCTGCGCCGGCTCTACGAGATGGGGCACCGCAACGGCTCGGACATCGTCATCGGCAAGGTGGCGAGCAACTTCCGCGGTGTGCCGCACGGCGTGTTCAAGAAGAACCGCGAGAAGTGCACCCTGCGCGACGCGCCCCTCTACGACAGCCTCACGCCGCACAAAATGTTCCGTACGGAGTTCCTCCGCGAGAACAAGATCGCCTACCCCGAGGGCAAGCGCCGGCTCGAAGACCAGCTCTACATGATGCAGGCGTACTTCCCCGCCGAGGTCGTCTCGATCCTCGGCAACTACACCTGCTACTTCTATTCCCGGCGCGACGACGGCAAGAACGCCGGGTCGACCAGGATCGTCCCGGCCAACTATTACGGGAACCTCCGCGAAGTCCTGGACGTCGTCGTGGCCAACACCGAGCCGGGCCGGTTCCGGGATCTGCTGCTCCGCCGCTTCTACCGGGTCGAGATGTTGAGTCGGCTCAGCGAACCCGCGGTGGTCACGTACGAGCCCGAGTTCTTCGAAGAAATGTGCGACGCGATCAGGCCGCTGGCCATCGACTTCATGGGTGACGGTGCCCACGACGGCCTCGGTCCGCTGCTGCGGACCCGGTCCACGCTCCTGCGCAGGGACGACCGGGAGGGGCTGCTCCGGATCGCCCGGTTCGCCGGCTCGGTCAAGGCGTCGGCCCGTCTGGAGGAGTTCGCCTGGCAGCCGGACGGCCGCGTCGCCCTGACCGTGACCGCGCGGCTGGTCCACGGCGACGACGAGGCGCCGGTGAAGCTGCTGCGCAAGGACGGCCGCTACTTCCTGCACCCGGACATCGGCGGCGGGCTGCTGGCGGAGAACGAACTCCTGGACGTCACCGATGACTTCGACGGCTTCTCCGCCGAGCTGGCCCTGCGCAACCGCGAGACGGCCGTCGAGTGGCCCTGCCCCGCGACGTTCATCACGCGCGTCGAGGAACTCGGCGACGGGGCTTGCGAGATCGTCCTGCACGGCCACGGCCATGTCACTTCGGAGGCGGTCAAGGGCCGCGGTCGGGTCTCCCGCGGCTTCTGGGACATCTGGGTGCCGCTGCGCGGCCTGGGCCTGGTCCGCAAGGCCAGGCTGGGCGCCGACCGTGATCCGGACGTGGACCCCGCCTGCCTGCCGGCATCGCTCGGCTCGCCCGCCCGTGCCGTCATCCCGTACTTCACCGACCCGCACGGCAACCTCACGCTCGATGCGGGCCGCCGCAGCAAGAAGCTCGCCGCCTATCTGGACGGCCGTACGGTCCTGCGGACCCCGGGCCGTCGGCCCGAACTCCGGCTGGAGCTGTTCACCGCCACCACCACCGTCGCCTCGGACGCCCAACTGGTTCTGAGCCCGGCCGACGGCACCGGCTCGGTCGTGCACACGCTGCCCACCGTGCTGCACCCGGCAACGGGCCGGGCCCACCTCATCGTGCCCCGCCGCGCTCCCCGCGTCGCAGCGGGCGCCTGGAAACTCTCCGTCCGGCTCGACGGCGCGGAGGACCCCGTACTTAGTCTCTGCGACGTCACCGTCAGCAAGGGCGGCAGGATCCAACTGGATCCAAAGCTGCCCGCGGCCGCGGACACGGTCATGGTCGGCGTGGTCGCGCAACGCCGGAAGGCGACTCTGCATCGCGCCCTGCGCACGGTCGGTGGGCCCGTCGTGCGCAGGCTCCCCCCGCAGGGCCGGAAGCGCGCGCGCCGCCTCGCCGCCCGCCTCGCCGGCTGATCCACACCCGCGCATCCGTCGTGACCGCTGACGCGGCGGTCCCGTCTGCACCAGCACCACACACATCGGAACAAGGACGTGATCGCATGCGGCAGCTCTCCATCACAGGGGCCTGGGTGCACGAACCCAAGGTCTTCCCGGACAGTCGCGGCAGCTTCCACGAGTGGTTCAAGGCGTCGGAACTCAGCGACGCCGTCGGGCACACGCTTGAGCTCGCGCAGGCCAACTTCTCCGTCTCCGGCCGGGGCACCCTGCGCGGTGTCCACTTCGCCGATGTGCCGCCGAGCCAGGCGAAGTACGTCAAGTGCGTACGCGGCGCGGTGCTCGACGTCATCGTGGACATCCGGGTCGGCTCCCCCACGTACAAGCAGTGGGAGGCCGTCCGCCTCGACGACGCGGACCATCACGCCGTCTATCTCTCCGAGGGGCTCGGCCACGCCTTCATGGCCCTGACGGACGACGCGTCGGTCGTCTATCTCTGCTCCGAGGGCTACGCGCCCGGCCGCGAGCACGGCGTCAACCCGCTCGACCCCGAGCTCGGCATCGAGTGGCCGGAGGGGATCACCCCGCTGCTGTCCGAGAAGGACGCCGCGGCCCCCTCGCTGGCCGAGGCCGAGGCGCAGGGCCTGCTGCCCTCCTACGAGGACTGCCAGGCCTACTACGCCGAGCTGCGCGCCCGCGGCTGAGCCAAGGGCTCGCCGAAGCCCCCGTGGTCCGTACGGATCACGGGGGCTTCGTACGGTCCGGGTCCGGGCTCAGCCCGTCACGGCCTCGATGCGCTTGCGCAGCGGCGCGAACGCCGAGCGCGGGCGGCGCAGGTTGCGTGCGCGTGCCAGGGCCGGCCAGAAGTCGGCGCCGAGCAGTGTCTCGGGCTGGACGGCGTTCTTGCGCACCAGAACCTCGTCGGGAACGTCCTGCGGATCGGGAACGACGTACTCCTCGATGATCTTGTCGTACGCGTTCTTCAGGACGTCGCTCTCCGGGTTGGCGCCGAACACGGCGACGACTCCGGTCGGCGCCGTGTCCACCTCGACGACGACCAGATCGGGGCGGAAGCGGCGCAGCACCTGCACCACCTTGTACACGTCGCCGGTCCAGTACTTGGTGTGCCGGTCGCGGGCCGCCTCGTCGACATCGCGCGGCAGCATGTCGTCCAGCACGATCACGCTCGACCAGCGGGAGTGCTTCTCGACGTTCATGAAGTCACGCAGGGCGTACTCGAAGAGGTGCATGCCGTCGATGAAGGCGAGCTCCAGCTTCGGGTCGCCGCCGAGCACATTGAGCGGGTCGCGGCGGGCCAGGGCGCGGAACGGGTTGCGGCCGTTGCGCAGGTGCAGCAGCGGGTCCTTGCGGGCGAAGAAGTCGTCGCTCGTCGCCTTGACCAGGTGGACGTCGCAACTGATGTCCGTCACCACTCTGAAGGCGGGGTCGACGGCGACGGAGGGCACTCGCGAGAGGGCCAGGCTCCTGCCGTCGTTGACCCCGATCTCCAAATAGTTGCGAGGACGGTAGACACGGTGCAAATGACGCAGAAAGTCATGGCGGTTCACGTGGAGCAGCCCTTCGGAGAAAACCAACTGGTCTGGTCCCCGGCGAAGTTACCCCATGACCGCGCTGTGATGTAAGCGTTCTCCCCTATGTAAACCTTCGTTGTTCATTTCTTTGAAATTCAAATGGAGTCGACCGCCAATACGATCATTCGATGATCACGATCTCTGTGCTGTGACAAGTGCCGGAAATGCCTCTTCCAGCGCCGCCCGCCAGTCCCGGATCGATTCGATCCCGGCCGCCGCCCAGCGGTCGTGTCCCAGCACGCTGAAAGCGGGCCGGGCTGCCGGCCGTACGAAGGCCTCACTGGTCGTGGGGCGGACGCGCTCCGGGTCGGTGCCGAGCAGCCGGAAGATCTCCCGGGTGAAGCCGAACCAGGTCGTCTCGCCGCCGCTGGTGCCGTGGTAGACGCCGGCGGGCGCGGTGCCCGCGAGGGCGGCCTGTCCGAGCCGGACCAGCCGGTCGGCCAGATCGACGGTCCAGGTGGGCTGTCCGCGCTGGTCGTCCACCACGTCGAGGGTGTCCTTGACGCCCTCCAGCTTGATCATCGTACGGACGAAGTTTCCCCCGCCCGCGCCGTACAGCCAGGCGGTACGGACCACGTAACCGGTGTCAGGAAGGGTGTCCAGCACGGCCCGCTCTCCGGCCAGTTTGGTGCGGCCGTAGGCGCTGCGCGGTCCGGTGGGGTCGTCCTCGGCGTACGGCTTCTCGCCGTCCCCGGCGAAGACGTAGTCGGTGGAGACCTGGAGGAGGACGGCCCCGTGTTCGAGGCAGGCCGCGGCGAGGACCTCGGGGCCCGTGCCGTTGACCCGCAGCGCGGCGTCCTCCTGGGACTCGGCGTCGTCGACAGCGGTCCAGGCGGCGCAGTTCACCACGACGGCGGGGCGATGCTTCTCGAAGCCGGCGCGCACCGACCCGGGGTCCGCGATGTCCATGGCCGCCCGGTCCGCGGCGACCGCGGTGACGTCCTCACCGGCGAGCCGGGCCAGGACGTCCTGGCCCAGCATCCCGGCGGCTCCGGTGACGAGCCAGACGGCGCTCACAGCGCGGCCCGGCCCTTCAGCGGCTCCCACCAGGAGCGGTTGTCGCGGTACCACCGCACGGTCTCGGCGAGTCCGGTGCGGAAGTCCTTGCGGGGCTCGTAGCCGAGCTCCTCGCGGATCTTGGTGCAGTCGACCGAGTAGCGACGGTCGTGGCCCTTGCGGTCCTCGACGTAGGTGACGCTGGTGTCCCAGTCGGCGCCGCAGGCGTCCAGCAGCAGGCCGGTGAGCTCCTTGTTGGAGAGCTCGGTGCCGCCGCCGATGTTGTACACCTCGCCGGCCCGGCCCTTCGTGCGGACCAGCTCGATGCCCTGGACGTGGTCGTCGATGTGCAGCCAGTCACGGACGTTGGCGCCGTCGCCGTAGAGCGGGACCGTCCTGCCATCCAGCAGGTTCGTGACGAACAGCGGGATGACCTTCTCGGGGAAGTGGTGGTGCCCGTAGTTGTTGGAGCAGCGCGTCACCCGCACATCCAGGCCGTGGGTGCGGTGGTAGGAGAGCGCGATCAGATCGCTGGACGCCTTGGCCGCGGAGTACGGCGAGTTGGGCGCGAGCGGGTCGGTCTCGGGCCAGGAGCCCTCGTCGATGGAGCCGTAGACCTCGTCGGTGGAGATGTGCACGAAGGTCTTGATGCCGGCCAGGTGCGCGGCGTGGATCAGGGTGTGGGTGCCCACGACGTTCGTACGGACGAACTCGGCGCCGCCGTCGATGGAGCGGTCCACGTGGGACTCGGCGGCGAAGTGCACCACCTGGTCGTGCTCGGCCATCAGCTCGGAGACCAGCTCGGGGTCGCAGATGTCGCCCTGTACGAACCTGAAGCCGGGGTGGTCGCGCACCTCGTCGAGGTTGGCCGGGTTGCCCGCGTAGGTGAGCTTGTCGAGGACGGTGACGGCGATCTCGCCGGGGCCCTCGGGGCCGAGCACCGTACGCACGTAGTGCGAGCCGATGAAGCCGGCTCCGCCGGTCACCAGGATGTTGGTGGTCATGAAGAGATCTGCACCTTGCTGTGGTCGCCGAGCACGAGTCGGTGGGCGGACGGGGAACGCGGCGCGGGGGTCACTTCGACGTCATGTCCGATGAGCGACGCCTCCACGCGGCGGACGCCGGCGATGGAGGCGCCCCGCAGGACGATGGAGTACTCGATCTCGCTGTCCTCGATCCGGCAGTCCTCGGAGACCGAGGTGAACGGACCGACGTACGCGCCGCTGATCACCGACCGGGCGCCGATGATCGCGGGCCCGACGATGCGGCTGCCGCTGACCTTGGCCCCCGCCTCGATGCGTACCCGGCCGATGATCTCGCTCTCCTCGTCGACCTCGGCCTCCTCGTGGGACGGCTCGATGGTCTCCAGGACGGTCCGGTTGACCTCCAGCATGTCGGTGACGTTGCCGGTGTCCTTCCAGTAGCCGCGGATCGTGGTGGAGCGGACGTCGCGCTTCTGGTCGATCAGCCACTGGATGGCGTGCGTGATCTCCAGCTCGCCGCGCCAGGAGGGCTCGATCGAGCGGACGGCCTCGTGGACCGCGGGGGTGAAGAGGTAGACGCCGACGAGCGCCAGATCGCTCTTGGGCTCCTTCGGCTTCTCCTCCAGGGCCGCGACCCGGCCGTGGGCGTCGAGTTCCGCGACCCCGAAGGAGGTCGGGTTCGGCACCTGGGTCAGCAGAATCTGCGCATCGGGCCTGTCCGTGCGGAACTCCTCCACCAGGCCGGTGATCCCGCCGACGATGAAGTTGTCACCGAGGTACATGACGAAGTCGTCGTCCCCCAGGAAGTCACGGGCGATCAGCACCGCGTGGGCGAGGCCGAGCGGCTCGTCCTGCGGGATGTACGTGACCGCGATGCCGAGCCGGGAACCGTCGCCGACCGCCTCGCGGATCTCCTGGGCGGTGTCGCCCACGATGATGCCGACCTCGGTGATGCCCGCTTCGGCGATGGCTTCCAGGCCGTAGAACAGCACGGGCTTGTTCGCCACCGGCACCAGTTGCTTGGCCGAGGTGTGGGTGATGGGACGCAGGCGGGTGCCGGCCCCTCCGGACAGTACGAGAGCCTTCACGTGACCAGTCCTCATGGTTTGAGATGTCGGTCTTGTCGCAACTACGACCTGCGGGGCGACTCTACTGAAAACTGCTGCGCGATCCGTCGTGCGTCAACCCCGCGAACGAGAGGCGAACACACGTATGGGTCCGGATGGGGCGGGTCCGGTCAGCCCACGCTCAGCCTCGCCTTCCAGCGTCGTACGTCCCGCCGCATACGCCGGGCGACGCGCCGCGACAGTGACGCCTTGCGGGCCACGACCTCGGGTTTCTCGATGCGCTTGCCGTCGTGCCAGTCGGGCACGGTGACCTCGAAATCGGACTCCGAGAGACCGCTCGAACGGTGCCGGAAGTGCGGATACGCAAGGAAGAGCTTGTCCCCCTTTCGTGAACCGACCACATCCGGAACAGTCTTCTCCCGCAGATACGTCAGTATGTCCACCAGCACGTCGGCCCGGCCCGCCGCGACGGCGGCGAGCCGCAGCCTCTCGGCGACCTTGATCAGGCGCGCCACCTCGTCGTTCCAGTACATGTCCATGAGCGGCGCCGCAAGCTCCATCTTGTGGCGCCGGACCTCCTCCGAGTCCCGGAGGAAGTTGGGGCCGAACTGCTGCAGCGTCCCGACCGTGAAGGGCCGAATCATCAGGAAGTCCCGCTTCGGCCCGGCCGGTTCGAGCCGGTGAATGAGCTCCATCATGGCCCGCATGGAATCGAAGCGCCACACATAGGTACCGCTCTTCGTCACATGCTTTCCGTCGTCGCGGCCGACCAGGTAATAGCAGGTGTAATTGGAGATCACGGAGACTCCGGCGCCCCTCAGATACGCCTCCATAGTGAAGAGCGCGTCCTCACCGGTCTTGAGCCCCTCATCAAATCTCAGACCAATTCGCTCCAGCAGTTCGCGCCGGAAGAGTTTCTGTGCGCTCAGCGTGTAAATGACCTTGGAATTGTATACATTGACCCGCTCCTTGGTCGCTGTCCACATCGACCGGGGTGCCCCACGATTGACCCCGACCACCTTGCCGAGCACCACATCGGTGTGCGCCCGGTCGGCCATGGCGACCATGCGCTCCAGGGCCTCGTCGCCGAAGTAGTCGTCCGCGTCGAGGAAGAACACATAGCGCCCCCTCGCCATACCGAGACCCACATTGCGCGGCCCACTGGGGCCGCCGGAATTCTCCTGCCTGACCACCCTGGTCGGAACCGCGGATCGGGCCGCGAACTCCTCCAAGTACTCACCGGTGCCATCGGTCGAACCGTCATCGACTGCCACGATCTCGATTCGATGGGCCCCGATGGTCTGCGACTCCACCGATTCGAGACAGCGTATGAGATAGGGCATTGCTTCATACGCGCCGACGACCACGGTCACGTCAGGAATTGGTATCTCGTTCACATCAACAGAAGACAGTCGCCCTCGCGCGTTGGTTGCCCGACATCGCACAGCCGAAGAGTGACCCTTATCACAAAAGGCCCGGCACAACCCTTTTGGGCTGTGCCGGGCCTGTTGAATCGTGTAAGCGAATCAGTCGGCTCCTCAGCCGCTCACGGGCTCACCCAGGCTCTGCGCCACCCCGGTGTTACGCGCCTCGGACTTGGCCGCGAGCGCCTTCACGGCCGCGTCGAACTGCATGAGGGACGTGGGCTCGTCCGGGCCGAGGAGGTACTGCTTGAGCTCGCGCCGGTCCTCGGCGAGGGTGTCCGCACCGGGGTCCGTCACCGCGCCGAGCAGGGCATCCAGCTCGACCGCCGAGTTGGAGAGGATCACCGCGGCGCGCACCGCGGTGTTCTGCCGGCGGAACTCGTCCTCGCCCAGCTCCGCCGAGTCGGTGACCGCGTACGGCTTGCCGCTCGCGATGAAGTCCGACACCACGCTGGAGATGTCCGAGACCATGGCGTCCGACTCGTTGAAGCAGTCGTACAGCCGCATCTGGGCACCGGTGATGACCCGGTGCTCCCACCAGCCCCGGGCACGCCAGGACGCGGCGTTCCACTCGTCCTTGAGCCTTGCGGTCTCGGCCTCGCGCGCCGGGTCGGCCAGCGAGTCCCGGGACAGCTCCGCCTCGTCCCGGGCGGTGCGACCGCTGCTGGAGAGTTCGGCCAGCCGCGCCTCGATACGGGCCATCTCGGCCCGCGCCTCGGCCTGCTCGCCCCGCAGCGCGGACGATTCCCGCGCCCAGCGGGGGTCGGTGGCGCGCTCGGCGGCGGCCCGCTCGATCATCTCCGTGATGCGCAGGTGCACCGCCTTGGCCTTGGCGCTGCGGGTACCGGTGAAGGGATGCGGCTTGTAGAGCAGACGGATCGGCTGCTCGGAGTTCAGCAGCCGCTTGACGATGTTCTCGCCGGCCAGCAGCAGCGAGGTGTTACCCGGGTTGTCGTCCCAGCCCTCCCAGGTGGGGGCGTACAGCACGGTCGGAATCGGGTTCCGCGGCGCACCGGACCACGGCTGGATGGCGGCCAGCTGCGGGCGGCCCACCTCGACGATGTCCTCGTCTCGCACGCCGACGTCGGCGAGCGCGTAACGGTCGCGGCCGGCCCGGCCCGCGGTCCACACCTCGTCGTAGGCCTTGCTGTACGGGTTGACGCTGGCGAGCTTGTCGCTGTCGCCGTGACCGATGAAGACGTGCTTGATCGTCGGCACCCGGAGCAGATGGATGTTCTTGCCGACGTTGGCCGCGTAGAGCGCGACCCGTACCGTCGAGAGGTCCAGGTTCATGAGGTGCACACCACCGGGCACGCAGAGCACGGGCACCGATGTGCCGGCGAGCTGCGGGACGATGTTGCGCTCACGCAGGCAGATCAGCGGCCGTCCGCCGAGCTGGGCCATCGTCTCCAGCCACATGTTGACCTGGTAGGCCGAGTCCTTGGAACCGGAGAAGTACAGCATCACGGTCGGCCGGTACTCGGCGAGCCAGTCGCCCACCGCGTTGAGGACCTTGGTCTCCGGCGGTACGAGCCGGCTCGGCCGGACGTACGGCAGGAGCGCCGCCAGATAGCCGACCGCGAGAACGAGCGTGAGGCCCAGGCCGGCATAGGCGATGGCGTACCTGTCGGTCTCGACCGCGACCAGCACCCCCACCATCGAGAAGATGTCCAGGTGCAGCATCTTCTCCGCGGGCCTGCTCATCAGCATCTGCGGCGGCGCATCCCCTATCCGCACCGCCCTGAGGTCGATGTTCCGGGTGACCACCGGAAGCTTGCGACGCAGCCTGATGAGGGTGACCATCGCGCTCTGCGGTGCCTGGAGTCCGTAGAAGGCCAGCAGGCAGGCGACCGTCACGTAGAAGAGTGTCTGCTCGCCGTATCCCATGCGGGAGAGCAGCAGGATGAGCAGCAGCTGACGGACGAGAAAGCGGATCGACAGTCCGGCACGGACCGCGGCGAGCCGGTTGATCAGATAGCTGCCGCAGTGGTGCAGATATCGGTCCGCGAGATAGGTGACCGCGGTCGCCGCGGCAAAGAACCAGAGATTGGGGATTATCGCCGCGAGCATGACGCACGGGAACCCCACAGCCACCAGGAGAGCGGCGGCCAGTTCCGAACCACTGCCCACCCGAGCCAAGCGCATGGCTTTCGAAATCACGAAGTACCGCTTCCGAGGATGCCGACTGATACCTTGCGAGGGAAATGTGAAGCCAGAGCTTCACGAATTCGGACCCCTGCAGTTCGCACACGGCGAACTGCAGGGGTCCGAATAGTCGATTACCAAGAAGTATTACACATCGGCCTGTCGGTCCAGGACAGCGGCCAGTGCCTGCTCGAAGCCCGACGCCTCGGAGGCACCGCGGGTCGGGTCCTGCTGCCGGACGTCGATGACATGGCCGGTCATCTCGGAGAGCAGGACGTCGAGGGAGGTCCTGGCGACCGCCTCGGAGGAGAGCAACGTGCCGGCGGGCTCGTCGCCGAACGCCTTGGTGCGCATCGGGGTGGCGGTGCGCTCCGGGTTCACACAGTTCACCCGTACTCCGTCGCCCGCCCACTCGTCCGAAAGCGCCTGGGTGAGGTTCACCATGGCGGCCTTGGTGGACGAGTAGAGGCTGTACTCCGCGCGGCCCCGGGTGTAGCTGCTGGAGGTGTAGAGCAGCAGCTGGCCCTTGGTCTCCGCGAGGTACTTGTAGGAAGCACGGGCGATCTGCACGGGCGCCAGGTAGTTGACGTTCAGCGCTTCCTGGATGGTCGTGTTGTCCGTCTCGGCCAGCTTGCCGATGCGGAGCACGCCCGCGGTGTTGATCACGTAGTCGATGCGGCCGGTGTCCGCGTACGCCTTGGAGAGCGCGTCGTCGACGTGCTCCGGGTTCTCCACGTGCGTACCGGTGGTGGAGCGGCCCAGGGCGTAGACGGTGGCGCCGTAGGACTCGGCGAGCGTCGCGATGTCCGCGCCGATGCCGTACGAGCCGCCGAAGACGACGAGGGTCTTGCCGGTGAGCAGCTCACGGTAGGCGGCGTCGTCCGTCGGCTGCGGAACGGCCGTGGAGGCCAGCTGGAAGAGCTTGTCCGCGATGAAGACGTCGACCGGCTGGGTGACCTTCATGTTGTACTCGTCGCCCGCGACGACGTAGATCGGCACGTCGGGGAGGTACTTCAGGACGACCGAGCAGTCGTCGGTGGCCTGGAAGTTCGGGTCGCCCGCGGCGACCTCGTAGGCCCGGCGGATCGTGGAGAGCTTGAAGGCCTGCGGCGTCTGGCCCCGGCGCAGCCGGGAGCGGTCGGGCACGTCGGTGATGAACTCGCCGTCGCCGCCGTGGGTGCGGGTCACGATGATCGTGTCCGCGGACGGAATGGCGACGTCCACCGCCTGGTAGCGGCCCAGGGCGTCGACGCAGTCCTTGATGACCCGCTGCGAGAGCAGGGGGCGCACGGCGTCGTGGAACAGGACGTTGCGGTCCTCGCCCTCGGCCAGGCCCTCGCCGAGGGCAGCGATGGCGCGCTCGGTGGTCTCGTTGCGGGTGGAGCCGCCCTCGATCACCTTGGTGACCTTGGTGAGCCCGGCCTTCGCGACGATCTTCTCCACGTCGGGCACATAGCCCGGCGCCATCAGCACGATGACGTCGTCGATGGAGTCGGCCTGCTGGAAGATCGACAGCGTGTGCTCGATGACAGCCTTGCCTGCGATCTTCAGCAGCTGCTTGGGGATCGACAGTCCCACGCGCTGGCCGGTACCGCCGGCGAGCACGACTGCTGTGGTTCGGGCTTTGGCTATGTGCTGAGCAGACACAGACGACCTACCTTGCGAGGGCTGGGAGATACAGCGATGGTTGCACTCTCCGTTACCGTCTCGCAAGGTGGACGTCGGCCGCCGCATGCCCTGTTGAAACCTTGTGGTGCCTTGCGATCAGGGCGAATAACCGAATTGCTCCGTTCCGGCCGGGTGACCGACACCACACGGTTGAGCGGCATGAATCACCCTTGAGCGGGTTCGGCTCCCCCGTTTGCGCGACGTGGAGGGCATGCCGGACCGCCGGACGGGCCGGTGGAGCAGGCCCGTCCGGCGGAGTCGACCGCGGCGGAACAGCCCGGAGAGGGGCTGACGCGACGAGAGAGGCCCCGAGGGCTGTCCCGTCATCCGTGGTGGATCAACTCATCCGTGGTGGATCAGCGCGCGGCGTCGGATGCGGTGCATCGCACGGCGGAGGGACGTCCGCATGCTGGATGTATGCGGACGTCCCGACAACGCGGCGGGGATGGGGCCTCCCCTGTTCGAGCGCAGCCGAGAGCTTGGGGAAGCAGCGGTCGTCGCGCCCGCCAGGGGTTACGGGACAGCCCTTAGAACGGGTTGAAGTCGTCGAACTCGCGCTGGACCTCGTCGCGTTCGGTCTCACGGTCGCGGCGGCGTTGCGCCGCCGGGCGCGGCGCTTCGAGACGGTGGTCCTCGCCACGCCGGCCGAGCATCTCCGCGCCCGCCGCCAGGGTGGGCTCCCAGTCGAAGACGACCGCGTTGTCCTCGGCCCCGATGGCCACACCGTCGCCCGCACGGGCACCGGCCTTCATCAACTCGTCCTCGACACCGAGGCGGTTGAGCCGGTCCGCCAGGTAGCCGACGGCCTCGTCGTTGTTGAAGTCGGTCTGCCGGACCCAGCGTTCCGGCTTCTCGCCGCGCACCCGGTAGAGGCCGTCCTCCTCCTTGGTGACGGTGAAGCCCGCGTCGTCGACGGCCTTCGGGCGGATCACGATACGGGTCGCCACTTCCACGGGCTTGGCCGCACGCGCCTCGGCGATGACCCCGGCGAGCGCGAAGGAGAGCTCCTTCAGTCCGGTACGGGCGACCGCGGACACCTCGAAGACCCGGTAGCCGCGCGCCTCCAGGTCCGGGCGGATCATGTCGGCGAGGTCCTGACCGTCCGGGATGTCGATCTTGTTGAGGACGACGATGCGGGGCCGGTCCTCCAGTCCGCCGTACTGCTTCAGCTCCTCCTCGATCATGTCGAGGTCGGAGACGGGATCACGGTCGGACTCCAGCGTCGCGGTGTCCAGCACGTGCACGAGCACCGAGCAGCGCTCCACGTGCCGCAGGAACTCCAGGCCGAGACCGCGGCCCTGGCTGGCACCGGGGATCAGACCCGGAACGTCGGCGATGGTGTAGACGGTGCTGCCCGCGGTGACCACGCCGAGATTCGGGACGAGGGTCGTGAAGGGGTAGTCGGCGATCTTCGGCCTGGCCGCGGAGAGGACGGAGATCAGCGAGGACTTCCCGGCGCTCGGGTAGCCCACCAGCGCGACATCGGCGACGGTCTTGAGCTCCAGGACGATGTCCCGGGCCTCACCGGGCTCGCCGAGCAGCGCGAAGCCGGGGGCCTTGCGCCGGGCAGAGGCCAGCGCGGCGTTGCCGAGGCCGCCGCGGCCGCCCTGGCCGGCGACGAACGTGGTGCCCTGGCCGACCAGGTCGGCCAGCACGTTGCCGTTCCGGTCGAGCACGACCGTGCCGTCGGGCACCGGCAGGACGAGGTCCTGGCCGTCCTTGCCGGAGCGGTGGTCGCCCGCGCCGGGCTGGCCGTTGGTGGCCTTGCGGTGGGGACTGTGGTGGTAGTCGAGGAGCGTGGTGATGTCCTGGTCGACGACCAGGGTCACATCGCCGCCACGGCCGCCGTTGCCGCCGTCCGGGCCGCCGAGCGGTTTGAACTTCTCACGGTGTACGGAGGCGCAGCCGTGGCCCCCGTTACCCGCGGCGACATGCAGTTCGACGCGGTCCACGAAGGTGGTCATGGTGGGAACCTCCAGTTACATACATGCAGAAATGTCTCACTCGTGCTGTCCCGCATAGGAGAAAGCCGTCTCTCATGGGAGAAACACGCGAAAGGCGGACCCGCTTCCCGTACGGGAAGTGAGGTCCGCCTCCGCAGAAACCGCTCGACGAGCGCCGAAAATCAGCCGGCGATCGGAACGATGTTCACGACCTTGCGGCCACGGTGCGTGCCGAACTCGACCGCACCGGCGGCGAGTGCGAACAGCGTGTCGTCGCCGCCACGGCCGACGCCCGTGCCCGGGTGGAAGTGGGTGCCGCGCTGGCGGACCAGGATCTCACCGGCGTTGACGGCCTGACCGCCGAAGCGCTTCACGCCGAGCCGCTGAGCATTGGAATCGCGCCCGTTCCGGGTGGACGATGCGCCCTTCTTGTGTGCCATGTCTCCTCAGTCCCTTACTTCGCAGCCGCGGGGATACCGGTGACCTTGATCGCCGTGTACTGCTGACGGTGACCCTGGCGACGGCGGTAGCCGGTCTTGTTCTTGTAGCGAAGGATGTCGATCTTCGCGCCCTTGTGGTGGTCCACGACCTCGGCCTGGACCTTGATCCCGGCCAGCACCCACGGGTCGCTGGTCACGGCGTCGCCGTCGACCACGAGCAGGGTCGAGAGCTCGACCGTGTCGCCAACCTGGGCAGTGGAAATCTTGTCAACCTCAACGATGTCACCGACAGCAACCTTGTGCTGGCGGCCACCGCTGCGCACGATGGCGTACACGCGGATCTCTCTCTCGCTCGGAACGGAGCCCCTGAAGCCAGCCGCTCACACGGGCCGGGGCCCGAGGTGATCCGAATGGACGAGCGGCCTCTCACCGATGACGGGAGGGGGTTGCTCAGGGACAGGCGCATACGGAAACACGCCGATGGGCAAGGTTACGGGCCTCCGACCGGAGGGTCAAACCGGGCCCTGTGTCCTACCCCGCGTTCTCCGGCTCATTCCTTCCCGGGCCCATCGGCTGCCCCCGTCCGGCCGCGGAGGACCCACTGACGCCGCCGACGGCCGCCTGACCGGCCGTCGGCGGTGTGGGGGCGCCTCGCAGAGCCCCCAGGCGCCTGAGAGGCCGTACGCCGCGCCGGTGGGCCAGTGGACCGGTGGACGGTCCTGGGCGGTCACCGGGAGCACGACGGCCGGTGGGCCGCACTCTCTGTCGAGGTGCGGCCCACCGGCCGTCGTGTCGTGCCGTACGGCCGCGGAGGAGGTCCCTCCACGGCCGTACCGCGCTGCCGCCTACGCCTCGGTACCGGCCGGGACGGCCTGCGGCGACGGTTCCGCGGCGACCGTCTTCTTCGCCGCCGCCTTCTTGGCCGTCGTCTTCTTCGCGGCGGTCTTCTTGGCAGCCGTCTTCTTGGTGGCTGCCTTCTTGGCGGTGGCCTTCTTGGCCGTCTTGCGCGCCGTCTTCTTGGCCGGGGCCTCAGCCTTGGGGGCCTCCGGGGCTTCCAAGGCTTCGGCGGTCCCGGCCGGCTCGGTGGAGCCGGTCACCACGACGACCTCCGCCGCGTCCGCACCGGCGGGCGAACCCGCGGGGGCGGTGACCTTGCGGGTCACCCGGCGGCGGGCACGCGGCGGGGCGGCCTCGGGGACCACCTCCTCGGGTGCCGCCTCGGGCCCGGGGGCCTCGGCGACCGGGGCCACCTCGACGACCGGGGCCACAGCCGGCACCGGCTCCTCGACCTGCTCGACCTGCTCGACCGGGGCAGGCGAGCCCGCCGGAGCGGTGGCCTTACGGGTCGCACGACGGCGCGTACGGCCCTGAGGGGCCTCGGCCGCCGGCTCGGGCTCCACCACCGGTTCCGGCTCCACGGCCTCCACCACCGGCTCCGGCTCGACGACCGGGGCAGGGGCTGCGGCCTTCGGGGCGCCGGCCGGAGCCGATGCCTTACGGGTCGCACGGCGCCTGCCACGGCCACGCGAAGCGGCTGCCTCGGCCTCGGCCGGGCTGCTGTACAGCTCCTCGTCCGGGACGAACTCCGGCTCGGGCAGTGCCACCGGGGCGGCCACCTCCGCGGCCACCTCGGCCTCGGTCTCGCCCTCCGCGATGTGCTCGTGGTCCTGCTCGACGATCTGCTCGTGCTCGTGGCCCACGCCGCCCCGGCCGCGCTTCTTGGAACGCTTGCCGTTGCCGCCGCCACCGACCGTGGTCGGCTGCTCCATGTGCACGATCACGCCGCGCCCGTTGCAGTGGACACAGGTCTCGGAGAAGGACTCCAGCAGACCCTGGCCCACCCGCTTGCGGGTCATCTGGACCAGGCCCAGCGAGGTGACCTCGGCGACCTGGTGCTTCGTACGGTCGCGTCCCAGGCACTCCAGCAGACGGCGCAGCACCAGGTCCCGGTTGGACTCCAGCACCATGTCGATGAAGTCGACGACGACGATGCCACCGAGGTCGCGCAGCCGCAGCTGGCGCACGATCTCCTCGGCCGCCTCCAGGTTGTTCTTGGTGACGGTCTCTTCGAGGTTGCCGCCCTGACCGGTGAACTTGCCGGTGTTGACGTCGACGACGACCATCGCCTCGGTCTTGTCGATCACCAGCGAACCGCCGCTCGGCAGGTAGACCTTCCGGTCCAGCGCCTTCATCAGCTGCTCGTCGATCCGGTACGTCGCGAAGATGTCGACCTCGGAGGTCCATCGCGACAGACGGTCCGTCAGGTCGGGCGCCACGTGCGAGACGTAGCCGTGGATGGTCTCCCACGCGTCGTCGCCGCTGACGATGACCTTGGAGAAGTCCTCGTTGAAGATGTCGCGGACGACCCGGACGGTCATGTCCGGCTCGCCGTAGAGCAGCGTCGGCGCGTTGGAGCTGCCGGTGCTCTTGGACTTCTTCTGGATGTCCTCCCACTGCTGCTGAAGCCGCTCGACATCGCGGCGCAGCTCGTCCTCGCTCGCACCCTCAGCCGCGGTACGGACGATGACGCCCGCGTCCTCGGGAACGATCTTCTTCAGGATGGTCTTCAGCCGGGCCCGCTCGGTGTCGGGCAGCTTGCGGCTGATACCGGTCATCGAGCCCTCGGGCACATAGACCAGGTAACGGCCGGGCAGCGAGACCTGGCTGGTCAGGCGGGCGCCCTTGTGGCCGATCGGGTCCTTGGTCACCTGGACGAGGACGGACTGGCCGGACTTGAGCGCTGTCTCGATACGACGCGGCCCGTGGGCCATGCCGAGCGCCTCGAAGTTCACCTCACCGGCGTACAGGACGGCGTTGCGGCCCTTGCCGATGTCGACGAAGGCGGCCTCCATGGACGGCAGTACGTTCTGCACCTTGCCCAGGTAGACGTTGCCGACGTAGCTGGTGGCCTGCTCCTTGTTGACGTAGTGCTCGACGAGCACGTTGTCCTCAAGGACACCGATCTGGGTGCGCTCGCCGTTCTGGCGGACGACCATGACCCGCTCCACGGCCTCGCGGCGGGCCAGGAACTCGGCCTCGGTGATGATCGGGACGCGGCGACGACCCTGCTCACGGCCCTCGCGGCGGCGCTGCTTCTTCGCCTCCATACGGGTCGAGCCCTTGATGGACTGGACCTCGTCGAAGCCGGTGCCGGCCTCCCGCTCTTCCTTCCTGCGGGGCTCGCGGACCTTGACGACCGTACGCTCCGGGTCGTCCGCACCGGTCTCGGCGTCGGACGCGACGTCACCGCTGCGACGACGACGGCGACGACGACGTCGGCTGCTGCTGGATCCGGCGGCGGACGCCTCGTGCTCCTCGTCCTCCTCCTCCTCGGACTCCTGAGCGCGCTCCTGATCGTCCTCGGAATAGTCGGCGGCGGTCTCGTCACCGTGCTGCTCGGCGCCCTCGTCGCCCTCGTTCATCTCGCCACGACGGCGGCGACGACCACCTCGACGGCGACGACGCGAGGGCCGGTCCCCGTACTCGTCCGTCTCCTCGCCCTCGCCCTCGTGCTCGGCTTCGCTCTCGGGCTCGGGCTCGTCCTCGGCATGCTCCTCCGCCGCGGG
Source organism: Streptomyces sp. NPDC104309 (assembly GCF_055584025.1). Classification (NCBI taxonomy): domain Bacteria; kingdom Bacillati; phylum Actinomycetota; class Actinomycetes; order Kitasatosporales; family Streptomycetaceae; genus Streptomyces; species Streptomyces sp. NPDC104309. The sequence goes on along the minus strand of NZ_JBVJMV010000005.1, from coordinate 263,496 downwards.
AGCGGCGGCCGGCTCGGGCTCGGCGGCCTCACCGCGACGGCGGCGACGGCGGCGCGAACCCGCCTGCGGCGCGGCCTCGGCGGCCGGGGCCTCGGTCGTGGCGGTCGGCTCCTCGACCGTCTCGGGCTCTTCCTCGATCTCTTCGCGACGCGAAGCGGCAGCGGCGGCGGCCGCCGTCTCCGGAGTCTGGAACATCGGCTCGGCGAAGACCGGTGCCTGGAACACAGCCACGGCGGGGCGCGTCGCACCACGGCTCTTGCGTACGGGCTCCTCGACCTTGCCGGTGAACTCGGGCCGGCCGGCGGCTGCGGTGGCCCGGCGGCGCTGGCGACCGCGCGGTGCGGTGTCCTCGGCCTCGGTGGGCTCGACGGTCTCGGTCGGCTCGACGACCTCAGCGGTCTCGGCGACCGGCTCCTCGGCCTCGACAATCGTCTCGGCGGCCTGCGGCGCACCCGCCGGAGCGGTCGCCTTGCGAACCGCACGACGACGCGCACGCGCGGGCGGCGCCTCCACGACCTCGGCCTCCGCCTCGGCCTCGGCCTCGGCCTCGACAACCGGCTCGGGCTCGACCACGGCCTCGGCGGCCTGCGGCGCACCCGCCGGAGCGGATGCCCTGCGCCGGGTGCGGCCGCGCGGCGCGGCGGGCTCGGGCTCGGCGACCACGGCCGACTCGGGCTCGGCACTCACCACGGCCGTGGCTTCCTCGACGATCTCGACGGGCTCGGCGGCCGTCGGCGCACCTGCCGGAGCGGTCGCCTTGCGGACCGCACGACGACGCGCACGCGCGGGCGGCGCCTCCACGACCTCGGCCTCCGCCTCGGCCTCGACAACGGGCTCGGGCTCGACCACGGCCTCGGCGGCCTGCGGCGCACCCGCCGGAGCGGTCGCCTTGCGAACCGCACGACGACGCGCACGCGCGGGCGCCGCCTCCACGACCTCGGCCTCGGCGGCGGCTACGGGCTCGGCGGCGGGCTCCACGATCTCCACGGCCTCGGCGGCCTGCGGCGCACCCGCCGGAGCGGTCGCCTTGCGAACCGCACGACGACGCGTACGCGCGGGCGGTGCGGCCTCCGCCTCCGGGGTACTCCCGGCTTCGCCAACGGTGCTGTCGGACACTGCGGCGTCAACGGCCGGTATGGCCGGCGCGGCGGCACCCTGGGCATCCGCCACCGGCGGGCCTGCCGGGCGGGACGCGGCGCGGCGCCTGCGGCGCGGCGGCAGCTTGTCGCCAGGTGCGTTGTTCTCTTCGTCGTTCCCGGTCGTACCGGGTTCGTTGGGCTGGGGCATGCGGGCGGTTCTCCCGTCAGGCTCCCGGGCGCCGCGTCTGGTTCCGGTCCGGCACGGTCCGCGTGATGTACGCGGGACCGCCGTCCGGGGCGCGGGCGCCGCACGGGAGCTCAATGTCTGGCTCGCCGGTTCCGTACGCTCCGTGCGTACGGCCTGGCGAAAGTCTTATGGGTCATCGCGCGGCCCGGCCCAGGTGGCTCCCGAGTCGGAGGGCTGCGCTGCAACGACCGCCTTACGCGGAACCTGCACCTTCCGGCGCCGTCGCGACGGCGGTCCCGGCGGCCGTGTGTGGAGCGGCCGGGGCTGCCTCGCGGTCGGGCGCGAGCGGGTCGGTCACCGTGCCGGACTCCTCGTCGAAGAGCCCCTGCGCCAGCCTGGTCACCGCTGCGGGGACCGGCGGCGCCAGGTCGGCCACAACGCGGAGACCGGACAGGACGTCGTCAGGTCGCACGGCAGGTGTCACGTGCCGAACAACCAGCCGCAGTATCGCACAGGGCCTGTCCTCGGGCCTATCAGCCTGTGGATCAAGGGCCTGCAGGTCGACCACGGCGGCACGGGCGTCGAAGGTCCGCATGCCGTTCTTCGCACGGCGCTGGACCTCGACGGTCTCAGCGGCGTTGAAGGCGGCCACGGCCTTGTCGGCCTCCTCGGCGGTGACTCCGTCGAGACGCAGCTCCCAGACGGAGGCGGTCAGCCGCTCGGCGAGGCCCGAGGTGCGGGCCTCCACGGCGTCGGTGACGTCGAGACCGTCCGGCAGCGAGGCGTTGAGCAGCTCGCGCAGGACGCCCGGATCCCGGACCTCGGTGAGGGCGATCTCCAGGAACTCGGCCTCACTGCCCGTGCCGGTGGGGGCGGCATTGGCGTACGACACCTTCGGGTGCGGGGTGAAGCCGGCCGAGTAGGCCATGGGCACCTGGGAGCGGCGCAGTGCCCGCTCGAAGGCACGCTGGAAGTCACGGTGGCTGGTGAACCGGAGGCGGCCGCGCTTGGTGTAGCGCAGTCGGATGCGCTGCACCGCCGGTGCGGGCGGCGGGCCTTCGGGCTGTCGCTTGCCCAGTGGTTCTTCTCCTCGGTGCGGGGCGGACGCGCTGGCACGCCGCCCACGAGATGCGGGTGGCCCGGGGTGTCCGGTCCGGCTCACCCCCGCTCGGCGTTCTTCTCTCCGAGCGAGGAGATCTCTGGTCCGGGCGCCGCGCAGGGCACAGTCCTTGTACTACCCAGAGTACGCGCAAGGGGGCTTCCCGGTTCCCGGGGCTCGGGCGCCCGCGGCCCGCCGACCAGCGCCCGCCAGGCGTCACGACGCGCCTGGGCCACCGTCTCGCGTGCCGAGCGCAGCGCCGCCCGGACCGCGCGTCCCGTCCCGACCGCGGCCCGCCTGGCGGGAGCCAGGACGGCGTCACGTACGAAATGTCCCACCGGCGTGCACACCGTGCGCCAGGCCCAGGCGACCGGCGCCCCGACGAGATGCCATGCCAGCCAGGCGACGGCCCTGCCGACGGCCCGCGAGATGAAGCCCGCGATGCGCCAGGCGACACCGAACGCGGCAGCGATCTCCCGGCCGACCGGGGCAAGTACCCGCCGGTACAGCCATCCGAGCGGTGCGACGAGCAGCGTCAGAACCAGCCACACCACCGCTGCCCACAGCCCGCTCCCCACCGCCGTGATTCCGCGCGCCATCCGTTCGAGCAGCCAGGTGACGGCGTGGCCGAGCGGGGTGAGCAGTTGCCGGTACGTCCAGGCCGACGGCCGTACGAGCAGGTGTTCCACCAGCCATGTGGCGGCGAGCGCGAGGGGCGTCAGGACGTACCGCCACAGGCCGACGACCGGCCAGACCAACAGGGCGGTGAGCACCCGGCCGACCGCGACGCCGATCCCCCGCCCGGCCGGGACGAGCAACTCCCGGTACACCCGGCGCAGCCCGTGGCCGATCGGGGTGAGCACCGCCTCGTACAGCCACACCGCCGGCACCACGAGCCCGTAGCGCACCACCGGCACCAGCGCGTACCGCCAGAGCGCGACCCATGGCCAGATGAGGAGCGCCGCGGCCAGCCACCGCAGCGCATGGCCGAGCGGGGTGAGCACCGTCTCGTACAGCCACACCGCGGGGATCAGCACCACGGTCCGGAACAACCGGGACAGGGCCCGGCCCAGGGGGCGCAGCAGAAGGCGGTCGGCGGCGCGGGCGCCCACGACCAGGGCGTCCCAGACCAACCGCACGGGCAGGACGATCACCAGCACCACGATCCGTACCGGGATCCTGATCAGCGTCGTCAGACAGCCCTCTGCGGCTTCGTACCGCGCGGGGGCCTGGTGCTTGTCGTACTCCATGCCGAACATGACGCGAAGGCCCGGACCGGGGTTTCCCGGTCCGGGCCTTCGTCACCGAGCCGTCACCCGGACGGACTCACCCGAGGCCGCTACTTCACGACCGACAACGGCAGCAGCTTCTTGCCGGTCGGACCGATCTGGATGCTGGTGTCCATCTGCGGGCAGACGCCGCAGTCGAAGCACGGGGTCCAGCGGCAGTCCTCGACCTCGGTCTCGTCGAGCGAGTCCTGCCAGTCCTCCCAGAGCCAGTCCTTGTCGAGGCCGGAGTCCAGGTGGTCCCAGGGCAGGACCTCCTCGTAGGTCCGCTCGCGGGTGGTGTACCAGTCGACGTCCACGCCGTACTCGGGCAGCGTCTTCTCGGCGGCGGTCATCCAGCGGTCGTAGCTGAAGTGCTCGCGCCAGCCGTCGAAGCGGCCGCCGGACTCGTAGACCGCGCGGATGACGGAGCCGACACGGCGGTCGCCGCGCGAGAGCAGGCCCTCGACGATGCCGGGCTTGCCGTCGTGGTAGCGGAAGCCGATGGAGCGGCCGTACTTCTTGTCGCCGCGGATCTTGTCGCGGAGCTTGGCCAGCCGCGCGTCGGTCTCTTCGGCGCCGAGCTGCGGGGCCCACTGGAACGGCGTGTGCGGCTTGGGCACGAAGCCGCCGATGGAGACGGTGCAGCGGATGTCGTTCTGGCCGGAGACCTCACGGCCCTTGGCGATCACGTTGACCGCCATGTCACCGATCTGGAGGACATCCTCGTCGGTCTCGGTGGGCAGACCGCACATGAAGTACAGCTTCACCTGACGCCAGCCGTTGCCGTACGCGGTGGCGACGGTGCGGATGAGGTCCTCTTCCGAGACCATCTTGTTGATGACCTTGCGCATGCGCTCGGAGCCGCCCTCGGGGGCGAAGGTGAGACCGGAGCGACGGCCGTTGCGGGTCAGCTCGTTGGCCAGGTCCACATTGAACGCGTCGACGCGGGTGGAGGGCAGCGAGAGGCCGATCTTGTCCTCGGTGTACCGGTCGGCGAGGCCCTTGGCGATCTCGCCGATCTCGGTGTGGTCCGCGGAGGAGAGCGAGAGCAGTCCGACCTCCTCGAAGCCGGTCGCCTTGAGACCCTTCTCGACCATCTCGCCGATGCCGGTGATGCTTCGCTCCCGCACGGGGCGCGTGATCATGCCGGCCTGGCAGAAACGGCAGCCGCGGGTGCAGCCGCGGAAGATCTCGACGGACATCCGCTCGTGGACGGTCTCGGCGAGGGGCACGAGGGGCTGCTTCGGGTAGGGCCACTCGTCGAGGTCCATCACCGTGTGCTTGGACACCCGCCACGGCACGCCCGACTTGTTGGGCACGACACGGCCGATGCGCCCGTCCGGGAGGTACTCGACGTCGTAGAAGCCCGGGACGTAGACGCCGCCGGTCTTCGCGAGGCGGAAGAGCACCTCTTCACGACCGCCGGGGCGGCCCTCGGCCTTCCAGGCGCGGATGATCTCGGTGATCTCCAGGACGGCCTGCTCGCCGTCGCCGATGACCGCGCAGTCGATGAACTCCGCGATGGGCTCGGGGTTGAACGCGGCGTGGCCGCCGGCCAGCACGATCGGGTCGTCGACGGTGCGGTCCCTGGCGTCCAGCGGAATGCCCGCGAGATCCAGGGCGGTGAGCATGTTGGTGTAGCCGAGCTCGGTGGAGAAGCTCAGTCCGAAGACGTCGAACGCCTTGACCGGGCGGTGGCTGTCCACGGTGAACTGCGGGACCCGGTGCTCGCGCATCAGCTCTTCGAGGTCCGGCCACACGCTGTAGGTGCGCTCGGCGAGGACGCCCTGGCGCTCGTTGAGCACCTCGTAGAGGATCATGACGCCCTGGTTGGGGAGTCCGACCTCGTACGCGTCCGGGTACATCAGCGCCCAGCGGACATCGCATTCGTCCCACGGCTTGACGGTGGAGTTCAGCTCACCGCCGACGTACTGGATGGGCTTCTGCACATGCGGGAGCAGAGCTTCGAGCTGTGGGAAGACCGAATCGACAGACATCGCGAACTTTCGAGAGCCGGCAAGGGTGACCATCCAGCGTACCCCGGCGCTCAGCCTCCCAGCGCCGCCCGCACCTGCGGCCGGGACGCCCGCTCCCAGACATCCGGCAGCTCCCGCTCACCGGCGGCGGCGGCCGCCTCCTCGCGCCCGTACAGCAGTCCCCAGGTGAACGCGGACTCCCCTGCCGCGTGTGCCTGCGCGGCCAGGGTGCGCAGGGCGTCGCGGGCCACCACGCTGTCCTGGTGGTCGCCCAGGAGGGTCTGCACGGCCTTCATCCGTTTGGTGAACCGCTTGGCGGGCTTCCCGAGCGCGGGCCGGGCCGCCTCCGCCGCGTAACGGGCGCGCTTGGCGGCCTTGCGGGCGTCGTGCAGGGCGAGATCGCGGTCGTGACCGGGCGGGAGCTCCAGGGCGCGGCCGACGCGGCTCGCGAGGCGCGCGTACTCCTTCAGCACGGCGCGGGCCAGTGCCCGCTCGGGGGCGCGGGACGCGGCGGGCAGCAGCGGCGGGGCGGCGAGCAGGGCGTCGAGGCGTTCCAGGAGTGCCAGGTACCGCTTCCCGTCGAGCACGGCGACGGTCCGGTGCCGGGAGCCGCCCCGGTGGGCGACCGACCAGATCCGCAGACGGCTGTGGACGGGCCCGAGGACCAGGGTGCGGGGCAGAGCGTCGAGGCAGGCGCGCAGGCGGGCGTCGAGAACCTCCTGGTCGCGGTCGATGCCGAGCTCGGCGGCCAGCCACTTCAGCTCGTCGCCGACCGGGTCGGTGACGCTCCGGTCGAGGATCCTGCGGTACGTCCGCAGGGCGCTGCGGAGCCTGCGGGTGGCGACCCGCATCTGATGCACGGAGTCGGGGAGCTCACGGCGTACGGCGGGGTCGAGGGCGACGATCGCCTCGGCCTGCCGGTGGATGTACGCGAGGACGTGGTCGCCCGCGGTGCGTCGTGGGGTGGTGCCGCCGGCCTCCTTCCTCCGGTTCGGTTCCGGCGCGGTCTCGGCGAGCGCCCTGGCCAGCTTGGACGGCAGTGCGGACGGGCGGACGCCGGCTCTGCGCAGCCGTCGTTCGACGGCGTCCAGGAGGGCCGGGTCTCCGTCGTCGGCGAGTTCCACCTCGATCTCGGTCCAGGCGGCCGTGCCGTCGCCGCCCGTCAGCCGTTCGGCCCGCACGGTGTCGAGGGCGACCTCGGCAAGCGGCGCGCCTTCGGCGTCGACCAGGTGGTGGACGTCACGGGCGGTGCGCAGCCGGACGACGGGGGCGAGCTCGCTCCCCCGGAGCCGGGACCGGAGCAGCCCGGCGAAGGAGCGCGGCAGGGTGTCGGAGAGCGGTTCCCGGAGCTCGTCCCGGATACCGGAGGCGACGGGGAACTTGAGGTGCCAGCCGGCGTCGCTCCCCCCGGTGCGGCGGCGCAGGGTGAGGGAGCCGGCCGCCAGCCGCAGGTCCTCGGTGTCGTAGTAGACGGCGTCCAGCTCTCTGACGCCCCGGTGGACGACGGCCGAGACACCGGCCACCCGGCTCAGATCGGGGAGCCGGGTCTCCGCGGTGGCTTCGTACTTCCGCTCGATCTCACGCTTCGAGTCCGCCATGAACCGAATCTAGACGTGTTGTCCGAGGATGGGCAGTGCTCCCGCACCGGCTCAGGCGCTTATCGGTCGTTGCACCCTGATCGACTGGAGCAGTCCGACGGCCACCCAGACGGCGAACATCGAGGATCCTCCGTACGACACGAACGGCAGCGGAAGCCCGGCGACCGGCATGATGCCGAGCGTCATCCCGATGTTCTCGAAGGCCTGGAAGGCGAACCAGGCGATGATTCCGCCGGCGACGATCGTGCCGTACAGCTCGGTCGTCTCGCGGGCGATCCGGCAGGCGCGCCACAGGACGATGCCGAGCAGGACGAGGATCAGCCCGGCGCCGAGGAAGCCGAGCTCCTCGCCGGCGACGGTGAAGACGAAGTCGGTCTGCTGCTCGGGGACGAACTGGCCGGTGGTCTGGGTGCCCTGGAAGAGGCCCGTTCCGGTGAGGCCGCCGGAGCCGATCGCGATGCGGGCCTGGTTGGTGTTGTAGCCGACGCCCGCCGGGTCGAGCGCGGGGTTGGCGAAGGCGGCGAAGCGGGCGATCTGATACTCGTCGAGCAGGCCGAGCTTCCAGATCGCGATCGCGCCGACCACGCCCGCGCCGAGCAGGCCGAAGATCCAGCGGTTCGACGCGCCGGAGGCGAGGAGCACACCGAGCACGATGACGACCATGACCATCACGGAGCCGAGGTCCGGCATCCCCATGACGACAATCATCGGCACGGACGCCAGGCCCAGCGCCTTGGCGACGGTCCGGTGATCGGGGTGGAGCTGGTCACCAGCGTCGACGCGCTCGGCGAGCAGCATCGCCATGATCAGGATGATGGTGATCTTGGTGAACTCGGACGGCTGGAGCGAGAAGCCACCGCCGATGATGATCCAGGCGTGGGCACCGTTGACGGTGGCGCCGAGCGGGGTGAGGACCGCCAGTACGAGGATCACCGAGAGGCCGTAGAGGATCGGGACGGCGCCGCGCAGGGTGCGGTGGCCGAGCCAGATCGTGCCGATCATCAGGCCGAAGCCGATGCCGGTGTTGAGGGCGTGCCGGAAGAGGAAGTAGTACGGGTCGCCGTGAGTGAGCGCGTGGCGGCCCCGGGTCGCGGAGTAGACCAGCAGCGAGCCGATGAAGGAGAGCGCGATCGCGGACCCGAGCAGCGGCCAGTCGAGTTTGCGCACGACGGAGTCGCGGGCGACGAGTTTGCCCCAGGCGGAGCGCTCGGGGGCGTACCGCGAGACGGAGAAGCCGGCCATCAGTCGCGCCTCCCCAGGGCCGCCGCGAGGGTCTGTTCCTCCGGAGTCTTCTGCGAGTTCGGGTCGTACGGCTTGATCTCCGGGGCGTCGATCGAGCCGTCCCGCTGGATCTTCGGCAGGGACTTCTGCGGGGTGGGCAGCAGTGCCTTCTTCAGATCCTGCTTGCCGGAGTCGTCGAGACCGTAGAGGGCGTCGTAGATGTTGCGCACGGCCGGCCCGGACGCGCCGGAGCCCGTACCGCCCTGAGAGATCGTCATGACGATCGAGTAGTCCTTGGTGTACGTGGCGAACCAGGAGGTCGTCTGTTTGCCGTAGACCTCCGCCGTGCCCGTCTTGGCGTGCATCGGGATCTTGTCCTGCGGCCAGCCGCCGAACCGCCAGGCCGCCGAACCGCGGGTCGCGACTCCCGCGAGGGCGCCGTCGATCTCGTTGCGGGTCTTGCGGGAGAACGGCAGCTTGCCGTGCGACTTGGGCGCGATCTCCTGGACGCTCTTGCCGTCGCCGCTGACGATCGCCTTGCCGACGGTGGGGTCGTAGAGGGTGCCGCCGTTGGAGATCGCGGCGTAGATGGTGGCCATCTGGATCGGGGTGACGAGGGTGTCGCCCTGGCCGATGGAGTAGTTGACGGAGTCACCGGCGCGCATCTTGTCGCCTTCGAGACAGTTCTCGTACGCGATCTTCTCGACGTACGAGCCGTCCTTCTTGCCCTGTTTGCACCAGGCGTCCTTGTTCGCCTTGTAGAAGTTCTGCTTCCACTTGCGGTCGGGGACGCGGCCGCTGACCTCGTTGGGGAGGTCGATGCCGGTCTCCTTGCCGAGGCCGAACTGGTGGGCGGTCTTGTAGAACCAGTCCTTGGGGTGCTTCTTCGGGTTGATGCCGCCGTCCTTCAGCCACTCCTTGTGCGCGATGCCGTAGTACACGGTGTCGCAGGAGACTTCGAGGGCGCGGCCGATGGTGATGTCCCCGTAGCCCTGGGACTCGTAGTTCTTGAAGGTCTGGCCGCCGACGTTGTACGAGCTGGGGCAGGGGTAGTGGCCGTCGAAGGGGTAGCCGGCGTTGACCGCCGCGGTCGAGGAGATGACCTTGAAGATCGAGCCGGGGGCGGCCTGGCCCTGGATGGCCCGGTTCAGCAGCGGGAAGTTGGAGTTCTTGCCGGTGAGCTTGGCGTAGTCCTTGGCGGAGATGCCGCCGACCCAGGCGTTGGGGTCGTAGTTCGGCAGGGAGGCCATCGCGACGACGCGGCCGGTCTTGGCCTCCATGACGACGACGGCGCCGGAGTCGGCCTTGTAGTTCTCACCGGTGTTCTTGTCGAACGACTGACGGGCCGTCTTCATCGCCTCGTTGAGCTCGTACTCGGCGACGGCCTGGACCCGGGCGTCGATGGAGGTGACGACGCTGGAGCCGGGCTCCGCCTCGTCGTTCTTCGCCTCGCCGATGACCCGGCCGAGGTTGTCGACCTCGTAACGGGTGACCCCGGCCTTGCCGCGCAGTTCCTTGTCGTAGGTGCGCTCCAGCCCGGAGCGGCCGACCTGGTCGGAGCGCAGGTACGGCGAGTCGGTGTGCTGGGCCTTGGTGATCTCTTCGTCGGTGACGGGCGAGAGGTAGCCGAGGACCTGGGCGGTGTTGGCCTTGCCGGGCTCGGCGTAGCGGCGTACGGCGGTGGGCTCGGCGGTGATGCCGGGGAAGTCCTCGGCACGTTCGCGGATCTGGAGGGCCTGCTGGGTGGTGGCCTCGTCGGTGACCGGGATCGGCTGGTACGGAGAACCGTTCCAGCAGGGCTGCGGCGTCTTCGCGTCGCAGAGCCGGACCTTGTCGAGGACCTCCTTGGGCGCCATGCCGAGGACGCCGGCGAGCCGGGTCAGGACGCTCTTGCCGTCGTCCTTCATCTTCAGCAGCTCGGTGCGGCTGGCGGAGACGACCAGACGGGTCTCGTTGTCGGCGAGGGGCACGCCGCGCGCGTCGAGGATGGAGCCGCGGACGGCGGGCTGGACGACCTGCTGGACGTGGTTGTTCTTCGCCTCGTCGCTGTACTCCTGGCCGTTGCGGATCTGGAGGTACCAGAGGCGCCCGCCGAGCGTGAACAGCAGGGAGAAGACGAGGACCTGGATGACGACGAGACGGATCTGGACCCGTTGGGTCCGGCCGGTCTCGGGGATGTTGCTCACGGGGCGCCCCCGGTGGTGGTCGGGCCGGAGGTACGGGGGGTGTCCTCCCGGTGGTGCGGCCTCACAGTCGCTTGACTCCCTTGATCCGTCCGGCGCGTGCCGCCCGGTTGCGGGCGACCTTGACGCGCAGTCCGCCGCGCTGGCCGCCGATCCGCAGTCCGGTGCCGGAGGACAGCCAGCCCGCGGCGACGTCGCCGCCGCCGGACGAGTCGGCGAGCGGATCGTTCACCGTGCGTCTGGCGACCGCCATGATCAGGGGCACGACGAACGGCGCGAGGAGCAGGTCGTAGACGGCGGCGGTGAACAGCAGGCTGCCGAGACCCACGTGACGGGCCGCCGTGTCCCCGACGAGCGCGCCGACGAGCGCGTACAGCAGGGTCGATCCGATCGCCGCGGCCACGACCGCGACCATCGGGACGAACGCCGACTTGAGCTGCCCGGTCTCCGGCTTGACCAGTCCGGCGAGGTAGCCGATGACACAGAGCACCAGGGCGTAGCGCCCGGCGGCGTGGTCGGCGGGCGGCGCCAGGTCGGCGAGCAGTCCCGCGCCGAAGCCGATGAGCGCGCCGCTGACGTGCCCGTACACGAACGCGAGGCCGAGGACGACGAGGAGCAGCAGGTCGGGCACGGCGCCGGGGAGTTGGAGCCGGGCGAACACCGAGACCTGGACGACCAGGGCGACCACGACCAGGACGGCGGAGAGCAGAATCCGGTTCAGACGCATGGGAATCAGCTCTACCTCTGCTCGTTGACCGCGGTGCCGGTGTTCGGTGTGGCGCCCGGACTGCCGCTCGGGTCCGGGCTTCCGCTGGGGTCCGGGCTCTCGTGGATGTTCCCGACGACGTTGCCGTTGGTGTCGACGATGTCTCCGTTGGGCGAGATGGTCACGGTGACGGTCGGGGTGGGCTTCGGCTTGGCGGGCTTGGCCGGTTCCTTCGGCAGGACCATGTCGCGGGGGTCCTCGCGCGGGGCCTGGACGACGACGCCGACGATGTCGAGCTTGGTGAACCCGACGTACGGGCGGACGTAGACGGTACGGGTCAGGCCGCCGCCGGACGGGTCGACGCGGACGACCTCGCCGACCGGGACGCCGGGCACGAACGGCTTGTCCTTGCTGGAGCCGAAGGTAACCAGCCGGTCGCCCTTCTCCACCTTGGCCTTGCCGTTGAGGAACTGCACGGACAGCGGCCGGGAGCCCTGGCCGGTGGCGAAGCCCAGTTCGTCGGTCTTCTCCATACGGGTGCCGACGGTGAAGTCGGGGTCGTTGGCGAGGAGCACCGTGGCGGTGTCCGGGCCGACGGTGGTGACCCGGCCGACGAGCCCGTCGCCGTTGATGACGGTCATGTCGCGCTTGATGCCGTCGTTGGAGCCCGCGTCGATGGTGACCGTCCAGGAGAAGCCCTGGGCCGCTCCTATGGCGATGACCTCGGCGCCCTTGATGCCGTACTGTCCGGCGGCCGACTTCTTCAGCATCCGGTCCAGCTCGCGCACCCGGTTGCGGTTCTGGTCGTTGCTGCCGAGCCTCGTCTTGAGCGCGGCGTTCTGCTGCTCCAGTTCAGCGATCCGGTTGTGCCGGGTGCCGGAGTCGCGTACCGCTCCTATGGCGTTGCCCACCGGGTCGACCGCCGCCGCGACGCCGTTCTCGACCGGCCCGAAGACGGTGGCGGCGGCCCGCCGGGCACCGTCCACCGGTGACTCCTCGCCGCCGCGGATGTCCACCGTGATCAGCGCGAATGCGATGGCGATCAGCAGCACCAGGAGCAGCCGGCTCTCTCGTGTGTCCCTCACGTGCGGCGGCCGTGCCTTCCTCGTCGGAATGTTCGTGCCTGTATATCAACGATCCGGCGTACGGATCCGCAGTGGTCCGTACAGCAGACTGATGGGTTGTGTACCTGCGGGCCGGCCCGTGCCGGCTACCGGCGGGGCTGGGCGTCCAGCACCTGCTGGAGTGCCTCGAACTCCTCGACGCACTTGCCCGATCCGAGCGCCACCGAGTCCAGCGGGTCCTCGGCGATATGGATCGGCATGCCGGTCTCGCGGCGCAGCCGCTCGTCCAGCCCGCGCAGCAGCGCGCCGCCGCCGGTGAGGACGATGCCGCGGTCCATGACGTCGCCGGAGAGCTCCGGCGGGCACTTGTCGAGCGTGGTCTTCACCGCGTCGACGATCGCGTTGACCGGCTCCTCGATGGCCTTGCGGACCTCGGCGGCCGAGATGACCACGGTCTTGGGCAGCCCGGAGACCAGGTCCCGGCCGCGGATCTCGGTGTGCTCGTCCTTGTCCAGGTCGTACGCCGAACCGATCGTGATCTTGATCTGTTCGGCGCTGCGCTCACCGAGGAGGAGCGAGTACTCCTTCTTGATGTGCTGGATGATCGCGTTGTCCAGCTCGTCACCGGCGACCCGGATCGACTGGGCAGTGACGATTCCGCCGAGCGAGATGACCGCGACCTCGGTGGTACCGCCGCCGATGTCGACGACCATGTTGCCGGTGGCCTCGTGAACCGGCAGCCCGGACCCGATGGCCGCCGCCATGGGCTCCTCGATGATGTGCACCTGGCGCGCGCCGGCCTGCGTCGACGCCTCGATGACGGCGCGTCGCTCGACCCCGGTGATGCCGGAGGGCACGCAGACGACGACCCGCGGGCGGGCCAGGTAGCGACGCTTGTGGATCTTCAGGATGAAGTAGCGGAGCATCCGCTCGGTGATCTCGAAGTCGGCGATCACGCCGTCCTTCAGTGGCCGCACGGCAACGATGTTGCCCGGTGTACGCCCGATCATCTTCTTGGCCTCGGAGCCGACCGCGAGGATGCCGCCGGTGTTGGTGTTGATGGCCACGACGGACGGCTCGTTGAGAACGATGCCGCGCCCCCTGACGTACACCAGCGTGTTGGCAGTCCCGAGGTCGATAGCCATGTCACGGCCGATGAACGACATTGAGTTCCCCTTGTTCCCCATGAGGATGCGTCGGGCCTTCCGGACAAGCGATGATGGCTTGTTCTGGTCGGCGAGGTGGGCGCTGCGGGCGTGGAAGATTCCATCGTAGTGCCGTATGCACGGACACCGCGCGAGGGTCCTTCGCCTTTGTGGGCGGAACGGGTGGCCGTTCCACTCATGGTGACGTTACGTCGGGGTGATGCGTTCCCGCGATCCGGGACCCTATACCGAAGGGCGACCGAATTAATTCGGTCGCCCCAGGTCATGAGCGCTGTTCGGCTGATCCGAGGTCAGGAAAGTCCCGGGAAGAAGAGCTTCAGTTCCCGCTCCGCGGACTCCTCGGAGTCCGAGGCGTGGATGAGGTTCTCCCGGGTGATCGTGCCGAAGTCACCGCGGATGGAGCCGGGCGCGGCGGCGATCGGGTCGGTGGGTCCGGCGAGCGTACGGATGCCCTCGATGACCCGCTCGCCCTCGGCGACCAGTGCCACGATCGGGCCGGACTGCATGAACTCGACGAGCGGCTCGTAGAAGGGGCGGCCGACGTGTTCGGCGTAGTGCTGCTCCAGCGTGGCGCGGTCGAGGGTACGCAGCTCCAGCGCGGTGATCCGCCAGCCGGCCTTGCGCTCGATCCGCCCGACGATCTCGCCGACCAGTCCGCGCCGGACGGCGTCGGGCTTGAGCAGAACGAGGGTGCGCTGGGTCATGGTGTGCGGCTCCTTGCAGGCATGCGGGTGCGGTGAGGCGAGGCTACAGGGGTACGGGAACGGGCCCGCGGCCGGGTTGGACCGACCGGCACATGGGGGGTGGGAGAAGGAGCGGGGCTGGGTGCGTGCAGCTGCAAGGCGGAGGATTGAGGCAACGCGGTGCGTTGGTGATTGACGACAACGCGGCAGATGTGCGCACCCAGCCCCGCGACGCCGCCCCCCATGTGCCGGTCGGTCCAAGGCCACGAGGCACGGGATCAGCCACCGGCCGCGGCCTCGGCCGCCTCCTGTGCGGCCGCCCAGCGGGCCTTCGCCTCGTCGATCTTGCGGCCGTAGTGGACCGAGGCCCACCACAGGCCGCCGAAGATCACACCGAGGATGAACATCATCGGGACGACGAAGCCGCTCAGCACCAGGGCGATCTGCAGCGCCCAGCCGAGCTGGATCCCGCCGGGGCGGGTGATCATCCCGCAGAGCAGCACGGAGAGCAGCATGCCGATGCCGCAGACCGTCCAGACCGTGGTGTCGGAGAGATCGTCCGACTTCATCGCGACGAGACCGGCGAAACCGATCACGAAGAACTCGCCGATCAACGTCGACGCACAGAGCGTACGCACTTCGGTCAGTGCCTCCCCAGGAGCAGCCGGGCCTCGCCGACCGTGATCACGGAACCCGTCACCAGGACGCCGGCGCCCGCGTACTCGTCCTCTTCTTCGGCGAGGGTGATCGCCGCCTCCAGGGCGTCGTCGAGACGCGGCTCGACCTGGACGCGGTCGTGGCCGAAGACCTCGACCGCGACGGCGGCCAGCTCGTCGGCGTCCATCGCGCGCCCGCTGGAGTTCTGGGTGATGACGACCTCGGCGAAGATCGGCTCGAAGGCTTCCAGAAGCCCCTTGACGTCCTTGTCGCCGCTGGCGCCGACCACACCGATCAGCCGGGAGAAACCGAACGCCTCGGAGATCCCGTCGGCGGTGGCGCGGGCGCCCGCCGGGTTGTGGGCCGCGTCCAGGACCACGGTCGGGCTGGAGCGGACCACTTCGAGGCGCCCCGGCGAGATCACCGAGGCGAAGGCCCGGCGGACCGTGTCGATGTCGAGTGCGCCGGGCTGCTCGGCGCCGATCCCGAAGAACGCCTCCACGGCGCAGAGCGCCACCGCCGCGTTGTGCGCCTGGTGGGCGCCGTACAACGGGAGGAAGACCTCGGCGTACTCACCGCCGAGACCGCGCAGCGTCAGCAGCTGCCCGCCGACGGCGATCTCGCGCGAGAGGACGCCGAACTCCATGCCCTCGCGGGCGACCGTGGCGTCGACCTCGACGGCCTTTTTCAGCATGACCTGCGCGGCGTCGACCGGCTGCTGCGCCAGGACGACCGTGGCCCCCTGCTTGATGATCCCGGACTTCTCACCGGCGATCTCGGCGGGCGTGGCGCCGAGCCGGTCGGTGTGGTCCAGCGAGATGGGGGTGACGACGGCGACCGAGGAGTCGATCACGTTCGTCGCGTCCCAGCTGCCGCCCATGCCGACCTCGACGACGGCGACATCGACCGGCGCGTCGGCGAAGGCCGCGTACGCCATGCCCGTCAGCACCTCGAAGAAGGAGAGCCGGTACGGCTGCTGGGCGTCGACCATCTCCACGTACGGCTTGATGTCCTGGTACGCCTCGATGAACCGCTCGAGATCGATCGGGAAGCCGTCCAGGCTGATCCGCTCGGTGATCGACTGGACGTGCGGCGAGGTGTAGCGGCCGGTGCGCAGGTCGAAGGCGCCGAGCAGCGCCTCGATCATGCGGGCCGTGCTCGTCTTGCCGTTGGTCCCGGTGATGTGGATCGAGGGGTAGGCGCGCTGCGGCTCGCCGAGCACGTCCATCAGCGCGGCGATGCGCGCGACGGAGGGCTCCAGCTTGGTCTCGCCCCAGCGGCCGGCGAGCTCCTGCTCCACCGCGCGGAGCGCCTTGTCCACCTCGGGGTCGGCGGGGCGGGCCGGGACGTCCTGGCCCTGCGGCGGTCCCGAGCGGGTGCGCAGCGTACGGCTCCCGGCCTCGATCACCGCCAGGTCGGGGTCGCGCTGGGTCGCTTCGTCGACGATCTCCGCGAAGGTCTCGTCGGGATCGGAGGCGTCGTGCCGGTCGGAAGGGCGGGGCTCACTCACGGGGCCAGTCTACGGATGGGCACGGACATCGTGCGCGGCGCCCGGTGCGAAGCCGGTGCTGTGGGGCGCGGCGCTGTGGCTGTACGCGTACCACCTGTTCGTCGTTTCGGCGCGGGCCTTCGTCCGCATGCTGCGCGGCCGCTCCGGCTGGGCGAAGACGCGGAGCCGCCAGTGGCCGGGCCGACGGCGCCGGAGTCCTGACCGCACCCGGGAACGGCGAAGCCCCCGTACTCCCGGCGGCGGGGGTACGGGGGCTTCGCCTCGTCGGGTGATCAGCCCTGCGGCAGGTTCGCCAGCTGGGTGGTGATCCGCTCGATGTCCGCCTCGGCCTTGGCGAGCCGGCCACGGATCTTGTCGACCACGTTGTCCGGGGCCTTGCCGAGGAACGCCTCGTTGGAGAGCTTGCCGTTGGCCTGGGCCTTCTCCTTCTCGGCGGCGCCCAGGTCCTTCGTCAGGCGCTTGCGCTCGGCCTCGACGTCGATCGTGCCGGACAGGTCGAGGGCGACCGTGGCCCCGGCGACCGGCAGCGACGCGGTGGCGTGGAAGCCCTCTTCGGCGGGCTGCAGCCGCAGCAGCTGGCGGATGGCCGCCTCGTGCGGGGCGAGCGGCGTGCCGGTCAGGGTGAGCTCGGCCGGAACCTTCTGGCCGGGCTGCAGGCCCTGGTCGGAGCGGAACCGGCGGACCTCGGTGACCACCTGCTGGACGAGCCCGATCTCCCGCTCGGCCGCGTCGTCGCGGAAGCCGGAGTCCTTCGGCCAGTCGGCGGTGACCAGGGTCTCCTTGCCAGTGAGCGTGGTCCACAGCGTCTCGGTGACGAACGGGACGATCGGGTGCAGCACGCGCAGCATCACGTCCAGGACCTCGCCGAGGACCCGGCCTGAGACCTTGGCGCCCTCGCCGCCTGCGAAGAAGGTCGTCTTCGACAGCTCGACGTACCAGTCGAAGACCTCGTCCCACGCGAAGTGGTAGAGGGCATCGGAGAGCTTCGCGAACTGGAAGTCGTCGTAGAACGCGTCGACTTCGGCGACCGTCTTGTTCAGCCGCGACAAGATCCACCGGTCGGTCGCCGACAGCTGCTCGACGGGCGGCAGCTCGCCCTCCACGGTCGCGCCGTTCATCAGCGCGAAGCGGGTGGCGTTCCAGATCTTGTTGGCGAAGTTACGGGAGGCCTTGACCCAGTCCTCTCCGATCGGCACGTCCGCGCCCGGGTTGGCACCCGTGGCGAGCGTGAACCTCACGGCGTCCGAGCCGTACGCGTCCATCCAGTCGATCGGATCCACCGCGTTCGGGTTGGACTTCGACATCTTCTTGCCGAACTCGTCCCGGACCAGGCCGGTAAGCGCGACGGTCTTGAAGGGGACCTCACCGTCCATCGCGTACAGACCGAACATCATCATCCGGACGACCCAGAAGAAGATGATGTCGTGCCCGGTAACCAGGACATCGGTCGAGTAGAACTTCTCGAGGTCCGGGGTCTCCTCCGGCCAGCCGAGCGTCGAGAACGGCCAAAGACCGGACGAGAACCAGGTGTCGAGGACATCCTCGTCCTGGACCCAGCCCTCGCCGGTGGGCGCCTCGTCGTCGGGGCCGACGCAGACCATTTCGCCGTTCGGCCCGTACCAGACGGGAATCCGGTGGCCCCACCACAACTGCCGTGAGATGCACCAGTCGTTGAGGTTGTCGACCCAGTCGAAGTACCGCTTCTCCATGTCCTTCGGGTGGAGCGCGACCCGGTCGTCGCGGACCGCGTCGCCCGCGGCCTTGGCGAGCGTCTCGACCTTGACCCACCACTGGAGGGAGAGGCGGGGCTCGACGGTCGTCTTGCAGCGCGAGCAGTGACCGACGGAGTGGACGTACGGGCGCTTCTCGGCGACGACGCGGCCCTGCTCGCTCATGGCGGCAACGATCGCGGAGCGCGCCTCGAAGCGGTCGAGTCCCTGAAAGGGGCCGTGCACGGTGATGACACCGCGCTCGTCCATGATCGTCGTGAACTCGAGGTCGTGGCGCTGACCGATCGCGAAGTCGTTCGGGTCGTGAGCGGGCGTCACCTTGACGGCACCCGTGCCGAACTCGGGGTCGACGTGGGTGTCGGCGACGACCGGGATCGTCCGGTCGGTCAGCGGCAGCTTGATCCGCTTGCCGACGAGGTGCGCGTACCGCTCGTCGTCGGGGTGAACAGCGACGGCCGTGTCGCCGAGCATGGTCTCGACCCGGGTGGTGGCCACGACGACGGTCTCGTCGCCCTCGCCGTACTTCAGCGAGACGAGCTCACCGTCGTCGTCCTGGTAGTCGACCTCGATGTCGGAGATCGCGGTCAGGCAGCGCGGGCACCAGTTGATGATGCGCTCGGCGCGGTAGATCAGCTCGTCGTCATAGAGCTTCTTGAAGATCGTCTGGACGGCCTTGGAGAGCCCCTCGTCCATGGTGAACCGCTCACGCGACCAGTCGAGCCCTGCACCGAGGCGCTTCAGCTGGCCCAGGATCCGGCCGCCGTACTCGTCCTTCCACTGCCAGACGCGCTCGGTGAACGCCTCGCGGCCGAGATCCTGCCGCGACTTCCCTTCCTCGGCGAGCTGCTGTTCGACCTTGTTCTGGGTGGCGATGCCCGCGTGGTCCATGCCCGGCAGCCACAGCGTCTCGAAGCCCTGCATGCGCTTGCGCCGTGTGAGGGCATCCATGAGCGTGACCTGGAAGGCATGGCCCAGGTGGAGCGCACCGGTGACGTTCGGCGGCGGAATGACGATCGTGTACGGGGGCTTGTCGCTCTTCGCGTCGGCGGTGAAGTAACCACGTTCTACCCAGCGCTCATACAGCTTCCCCTCTACCTCGGCCGGTGCGTACTGGGTCGGCAGTTCGGGGTTGCTGGCTGGCGTCTGCTGAGTGTTCTCGGTCACGGGGGACAGTTTAGGGCCGTCACAGTCGTGCACTGAAACGGGATTGTTCAGTAACGGTGCGCCTCCCAGTGGTCCACAGGGGTGGACCTTCCGTCAGGATGTTCGGAACGCATAAGCATTCCGATGAGCACTTCCGAACAGGGGACACCGCAGATGAGCTACAACCAGCCGGGCCCGTACGGCGGCCAGCCTCCGCAGGGCCAGCCCGGACCGTACGGCGGCCAGCCTCCCCAGGGCCAGCCCGGCCCGTACGGCGGCCAGCCTCCGCAGGGCCAGCCCGGCCCGTACGGCCAGCAGCCGGGCCCGTACGGCGGCCAGCCGCCGCAGGGCCAGCCCGGACCGTACGGCCAGCAGCCGCCGCAGGGCCAGCCCGGTTACGGGTACCCGCAGCAGGCTCCCCAGGGTGTCCCGCCGCAGCAGCCCCAGCCGGGCTACGGCTACCCGCAGGCCCAGCAGCCGGGCCCCTACGGCCAGCAGCCGCCCACGCCCCCGTACGGCGGCCAGCCCCCGTTCCCCCCGGCCCAGCCGAAGAAGAAGACGGGCCTGATCATCGGTGGCGCGGTCGTGGCACTGGCGGTCATCGCGGGCGGGGCGTACTTCCTGACGTCGGGCGGGGGTGCCAGCAACAGTGATGTGGCGGACTCCACCAAGGGGTACAAGCTGACACCGGCCGCCGCGGTGGACGACTACAAGAAGAGCACCAGCTCTCCGTCAGGGCCGGTGACCGGCGCTCAGAAGACCAACGCCGAGAACCTGGGGATCAAAGATGCCCAGCAGGCCAGCGCTCAGTACCAGTCCGGCTCCAAGGAGGAGCTGCTCACCGCCAAGAGGCTCAGTTTCGCGGGCCTCTGGGGCGACGTCACCGACCCCGCCAAGGTCATCGACAACTCTTTCGACAACACCGCGGCGGAAATGAAGAAGGGCGGTCAGGGCATGGACGCCCAGCTCGTCGGCAGCCCCAAGTCCGTGACCCCGTCCGGGTTCAAGGGCGCGCTGATGAAGTGCCAGGACATGAAGGTGGTCAACAAGGAAGCCGACGGAACCCCCGCGAAGGGCCCGAAGGAGTTCACGATCCCCATCTGCGTCTGGGCCGACTACAGCACGGTCGGCGTCGTCTACGGCGTCGACATGGGACTCGCGATGTCCGGCAAGGGCATGAACCAGGACGACGTGGCCACCCTGACCGCCAAGCTCTACAACACGTCCCGCACCAAGATCTGATCGCGTCACGACGTCGGAAGGGGCGCCCCGCCAGTCCACCTGGCCGGGCGCCCCTTCCGTCTGCGTTCACATGCCTCTACGCGGACTTCTCGTGCCGCCCGCCGTCGCCGTTCCCGATCGTCCGCGGCTCGCGCGGGACCAGCGTCGGGTTCACGTTGTTGCGGACGACGTCCGCCGTGATGACGACCCGGGCGACGTCCTTGCGGGACGGCACCTCGTACATCACGGACTGGAGGACCTCTTCCATGATGGCCCGCAGGCCACGCGCGCCGGTGCCGCGCAGGATCGCCTGGTCGGCGATGGCCTCCAGGGCGGGGCGGTCGAAGTCCAGCTCCACACCGTCGAGTTCGAACAGTCGTTGGTACTGCTTCACCAGCGCGTTGCGCGGCTCGACGAGGATCTGCAGCAGCGCCTCGCGGTCCAGGTTGTGGACCGAGGTGAGGACGGGCAGCCGGCCGATGAACTCCGGGATCATCCCGAACTTCACCAGGTCCTCCGGCATGACCTCCTGGAACTGGTCGCTCGCCTCGATCTCGCGCTTGGAGCGGATCGTCGCGCCGAAGCCGATGCCCTTGGCGCCCGCCCGCGACTCGATGATCCTCTCCAGACCGGAGAAGGCACCGCCCACGATGAACAGCACGTTCGTCGTGTCGATCTGGATGAACTCCTGGTGCGGGTGCTTCCGGCCGCCCTGCGGCGGTACGGAGGCGGTGGTGCCCTCCAGGATCTTCAACAGGGCCTGCTGGACGCCCTCGCCGGAGACATCGCGGGTGATCGACGGGTTCTCGCTCTTGCGGGCGACCTTGTCGATCTCGTCGATGTAGATGATCCCGGTCTCGGCCTTCTTGACGTCGTAGTCCGCGGCCTGGATCAGCTTCAGCAGGATGTTCTCGACGTCCTCGCCGACATACCCGGCCTCCGTCAGCGCGGTCGCGTCGGCGATGGCGAACGGGACGTTGAGCATGCGGGCCAGGGTCTGCGCGAGCAGCGTCTTGCCGGAGCCCGTGGGGCCCAGCAGGAGGATGTTGGACTTGGCCAGCTCGATGGCGTCGTCCCGGCCCTGCGCGCCGCCGTTCTCGCCGGCCTGGACCCGCTTGTAGTGGTTGTACACAGCGACCGAGAGGGCCTTCTTGGCGGGCTCCTGCCCGACCACGTAGCCCTCGAGGAACTCGTAGATCTCGCGCGGCTTGGGGAGTTCCTCCCACCGCACTTCGGAGGTCTCCGCGAGCTCCTCCTCGATGATCTCGTTGCAGAGATCGATGCACTCGTCGCAGATGTACACACCGGGTCCCGCGATGAGCTTCTTCACCTGCTTCTGGCTCTTTCCGCAGAACGAGCACTTGAGCAGATCGCCGCCATCACCGATGCGTGCCACGAGGTGCTTCCCCTTCGCCTGGGAGCAGCCTGGTTCAGCGGCTCCTGGTGCCTCTATCCGACGGTACCTTGCCTTGCCCCCCGTTCGGGCCCCCCTTGGCACGGTTCACACGGCCGATGCGGTGCAAACTCGCCGTGCCAAGGGGTGAAGGCCGACGTCAGACGGCCGTGGCCGCCTGCTTGCGGGTCGACACGATCTGGTCGACGAGACCGTAGGCGAGGGCGTCCTCGGCGGTCAGGATCTTGTCGCGCTCGATGTCGTCGCGGATCTTGTCGATCGGCGTGGTGGAGTGCTTGGCCAGCATCTCCTCCAGCTGGGTGCGCATCCGAAGGATCTCGTTGGCCGCGATCTCCAGGTCGGACAGCTGCTCCCGGCCGGTCTGCGAGGACGGCTGGTGGATCAGCACACGGGCGTTGGGCAGCGCCATCCGCTTGCCGGGCGTACCCGCGGCGAGCAGCACGGCCGCGGCGGAGGCCGCCTGGCCCATGCAGACCGTCTGGATGTCCGGCTTCACGAACTGCATCGTGTCGTAGATCGCGGTGAGCGCGGTGAAGGAGCCGCCGGGGCTGTTGATGTAGATCGAGATGTCCCGGTCCGGGTCCATCGACTCCAGGCACAGCAGCTGCGCCATGACGTCATTGGCCGAGGCGTCGTCGATCTGCACGCCGAGGAAGATCACGCGCTCCTCGAAGAGCTTCGCGTACGGGTCGTACTCACGCACGCCCTGCGAGGTGCGCTCCACGAAGCGCGGCACGATGTAGCGGTTGTCCACCTGCGGGCCGGTGTAGAGGCCGCTCGCGGAGGCGCCGGGGAAGTTGTTCATGTGGGTGTTCACCATCCTGGTGGCGTTCTGTGGCTGGGTGTCTCGGCGTACGAGAGGTGCGCGGGGCGGTGGAGCCCGAACCGGTGGGTACCGGATCAGGCGCCGGTGCCGCCGCCGCCCGGAACGCCCGATGCGACCGTGATGATCTCGTCGATGAGGCCGTACTCCTTGGCCTCGTCCGCGGTGTACCAGCGGTCGCGGTCGCCGTCGCGGATGATCGTCTCGACCGTCTGGCCGGAGTGGCGGGCGGTGATCTCCGCCATCCGCTGCTTGGTGCGCAGCAGGTACTGGGCCTGGATCTTGATGTCCGAGGCCGTACCGCCGATGCCGGCCGAACCCTGGTGCATGAGGATGTCCGTGTTCGGGAGCGCGAAGCGCTTGCCCGCGGTGCCGCCGGTGAGCAGGAACTGACCCATCGAGGCCGCCATGCCCATACCGATGGTGACCACGTCGTTCGGGATGTACTGCATGGTGTCGTAGACCGCCATGCCGGCCGTCACCGAGCCGCCGGGGCTGTTGATGTAGAGGTAGATGTCCTTGTCCGGCTCGGCGGCAAGGAGAAGCAGCTGCGCCGTGATCTTGTTGGCGATCTCATCGTCGACCTGCTGACCGAGGAAGATGATGCGCTCGCCGAGCAGTCGGCTGTAGACCTGGTCACCGAGGCCTCCACCGAGGGACGGCTCTCCGGCGGCGTAGGGCATCAGATTCGTCACGTATCCACCTGCTCGTCTCTGACGGCTCCGGCCGTCTCAGCGTCTTCGTACCGGGTGGGCGGGGACTCCCCTGCCCTTCCTATTCATGGACCCTAACGCGCAGGTAGGACAACGCCATCCCGCTTCCGCAACTGTTCGCTGGGAGCGCAAGCTCCGCAGTCCGCACAAGGGTTGTGGGGCACCGTACGCCATAAGACCGACCGGCAAATGGGGGGTGGGAGAAGGAGCGCGGCCGGGTGCGTGCAGCTGCGAGGCGAAGGATGGAGACATGGCGGGGCCATGATGATCGACGACAACGCGGCAGATGCGCGTGCCCAGCCCCGCGATGCCGCCTCATTTGCCGGTCGGTCCAAGAGCCTGTCGGGTGGCCTTCGACCGGATAGCGGACGCGGTCTGGTGCGTGCCAGGGCGTGGCCGCCCGATCAGAGGTCACCCGGCAGGCTCTAAGACGACGGGCTCCGAACGCACAGCGTCCGGAGCCCGTCGTACGGGTTCAGCGCGAGGCTCAGGCCTCGTTCTTCTCCTCGGCGGCCTCGGTGGTGCCCTCGACGGCCTCGACCGTCTCGATGGCCTCCTCCTCGTCGTCCTCCAGGTCGACGACCTCACCGTTGGTGTCGACGACCTTGGCGGCCTCGACGACCACGGCCAGCGCCTTGCCGCGGGCGACCTCGCCGACGAGCATCGGCACCTGGCCGCCCTCGACGACGGCCTGGGCGAACTGGTCCGGGCTCATGCCGGAGGAAGCGGCACGCCGCATGAGGTGCTCGGTGAGCTCCTCCTGGTTGACGTTCAGCTTCTCCTTGTTGACGAGCTCGTCCAGGATGAACTGGGTCTTGATGCCCTTGATCGCCTGCTCGGAGGTCTCGGCCTCGAACTCCTCGACCGTCTTGCCCTGGGTCTCCAGGTACTTGTCGAGGGTCAGACCCATCTGACCGAGCTGGTGGTGCTCCAGGTTGTGCTTGCGGGTCTGGACCTCGTCCGCGAGCAGCTTCTCCGGGATCGGGACCTCGGCGAGCTTGAGCAGCTCGTCCAGGACACGCTCCTGGGCCTGGGTGGCCTGGTCGTACTGCTTGGTGTTCTCCAGGCGCTTGCGGCTGTCCGCCTTCAGCTCGTCGAAGGTGTCGAACTCGCTCGCCATCTGGGCGAACTCGTCGTCCAGCTCGGGGAGCTCGCGGGCGGCAACCGCGGTGACCTTGACGGTGACCTCGGCCTCCTTGCCCTCGGCCGAGCCGCCCTTCAGCTCGGAGGTGAAGGTGGCCTCGCCACCCGCCTCCAGGCCGGTGACGGCGGCGTCGATGCCGTCGAGGAGCTCGCCGGAACCGATGGTGTACGAGACACCCTCGGCCACGCCGTCCTCCAGGACCTCGCCGTCGACCTTGGCCTGCAGGTCGATCGTCACGACGTCGCCCTCGGCGGCGGCGCGCTCGACCGGGTTGGTGGAGGCGAAGCGCTCACGGAGCTGCTCCACGGCCTTCTCGACGTCCTCGTCGCTGACCTCAAGGGCGTCGACGGTGACCTCGATGCCGGAGTAGTCCGGAATCTCGATCTCGGGGCGTACGTCAACCTCGGCGGTGAAGGCCAGCAGCTCGCCGTCCTTCAGCTCGGTGATATCGACCTCGGGCTGCCCGAGGACGTTGAGCTCACCCTCGTTGACGGCCTCGGTGTAGAACTTCGGGAGGGCGTCGTTGACGGCCTCCTCCAGCACCGCACCACGGCCGAAGCGCTGGTCGATGACCCGGGCGGGGATCTTGCCCTTACGGAAGCCCTTCACCGTGACCTGCTGGTTGATCTTCTTGTACGCCGCGTCGAGGCTGTCCTTGAGCTCCTCGAAGGGCACCTCGACAGTGAGCCGAACCCGGGTCGGGTTCAGGGTCTCCACGGCGCTCTTCACGGTTCGGTCTCCTTGTGGCTGACTTCTTGGGGTTCTGCTCCGCCGCACGGGAGGCGGCTTCGCGGACCGAGCCCGGTACATCAGACACACGGGCACGCATTTTGCATAGTAACGGCAAGGAGACGGACTCCCACAATGCGATCGTGCCGGTGGTCCGCGATCCCACGAGTGGTCCGTGATCTTGCCGGTGGTCGGGGTGGCCGGATTCGAACCGACGACCTTCCGCTCCCAAAGCGGACGCGCTACCAAGCTGCGCCACACCCCGTCGGTGCGACACGTAGGGTACATGCAGAGAGGCGGTGCATCGGCCGCTTTGCCCGGGCGGCACCGAACGCGACACCGTGTGGCCGCAATCGGGTGTGCGGGCAGCGCCCGCGAACCGCTACGATGCTTCTCGTACCGCGGTCCCCGGACCTGCGGTGCGTTGCTTGCGGGCGTAGCTCAATGGTAGAGCCCTAGTCTTCCAAACTAGCTACGCGGGTTCGATTCCCGTCGCCCGCTCCATGCTTGGGCCCGGTCCGACGAATTGCCTGTCGGACCGGGCCTCTTGCGTTCTGTCGGACCGGGCCTTTTTCGCTCTGCTCGCGTTCCGCCGGCCGTGCTCCGCCGGTGATCTCCCGCGCCGGGGCGCGGGGCAGCCGGATCAGAAGCTGATCTGGTTGATGGTCTCGGCTATCGAGTTCATGAACCTGTTGATCGACGGCGCCATGCCCGTCGACGCCAGGAAGAAGCCGAAGAGCGCCGCGACGATCGCGGGACCGGCCTTGATGGAGCCGCCCCGGATCAGGACCACCAGGATGATCGCCAACATCAGCACCACAGACAGTGAAATGGCCACAACTGATCACACCCTTGGTCGGTCCGCCTTGCCGGCCCGGAGGTGTCCGGCCGAGCACTCCTCCATTCCGTCCATCGTGCCACCAACTCCCCTGTGGTCGCTGCCAGGTGACGGATCGAAGTGACGGGATCGCGCCATCCTTGCGCCCCACGTGCGCCGGGGGGCGCACGACCGCACACGAGGGGCGCCACGGGCTCCGGCAAGGCCCCGCACACCTGTGAGCGAGCTGTGAATCAAACAATCACAACGACGTGCGAATGTGACGGTTTCCATATCCACACACTTCATTCACATGCAATTCCGAGACAGGCATGCAACAGAATATAAACTCCTCAACAGACCGGCGATATGCCCCATTTAATGGTGATGAATCTGGGCATAGCGGGCGGTTCTTGATGGTTTCGCTTTTGATTGGACGCGAACACGAGATATCCGTGAGCGGTTTTACGAATTGCAATCGAGGCGTCTAAGGTGCTTTAGATGTTTCCCGCTCCGAACGTATTTCAGAGGGCCCCGCTCCCACCGGCGACCCGGGAGTCGGAGCCCAGACACCGAGGGACGGTGACCGCCACCGCCGCACCCGCCGCACCGGTGGCGAACAAGCCTCCGGCGACCGCGCCGGCGAAGAGGCGGGACGCCTACTTCGACAACGTCAAATATCTGGCCATCGTGCTCGTCGCGGTCGCGCACTCATGGGAACCGGTGATGGACGGCAGCCGGACCGCCCGTGCGCTGTACATGGTGGCCTACACCTTTCACATGCCGGCCTTCATCATCGTCTCCGGCTATTTCTCCCGCTCGTTCGACATGTCCGCCGTCAAGGTAAAGCGCCTGGTCACCGGCGTCGCCGTGCCGTACGTGGTGTTCGAGACGGCGTATTCGCTGTTCAAGCGGTACGCGGACGACTCGCCCGATCATCCGATCAGCCTGATCGACCCCTGGTATCTCACCTGGTTCCTGGTCGCGCTGTTCATCTGGCGCATCACCACGCCGATCTGGCAGTCACTGCGCCATCCGCTGCCGGTGGCGCTCGTCATCGCCGTGCTCGCCTCCTTCTCCCCGACGATCGGCGACGATCTCGATCTCCAGCGCGTTCTGCAGTTCCTGCCGTTCTTCGTCCTGGGGCTCCAGTTGAAGCCCGAGCACTTCGAGATGGTCCGCCGGCGCGAGGTGCGGATGCTCGCGCTCCCGCTGTTCGCCGGGGCCCTGGTGTTCGCGTACTGGGCGGCGTCGCGGATGCAGCTGGGCTGGTTCTACCGCAGCAACAGCGCGCAGGAGATGGGCGCCCCGTGGTGGTCCGGTGCCGTGATGACGCTGGCCATGTTCGGCTGCGCGCTGCTGCTCACCATCGGGTTCCTGTCCTGGGTGCCTCGGCGCCCCATGTGGTTCACCGTGCTCGGCGCCGGGACGATCTGCGGCTATCTGCTGCACGGGTTCCTGATCAAGGGCGCCGAATACGCCGGGCTGTTCGACACCTACGAGTGGCTCTCGGCGCCCGGCGGACTGGTCCTCGTCTCCCTGGTCGCGGCCGGGGCGGTGACGCTGATGTGTACGCCGCCTGTCCGGCGGGCGCTGCGTGCGGTGACCGAGCCGGACATGGACTGGGCGTTCCGACGGGACACGGCCGGGCGCTGATCCGGTGACTCAGTCCTGCGTCGTGTTGGCTTGAACCGATTGCTCGGCGGGCGATCCACCTGGGGTGAGCCCGAGCAGCCGCCGTACCTGCGCATACTTTTCGGTCAGCCGGGTACGGGTCGCCGGTTCCAGCACGGCGAGGCGGGCCGGATCGGCGTTGTGCGCCAGGTCGGACTCCTTGATCAGCAGCGCGCCCGGGGTGTCGAGGATGCGCCGGGTGTAGGAACCGAGGTCCTCGCCGTCACGTTTGGTGACGGCGAGGACCATGTCCTTGACCCGCTGCGGCAGCGCGGCACCGGCCAGCCACTGCTGCGACAGCGCGTCGTCCTCGACGGCGTCATGCAGCCAGGCCGCGGCGATCTGTTCGTCGCTGCCGCCCCTGATCCGTACGCCCTCGGCGACCGCGGCGAGATGCTCGGTGTACGGGCGTCCCGCTTTGTCCCGCTGGTCCGCGTGGGCCTCGCGGGCGATCGACTCGACTTCGGCCAGGGTCAGCTGTGCGCGTGGGGTGGGCATGGCCCGACTCTACGGACGCTCGGTGGTCCCCCGCAGGGCAGCACGGGCCGGGACCGTCACGGCGGCCAGGCCGAGTCCGATGGTCGCGGCGAGGAAGGACCCGTACAAGGCCGGCGGGATATAAGGCGATTCGCCCGTGAGTCCCCTCATCATCGGGACCAGTGTGGCCAGTGCGATGGCGGTGCCGAGCGCGGCCCCGGCGACCGTGACGAGCAGCGCCTCCCAGCGGATCATCCCCATGACCTGGCGGCGGGTGGAGCCGACGAGCCGGAGCATGGTCAGTTCGCGGCGCCGGTCGAGGACGGTCATCACCAGGGTGTTGACCGCGGCGACCGCGGCGAATCCGCCGAGGACCGCGGCCATGACGGTGTTGGCCCAGGCGTTGAGTTCACGGTCCTGGTCCTGTGCGGCGACGTAGCCGGTCCGGTCGGTGACGGTGCCGAGCGCGGCGAGCTTCCGTGCGCCGGCGGGTGTGGCCCGTACCAGCAGGTCGGTGGCGTACGGCGAGGTGACATGGGCGCCGAGGTCGGCGGCGGGCAGTGTGACCAGACCGGTGCCCAGGCCGCGGCCGTAGACGGCGACGATCTTCGGAGCCGCCTGAGTGCCGTCCGGGAGACGCAGGGCCAGCCGGTCGCCGGTGCCGAGTTTCGTGGATCCGGCGAGGGTGGTGTCGATGGCGACGGTGCCGGGGCGCAGGCGGGTCAGCGATCCTGTCCGGACGTCGAGGTCCTGGACCTCGGTGAGGTCGTGGCCGGAGCCGATGATCCCCTGGGCCGAGGTGGTCTGGAGCCGCCGTTCCCCGCCCGATCCGGTGGGCACCAGGACGGACCCGCGGAGCAGCCCGACGGCGGTCGTGACGCCGGGTGTGGCGGCGGCGCGTTCGGTCGCGTCGGAGGCGAGTCCGGCAGGGGCGGAGACGATGTGGTCGGCGATGACGGAGTCGCGCTGCTGGTGTGCGATCACCCGGTTCTCGCTGGTGTGCATGAAGACGAGCGTGGAGGAGAAGGCCATGGCGAGCACGATCGGCGTGATCGCGGAGGCCAGGCGGCGCGAGTTCGTCCGGGAGTTGGCGGCGGCCAGCGAGCCCGGCGCGCCGGCGGCACGCAGCGGGAAGCCGATGACGGCGGCGCAGATCCGGGCGATCAGCGGGCCGAGCAGGCCGACCGCGAGCATGAAGAACATGACGACGCCGAGTGCGGCGTTCGCCGCGTCCTCGCCGCTCGTGGATGCCGCGACGCTCGCGAAGGCCACGCCACCGGCGAGGGCGGCGATGCCGAGCGGGGTGCGGATCCAGCCGAACGGCGGGCGTTCCACCGCGGACTGCGCGAGAGCCAGGCCCGGCTTGGTCTTCGAGGGCCGGCGGGCGGCGAAGTATCCGGCGCTCAGCGCGGTGAGCATCGTGACGGCCGCGGCGATGACCAGCGGCAGCCAGGACACCCGCAGAGCGACGGCTTCGGGGATGGCTCCCCTGTCCTGGAGCTGACCGAACCACCAGCGGGCCAGGGCGATTCCGGGCAGACAGCCGAGCGCTCCGGCGAACGGTGCGACGAGCAGGGACTCGGTGGCGATGGTGCGGCGCAGCTGGCGAGGGGTGGCCCCGATGGCGCGCAGCAGGGCGAACTCGCGGCTGCGCTGGCCGACGGAGAGGGCGACCGTACCGGCGGCGGTGAAGACGGCGACCATGGTGGCGACGCCGCCGAAGGAGCCGCCGAGGCCGGTGAGGAGTTCCTTGGCGCCCGCGAGTTCCGCGTCCTCGACGGCGCCCCGGCCGTCACCGGTGTGGATCTGGGCCCCGGCGGTGTGGCCGACGGCCTCGCGCACCTGGTCGGCGAGGGCGGCGGTGGGGGTGGAGCGGGCGGCGAGCACGGCGATGGCGTCGACCCGGCCGGGGTGGCCGGAGAGCTGTACGGCCTGCCGGTCGGCGAACCAGACGGTGGCGTCGGTGGCGGTGGTGCCCGCGACGCGGAACTCCCTCATGCCCGTGGGGGTGTCGAGGGTGATCTTCTCCCCGACCCGGGCCCCGGTGCCGGTGGGGACGACGACTTCGCCGGTCCCGGGCGCGTCGCCGGTGAGCAGCCGCGTGCCGGTGAGGGCGGTGGAGCCCCAGCCGTGGGCGGTGAGGAGGGTGTCGTCCTGCCGTACCAGGTAGCTGACGTCCCCGATCGCGGCTGCGGCGCCGGGGGCCGAGGCGACCTTGCCCACCAGGGATTCGGGGAGCCGCGCGGCATCCGGTACGGGGGTGGCGGCGTCGTACTTCCCGTCGCCGCGGCCGACCGTCATATGGGCCTGCTGGTCGGCGGAGACGACCACGGGCGCCTTGGCGTAGCGCTCCGCCGGTACGGAGGCACGCACGCCGGTCTCCAGCAGGATGCCGCAGGCGGAGACGATCGCCGCGGCCAGCAGGAGCGCGACGAAGGTCCCGGCGAACGACGCGGGTTTGAATCGGACGGCCGCGCGGGCGAGGCCGTTGGGGACGCGCGGGCTGAACATCAGGCTGCTGCTCCTGCGTGGGCGGGGGTGGTCCTGGCGGTCAGAGCGGTCATCCGGGCCGCGATCTGCGCGGCGCCGGCGCGCGGCAGGCTGTCCGCGATCGCGCCGTCGGCGAGGAAGAGCACCCGGTCGGCATAGGCGGCGGCCACCGGGTCGTGGGTGACCATGACGACGGTGGCGCCGAGGCTGTCCACCGCGTGCCGGAGGAGGGCGAGGATCTCGGCGGCGGTGGTGGTGTCGAGGGCGCCGGTCGGTTCGTCGGCGAAGACCACGTCGGGGCGGGTGACCAGGGCGCGGGCGACGGCGACGCGCTGCTGCTGGCCGCCGGAGAGCTGGCTGGGGCGGCGGTCGCCCTTGTCGCCGAGACCGACCCGGCCGAGCATCTCGGCGGCTTCGCGGCGGCTGCGGGCGGAGCCGGTGCGCTGTCCCGCCAGGCGCATGGGCAGGACGACGTTCTGCTCGACCGTGAGGGACGGGAGCAGATTGAATGCCTGGAAGACGAAGCCGAGGCGGGTGCGGCGCAGTTCGGTGAGCCGGTTCTCGCTCATGCCGGTGATCTCGGTGCCGCCGAGGCGTACGGAGCCTTCGGTGGGGCGGTCGAGTCCCGCCGCGCACTGCAGGAAGGTCGACTTTCCGGAGCCGGACGGGCCCATGACCGCGGTGAAACTGGAGCGCGAAAGGGCGAGGTCGATGCCCCGCAGGGCGTGGACGGCGGAGCTGCCGCGGCCGTACTGCCGACGGACGCCGCGCAGTTCGACGGCGAGGTCCGAGGGGCCGGGCCCATGAGGGACGCCTGCCGTGAACTGCCTGTCCTGCGCGCCCTGCCTGGTGCGTCGCAGCCCCATGGTGTCCTGCCTTTCGGTTGCTCCCGGCCGGTATCCCGGCCGGTATCCCGAACGTACGGATCACGGGTGGGTCCGGACCATGGCGGCTGCTGGCGGATCGGAGGTGGGGGAAACCCCAGGGCGCTGCCGGGGGCGGGCGGGCCCCGGGGTCCCTCGGACGGGCGGGCGGGCTTCGGGGCGCTGTCGGAGGCGGGACAGCGGTCGGGGGTACGGGGGGCGGTTCCCCGGTGCTGCGGGAGGGGGCCGGTCTTCGGGCTGTCGAGGTGCCCATACTTGCAACCTCAATCATTCGGTAAACTAATTACTGACGATTCCTTGACGCACTCTTGACCTACCGAAGGATCAGGCTCATCGGACACGCAGACACGCTCATCGCCATGGGCGGCGCCTTCCTCGCCGCCGCCGTCCTCGCCCGCGTCGGCAGCCGCATCGGACTGCCGACCATCCCCCTGTTCATCCTGGCCGGAATCCTGCTCGGCCCGCACACACCCGGCATCGTGCTCGTCGCCGACCCGCACGAGCTGGAGATGCTCTCCGCGCTCGGCCTGGTGCTGCTGCTCTTCTACCTCGGTCTCGAATTCCATCTCGACGACCTCAAAGCCGGCGGCCGCAAGATGGCCATCGCCGGCGGCACCTATCTCGCCCTGAACGTCGGCGCCGGGCTCGGCTTCGGCTTCGCACTGGGCTGGGGCACGTCCGAGGCGCTGGTCCTCGCCGGTGTGCTCGGCATCTCGTCGTCGGCCATCGTCACCAAAGTCCTGGTCGACCTGGGCCGCATCGGCAATCCGGAGACCAAGCCGATCCTCGGCATCATCGTCGTCGAGGACGTGTTCCTCGCCCTCTATCTGGCCGCTCTCCAGCCGATCCTGTCGGGCGCCGAAAGCCTCTCCGCCGCGGCGGTCGACGGTGGCAAGGCCTTCGGCTTCCTGCTGCTGCTCGCCCTGATCGCCCGGTACGGCACCCGGGTCATCGGCAAGCTGATCAACACCCGTGACGACGAACTCCTCGTCATCTCCTTCCTCGGTGCCGCGGTCTTCGTGGCGGGAGTCTCGGAGTGGTTCGGGGTCGCGGACGCGATCGGCGCCTTCATGGTCGGCCTGATGCTCGGCAGCACGTCCTCCGGCGTCCGCATCCTCAAGCTGGTCCACCCGCTGCGGGACGCCTTCGGCGCGATCTTCTTCTTCGCCTTCGGTCTCTCCATCGACCCGGGCGACCTGCCGACCGTCCTGTGGCCGGTGCTGGCCGCCGTCGCGGTGACTCTCGCCATGAACGTCCTCGCCGGGATCGCCGCCGCCAAGGTGTACGCGTTCGGTCCGCAGGCCACGGCGAACATCTCCACCACGCTGGTGGCCCGCGGCGAGTTCGCCCTGATCCTCGCCACGATGGCGGCAGCCGCGGGACTGGACGAACGGCTCTCCCCGTTCATCGCCGGATACGTCCTCCTCCTCGCGGTCCTCGCACCCCTGGCCGCCGGACGGTCGCACTGGCTGGCCCGCGTCCTGCCGGGCGGGCGGGGCCGGGGTGAGGGCAGTGACAGCGACGCCGGCGCCGGACAGATCTCGGTCCCGGCCTGAGACGACGGCCGACAGGTCCGGGCACCGGCATCACGCCGGCTGCCCGGACCTGCCGAGGACCACGTTCCGGTGAATGGCCGGCATCCATTGACGTACGCCCGGTTCGAGCCGTATCCGTACGGTTCAGGATCGGCGTGACAACAGCAGCAGCGCCCGGTCGTCGTTGACGTCCTTGGCGCATGCCTCGATCAGATGCCAGGCCGCGCCCTCGAAACCGGTGGCGACGTAGCGGTCGGCCTCACCGGTCAGCCGGTCGATGCCCTCCGCGATGTCGCGGTCGGACGCCTCCACCAGGCCGTCCGTGAACAGCATCAGCACGTCACCGGGGGCCAACGAGCCCTTCACGGCGTCGAACTGAGCCCCGTCGTACACCCCGAGCAGCGGACCCTCCGCCGCCTTCTCCTCCCACTGGCCGCTGCCCGAGTGGAGTTGCAGGGCCGGCGGGTGTCCCGCCGAGAGGAGTTCGTAGTCACCCGATTCGAGGTCCAGGACCAGATGGATCGAGGTGGCGAATCCCTCGTCCCAGTCCTGGCGCAGCAGATAGCCGTTGGCCGCCGGGAGGAAGCCGTGCGGGGGCAGCGAGCCGAGGAGCCCGCCGAAGGCACCGGACAGCAGCAGGGCACGGGAGCCCGCGTCCATGCCCTTGCCGGAGACATCGGTGAGGACCGCCTCCAGCGTCCGCCCGCCGTTGGTACGGGCGGCGACGACGAAGTCACCGGAGAAGGACTGCCCGCCCGCCGGGCGCAGCGCCATCTCGCGGTGCCAGCCCTGCGGCAGCCGGGGCAGGGCGCTCTGCACCCTGATGCGTTCGCGCAGGTCGAAGAGCATGGTGCCGCCGCGCCGCCACGGCACACCGACCCTGGCCCGGAACTGGGCGAGGACCAGTCCGAAGAAGCCACAGGCCGCGACCACCAGGACGATGCCGGGGGTCACCCGGGCCGGGCCGTGCTCGTACGGGCCGAGTGCGAGCGACTCCACGATCAGGGCCGTGGCGGCGGTCGCGTACAGACCCAGCAGGCTCGCGGGCCGCAGCAGCAGACCGCCCGCGACGATCGGCAGGACGAGCGCGGCCGGTGAGCACCACACCGGGTCGAACAGGGTGGCGCAGGTGATGGCCGGGATGGTGAGCAGCAGACCGGCCAGCGCGATCCAGTCCGAACCGTCGCCGCGGAAGTAGTCGACACCGGACTTGCGCAGCGCGATGCGCGCCCGGTGCGCCGATTTCCGCAATCGGGCCGGGTACGAGTCTGCTCCTGCGCGTCGGGCCATTGCGGGGACTTTATCCACCCGACGGCCTCCGGTGCAGGGGGACCCCGTGACAATGTGTTCGAAATCGGGTCGACCGGCCGCCGCGCCGCTGATAGGGATGGCCCATGACTACTGAGCTTCGCGTATTGACGCCGTCCGAATGGAACGAATGGTTCGAGTGTCTGGAGCTCGCATTCGGCGGTGTCGCAGAGCCTCCCGAACAGCGCGAGCTGGCCGAACAGCTGACCGAGTACGAACGGTCGATCGGGATCTGGGACGGTTCCGACGTCGTCGCCACGGCGGGGGCGTTCAGCTTCCGGCTCGCCGTGCCCGGCGGGACGCTGGTGCCCGCAGCGGGGGTCACGATGGTGAGTGTCGCGTCCACCCACCGCAGGCGGGGGTTGCTGACCTCGATGATGCGTCGGCAGCTCGACGACGTCCGGGCGCTGGGTGAGCCGATCGCGGTCCTGACGGCTTCGGAACCGGCGATCTACGGCCGGTTCGGGTACGGCGCGGCCTCGCGTCAGATGTCGTTGACGATCGACACGGACCGGGTGCGGCTGACGGTTCCGCCGGGCACGGACGAGGTGCGGCTGCGTCACGCGAAGCCGGACGAGGCGATGGCGGCGTGCGAGGCCGTGTACGACCGGCTGGTGGCCGGCCGGCCCGGCACACCGGCCCACGGCCCCGGCTGGGAACGCAAGCCGATGGTGGACCCGGTGAGTTCACGGCAGGGCGGTTCGGCGCAGCAGTGCGTGCTGGCGGAGCTGAACGGGCAGATCGTCGGCTATGTGACGTATCACATCAAACCCGACTGGGAGCTGTCCGGCCCCAAGGGCAAGGTGACGGTGAACGATCTGGCCGCGCTCGACCCCGCGGCGTACGCGGCGCTGTGGCGGTTCGTCTTCGAGATCGATCTGACCTCGACGGTCGAGGCGCGCAACCGGCCGGTCGACGACGCGGTGCTGCACCTGGTGTCGGACGTGCGGCGGTGCAACATCCGGATCCGGGACTCGCTGCACGTGCGGCTGGTGGAGCTGGGGGCGGCGCTGGAGGCCCGGACGTACCGGGGCCCGCTGGACGTGGTGTTCGAGGTGGAGGACGCGTTCTGTCCCTGGAACGCGGGGCGCTGGCGGCTCACGTCCGACGCGAAGGGGACGGCGACCTGCCGCCGGACCGACGAGTCGGCCGACCTGGCGCTGACGGTACGGGAGTTGGGCTCCGCGTATCTGGGCGGCGAGTCGCTGAGCTCGCTGGGTCTGGCCGGGCGGGTGCGGGAGCTGCGGGCGGGCGCGCTGGCGGAGGCGTCGTCGGCGTTCCTGTCCGACACGGCACCGTGGCTGCCGCGCGGGTTCTAGGGCCTCTCGTTCGGATCCTGCCGGGCTCGCGTGCCCCGGCACCGTGACCGCCCCGGGGCGGCGGCACGTCCGGTCACACCACCGGTGCCGGCTCGCGTGCCCCGGCCTGATCCGAACGAATGCGCCTAGGCGCGCTGGCACCCCGGGCACCAGAAGAGGTTGCGGGCGGCGAGATCGGCGGTGCGGATCTCGCCGCCACAGATGTGGCAGGCCTGCCGGGCCCTGCGGTACACGTACACCTCGCCGCCGTGGTCGTCGACCCGTGGCGGGCGTCCCATCGCCTCCGGCATGTGCTCGGGGCGGACCGTGTCGATCCGGTTGTTCCGCACGCCCTCGCGCATCAGCACCGCCAGGTCGGCCCAGATCGCGTCCCACTCCGCACGCCCGAGGTCCTTGCCCAGCCGGTACGGGTCTATCCCGTGCCGGAACAGCACCTCCGCGCGGTAGACGTTGCCGACCCCCGCGATGACCTTCTGGTCCATCAGCAGGGCCGCGACGGTGATCCGGCTGCGGGAGACACGCCGCCACGCCCGCTCACCGTCCTCGTGGGTCCGCAGCGGGTCCGGGCCGAGCCGGTCGTGTATCGCGCGCTTCTCGGGGTCGGTGATCAGCGCACACGTGGTGGGGCCGCGCAGATCCGCGTGGTGGCCGTCGTTCACCAGGCGCAGCCGGACCGTCCCGGTGGGCGGCGGGGCCGGGGCCGTACCGAAGCCGAGCTTGCCGAAGAGGCCCAGGTGGATGTGAACCCAGCCGGCGTCCTCGAAGCCGAGGAAGAGGTGCTTGCCGTGGGCGTCGACGCCGGTGAACGTCCGGCCGTCGAGCAGCGCGGCGCTGTCGGAGAACTTGCCCTGCGGGCTGCTCACCCGCACCGGCCGGCCGGCGAACCTGTCCCGGTGGTCCGCCGCGAGGCGGTGGATCGTATGTCCCTCGGGCACGACGGCTGCTCTCCTCGATGGCGTGCGGACGTGGTGACGTGCGGAAATGGCTGTGCCGCCGGGGGTACCGGCGGCACAGGAACGGAAGCCGGTCAGCCCTGCTGCGGGTGGTGGGCCGGGATCGGGGGGAGCTCGCCGGTCGTCTCGTACGCCGTGAGCATCTCGATCCGGCGGGTGTGACGCTCCTCACCCGAGTACGGGGTGGCGAGGAAGATCTCGACGAACTTGGTGGACTCCTCCACCGAGTGCATCCGGCCACCGATGGCGACCACATTGGCGTTGTTGTGCTCGCGGCCCAGGGCCGCGGTCTGCTCGCTCCAGGCGAGTGCCGCGCGCACCCCCTTGACCTTGTTGGCGGCGATCTGCTCGCCGTTGCCGGAGCCGCCGATCACGATGCCGAGGCTGTCCGGGTCCGCGGCCGTCTTCTCCGCGGCACGCAGGCAGAACGGCGGGTAGTCGTCCTGGGCGTCGTAGATGTGGGGGCCACAGTCGACGGCCTCGTGGCCCTGGGCCGTGAGCCACTCGACGAGGTGGTTCTTGAGTTCATAACCGGCATGGTCCGAGCCGAGGTACACGCGCATGTTCCGAGTGTGGCACGTGCGACACGGGGTAGCCGCCATCGGGGTCGGGACCCTCCGGCCGGTCCGCCCCGACGGGGGGTGGGACCGCATGGGGGCTCCATGTGCGGGCCCTGTGTGGCCGACGCCACTCGGGCAGATTCGGAAGAAGGGGTTCCGCTTTAGTGGTCCGGCGGGCTTCAATGCATCACTCGCTGCCGCACCCCACTGCGGCGGCCGGACACGCATCGCGTGATCCGAGAACGTAAGGATTCGATCCATGACGTCGCAGACGACTACGGCCGGGCCGGGCCACCAGCCCCGCAAGCCGGACGGGCCGAACGGGCCGGACACCACGGGCTCATCCGGCGGACTCCAGGCAGGCCTCAAGAACCGCCATCTCTCGATGATCGCCATCGGCGGGGTGATCGGCGCGGGCCTCTTCGTGGGCTCCGGCGCCGGTATCGCCGCCGCGGGACCGGCCATCCTGCTGTCCTACGCCCTGGTCGGCCTGATGGTCGTCTTCGTGATGCGGATGCTCGGCGAGATGGCCGCGGCCCGCCCCAGCTCGGGCTCCTTCTCCGCCTACGCCGACCAGGCGCTGGGCCGCTGGGCCGGCTTCTCGATCGGCTGGCTGTACTGGTTCTTCTGGGTCGTGGTGCTCGCCGTCGAGGCGACGGCGGGTGCCAAGATCCTGGAGGGCTGGGTGCCGGGCGTCCCGCAGTGGGCGTGGGCGCTGATCGTGATGGTCGTACTGACCGCGACGAACCTGGTCTCGGTCGGCTCGTACGGCGAGTTCGAGTTCTGGTTCGCCGGGATCAAGGTCGTGGCGATCGGCGCGTTCGTGGTCGTCGGACTGCTCGCCGTCTTCGGGGTGCTGCCCGGCTCGGACAACCCCGGCGCGGGGCTCGCGCATCTCACCGACACCGGCGGGTTCTTCCCCAAGGGGCCCGGCGCCATCCTCACCGGTGTGCTGATGGTCGTCTTCTCCTTCATGGGCAGCGAGATCGTCACGCTGGCGGCCGGCGAGTCCGAGAACCCGCAGCGTGCCGTCCAGAAGGCCACCAACAGCGTGATCTGGCGGATCGCCGTCTTCTACCTGGGCTCGATCTTCATCGTGCTCACCCTGCTGCCGTGGAACGACAAGTCGATCCTGAAGGACGGCAGCTACGTCGCCGCCCTCAACTCCATCGGCATTCCGCACGCCGGCCAGGTGATGAACGTCATCGTCCTCACCGCCGTGCTGTCCTGCCTCAACTCCGGCCTCTACACCGCCTCGCGGATGGCCTTCTCGCTCGGTGGCCGCGGGGACGCGCCCAAGGCCTTCGCCCGGGTGAACAAGCGGGGTGTGCCGCAGGCGGCGATCCTCTCGTCCGTCGTCTTCGGCTTCGTCGCTGTCTTCTTCAACTACCAGTGGCCCGACACCGTCTTCCAGTTCCTGCTGAACTCCTCCGGCGCGGTCGCCCTGTTCGTCTGGCTGGTCATCTGCTTCACGCAGCTGCGGATGCGCGGCATCATCCTGCGCGAGTCGCCGGAGAAGCTGGTCGTACGGATGTGGCTCTTCCCGTATCTGACCTGGGCGACCATCGCGATGATCTCGTTCGTTCTCGTCTACATGCTGACCGACGACGGCGGACGCCAGCAGGTGCTGCTCTCGCTGCTCGTCGCGGCGCTGGTGGTGGCGATCTCGCTGGTGCGTGAGGTCCGGCAGCGGAAGGCCATCGGCCACACCAATACCTGACGGCGGATGTCAGGTATACCGGGGAGGCTCTCCGTCGCAACGCCACCGAGCGAACGACCGGAGAGCCTCCTCATGACATCCGCCCCCGCCCGTGTCCCCACCGGTTTCCAGACCGGCTTCGCCGTCCGTCCCGACCTCGTCGTCGAGGCCGCCCATGCCGAGGACGTGCGGACCGCCGTGGCCGACGCCGCCGCGCGCGGCCTGCCCGTCCGCGTCCACGCCACCGGCCACGGGCTGTCCGGGGCCGTCGAGGGCGGGGTGCTGATCAGCACCCGCCGGATGGACTCCGTCGAGATCGATCCGGTGCGCCGCACCGCACGCCTCGGCGCGGGCGTGACCTGGGGCCAGGTGATCGAGGCCGCCGCACCGCACGGGCTCGCCCCGCTGAACGGCTCCGCACCGGGCGTCGGCGCCGTCTCGTACACCCTCGGCGGCGGGCTGCCCATCCTGGCCAGGGAGTTCGGCTACGCCGCCGACCGGGTCCGCTCGCTCGACGTGGTGACCGCCGACGGCACCTCGCGCCACGTCTCCCCGGACAGCGAGCCCGAGCTCTTCTGGGCGCTGCGCGGCGGCGGGCACCGGCTCGGTGTCGTGACCGGTATGGAGATCGGCCTGGTCGAGGCCGGGCGGCTGTACGGCGGGTCGATCGCCTTCGACGGGGACGGGGCCGGGGTCGGCGACCGCGTGATCCGCCGCTATCTGGAGTGGACCCGGACCGTCCCCGACACGCTGACGTCCTCACTGTCCGCGCTGCGGTTCCCCGACAGCCCCCAGCTGCCGGAGCCGATGCGCGGCCGGTACGTGGTCTCGGTGCGCGTCGCGTACACCGGCAGCGCCGCCGAGGGCGAGCGGCTGGTCGCGCCGCTGCGGGCGATCGGGCCCGCGCTCACGGACTCGCTGCGGGAGATGCCGTACACCGACAGCCACACCATTCACAACGATCCGCCGTTCCCGCACGCCTACTACGGCGACGGCGTGGTGCTCGGCGATCTGGACGCGGGGCGCGCCGTGCGCACGCTGGAGCTGACCGGGCCGAAGGCGCCGATGATGACCGTGGTCCAGCTCAACCACCTGGGCGGCGCGCTGGCCGCCCGGCCCGCCGTCGACAACGCGGTGCCGTACCGCGAGGCCGGATTCCTGCTGCGGCTGCTGTCGCCGCTCGACGGTACGGACGTGGCGTCGGTACGGGCCCTGTACGCGGAGGTGGCCGGGGTGCTCGCCCCGCACGCCCTGGGCCGTTCGCTGAACTTCTCCTTCGGCGGCGGGGACCGCACCGAGGGTTTCCACGACGCGCGGACACAGCAGAGGCTCGCCGGTCTGGTGTCGCGACACGACCCGGCGAGCCTCTTCGGAGGGAGCTACGGCATCAGCCGCGACGGCCGATGAGCTTCCAGGCCGCGGGCAGCGCGCCCATCGCCAGCGCCGCCTTCAGCGCGTCACCGAGCAGGAACGGCACCAGGCCGGCCGCGATCGCGGCGCTCGCCGACATGCCGGTGGCCAGGGCCAGGTACGGGACGCCGACCGCGTAGATGATCGCGGAGCCCAGCACCATCGTGCCCGCGGTGCGCAGCACGGAGCGGTCGCCGCCGCGGCGGGCGAGGCCGCCGACCACGGTGGCGGCGAGCAGCATGCCGAGGACGTAGCCGAACGAGGGGAAGCCCGCGCCGGAGGTGCCCTCGGAGAACCAGGGCATGCCCGCCATGCCGACGAGCGCGTACACGGCGAGGGAGAGGAAGCCGCGGCGGGCGCCGAGCGCGGTGCCGACGAGGAGCGCGGCGAAGGTCTGGCCGGTGACCGGGACCGGAGAGCCGGGGACCGGAACGGCGATCTGGGCGGCGATGCCGGTGAGCGCGGCACCACCGAGGACCAGGGCCGTGTCGACGGCGTAACGGTGCCTGGCGGCGGGCAGCAGGTCGGCGAGGACCGCTCCGGTACGGGCAGGGGCGGCGGCAGCAGTACTCATCGGGACTCCGCGGGGTGAGGGCAGGTGGGGACAGACTGAGAGCCTGTCGGGTGACGTTAGCCCACGGGTCAACGCCCGATCACCATCAGTGGCCCACAAAGCGGTGGTCGAGGCGTTGGTGGGGTTCACACAAAGAGAGCCGCGCAATCACGCGGCGGCGTGATGCTCGTCACTGAGGTGAGGACGGATCGGCTCATACTTTGCCGGGAGGGGCGGCCGGGAGGGACTGTAGGTTCTCGCCAAAACGGTTCGAGCCGCCCAGGCCCCCGGGCGACTGCTCCCGCGCCGCCGGGACTGCTCCCGGCCCGCCCGGGGCCCGCGCCCGAACCGCCCGGGACGCCTCCCGGTCCTCGGCGCGTGCCCGGGTGTGCACCTTGTGTGAGCATCGTGCCCGTATGGCGGACAGTGGTTCCCTGTGGGCGGAATGCGTGCTCAGACTGTCCGCGCAGGTCCGTCCCCCCATACCCCCACACCCGCTCCGGCCCCTGCACGTCCCCACACGGCTCTCGCGTGCACCGTGCCTCACCTACCGAACAGAGCTTGTCCATGTCTCGGAATTCCGCGTCTCCCCCCACCGACGCCCCGGTCGCCGTCTCCGGCACCGGGGCCGATTCGACGCTCACCCACGGGCTCAAGCAGCGCCATCTCTCGATGATCGCCCTCGGCGGTGTCATCGGCGCCGGGCTCTTCGTCGGCTCGGGTGCGGGTATCGCCGCCGCGGGCCCGTCGATCGTCGTCGCGTACGCCGTCTCCGGGCTGCTGGTCATGCTCGTGATGCGGATGCTCGGTGAGATGTCGGCCGCGAACCCGGCCTCCGGTTCCTTCTCCGTCCACGCGGAGCGGGCGATCGGGCCGTGGGCGGGGTTCACCGCGGGCTGGGCGTTCTGGGTGCTGCTCTGTGTCGCCGTCGGCCTGGAGGGCATCGGTGCCGCGAAGATCGTCACCGGCTGGCTGCCCGGCACGCCGGAGTGGGCCTGGGTCGCGCTGTTCATGGTGGTCTTCCTGGGCACGAACCTGGCCTCGGTGAAGAAGTTCGGGGAGTTCGAATTCTGGTTCGCCACCCTCAAGGTCGTGGCGATCACGCTCTTCCTGGTCCTGGGCGTGCTGGCGATCCTCGGTGTGCTGCCCGGTACGAACGCCCCCGGCACCGCCAACCTCAGCGGCGAGGGCGGCTTCATGCCGAACGGCGCCGAGGGCCTGGTGATCGGGCTGCTCGCCTCCGTCTTCGCGTACGGCGGTCTGGAGACCGTCACCATCGCCGCGGCCGAGTCCGAGAACCCGGTGCAGGGTGTGGCGAAGGCCGTGCGGACGGCGATGTGGCGGATCGCGCTCTTCTACGTCGGCTCGATGGCCGTCGTCGTCACACTGGTCCCGTGGGACGACCCGGAGGTCGTGAAGGTCGGCCCGTTCTACGCGGCTCTGAACCACCTCGGCATCAGCGGCGCCGCGGAGATCATGAACGTGGTCATCCTGGTCGCCCTGCTCTCCGCGATGAACGCCAACATCTACGGCGCCTCGCGCATGGCCTGTTCGCTCGTCGCCCGCGGCCAGGGCCCGAAGCGGCTCGGCAGGATCTCCTCGGGCGTCCCGCGCGCGGCCGTCCTGGTCTCCTCCGTGTTCGGCTTCCTGTGCGTGCTGCTCAGCTACTGGCGTCCCGATGACGTCTTCCCGTGGCTGCTCAACATGATCGGCGCGGTGATCCTGGTCGTCTGGATCTTCATCGCCCTCTCCCAGCTGATCCTGCGCGGCCGACTGGAACGCGAGGCACCGGAGAAGCTCGTCGTACGGATGTGGCTCTTCCCGGTCCTGACGGTCGTGGCGCTCCTGGCCATGCTCGGCATCTTCTTCCTGATGCTGCGCCAGCCCGGCACGCGTGACCAGCTGTTGGCGTCCGGCGCCCTGACCGTCGTGCTGGCGGCGATCGGTCTCGTACGGCAGCGGCGGTCCGCGGCCGTCAAGGGCTGACGTCGGGCACGCACGGCACGTTGAGGGAGAGCAGCGCACCGCCCTGCTCCCCGATCCGCAGCTCGCTGACCGCCCCGTTGCGCAACTGCGGGAAGACCCTGCGGTAGGCGCCCAGCGGGATCGACAGCAGTTCGCACAGCACGAGCCGGAGCAGGGTGTTGTGGGCGACGACGAGGACCCGCTGCCCCGGGTGCCCGTCCGCGATCCGGCGCAGCGCCACCGCCCCCCGGGCCGCCGCCGCCCGGGGGTCCTCGGCCCCGGGGAAGGGGTGGGCCACCGGATCCGCGCGGTACCGCCGGGCCCGCTCCGGGTGCTCGGCCGCGAACTCCGTCAGAGTGCGCCCCTCCACCTCGCCGAAATCGCATTCGCGCAGGTCGTATTCGAGCCGGGGGACGAGACCGAGCGCCCAGGAGGCGGGCTCCGCCGTCTCGATGGCGCGCGTGAGCGGCGAGGTCCAGATCGCGTCGACCGGGTGCTGGACCGCCCACTCGCCCAGCCGCTCGGCCTGGCGACGTCCTTCGTCGGTGAGGGCGATGTCGCTGACCCCGGCGTAGCGGTTCTCCGCGTGCCAGACGGTCTGCCCGTGGCGGACGAGCAGCAGGGCGGCCGGTCTCCCGGTCATGGCTTCTCCGTTCGGGTGCGAGTGGTCATGACTTCTCCGTTCGGGTACGAGCGGGTCGGGGTGTCGCCGTCGGGTACGGGCGGGTCGGGGTGTCGCCGTCGGACACGGGCGGGCCAAGGCGGCTCCGGACGCCCATGGGCGGATCACGGCTTCTCCGTTCGGACACGGGCGGGCAGGGTGTCGCCGAGCACCCAGGGACGGGTCACGCCTTCCCCGTTCAGGTCCGGGCGGATCACGGCTTCCCCGTTCAGGCCCGGGCGGATCACGGCTTCCCCGTTCAGGTCCGGGCGGATCACGGCTTCCCCGTTCGGGTCCGGTCAGGTCACGACGCCTCCGCTCGCGTACGGGCGTGGGCGGCGACCGGGCCCGGGAGCCAGCCCCGTCGCTCCAGCTCGTCCACCAGCGTGAGGTACGGCTCGGTGTACCACGCCATCCGCACCGGATGCGGGCGCAGCACGTGCCGCAGTCGCACCATCCGGCCCGCCGCCCCCTGCAGCGTGGTCGTGGCTCGCGCCCCGTACGCGGCCATGACGGCCATGCCGAGAGCCGGCTCGCTGTACTGCGGGATGTACACGGGCCGGCCCAGGATGTCGGCGCGCAGCCGGCTCCAGTAGCCGCTGCGGACCGCGCCGCCGGTGAAGGTGAGCCGGTCGTACACCTGGGCACCGAGCAGGTCGAGGTAGTCGAGGCAGAGCCGTTCGACCAGGCCCACGCCGGTGAGCAGGGCCACCCAGTGCTCGGCGTCGGTGGCGGGCTCGCCGAGCAGGAAGCCGGTGGCCTCCGGCGCGACGAAGGGGAAGCGCTCCCCCGTCGCCACCAGGGGATACGCCACCACGCGCGCGGGCTCGTGCTCGCGAGCCAGCGCGTCCATCCGGGCCGGGTCCACAGCCGGGAAGGCGGCGGTCAGCGCCCCGCCGCCGACGCCCGAGGCCCCGCCCGGCAGCCAGCTCCCGTCCGGAGCCCGGTGGTTGTAGACGACCCCGGCCCGGTCCTGCACCGGCGACGAGGTGACTCCCTTCAGGACCAGCGTCGTGCCCAGCACCGAATTCCAGGAGCCGACGGTGAGCGAACCGGAGGCGATCTGCGCCGCGCATCCGTCCGTCATCCCGGCCACCAGGAGCGTGCCCGCCGGAATCCCGGTCTCCTCGGCCGCAGCCCGCCCCACC
Organism: Streptomyces sp. NPDC104309; assembly: GCF_055584025.1. NCBI lineage: Bacteria > Bacillati > Actinomycetota > Actinomycetes > Kitasatosporales > Streptomycetaceae > Streptomyces > Streptomyces sp. NPDC104309. The sequence continues at coordinate 218,729 of NZ_JBVJMV010000005.1, read as the reverse complement.
TCGCCGATCCGCGTTCCCGGCCGCACCACGTCCGGAAACAGCCCGTCGGGCAGGCCGAGCTTTCCGAACCTCCGGTACGGCCAGGCGTCCCGCTCCAGGTCGTAGCCGGTCTTCAGGGCATGGCTGGAGTCGGTGGGCAGAGGAGTCCCGGCGAGCCGCGCCAGCACCACGTCGGCCTGGTGCATGACCCGTACGGCGCCGCCCGCCCCTCCCCCGTACTCCTTCAGCAGCCACATCACCTTGGGCAGCGCCCAGCTCGGCGGGGTCCGGGCCCTGGCCGCCTCCCTCACGGCGCGCCCGTCGTCGTACATCACCCCCGGGGTCAGCGGCCGGCCGGTCCGGTTGCCGAGCAGAACGGTGCCGGAGGTGGCGCAGACGGCGAGCGCACGCGGCGGGGGGCAGTCGCGCAGCGCCTGGCGGCTGGCCGCGCAGACGGCCGTCCACCAGTCGAGGGGGCTCTGCTCATGCCGTACCCCGTCGCGTCTGCCGGCGAGCGGGGCGGAGCCGCTGCCGAGGATCTCACCACGGTCCCCCGCCACCACCGCACGGACGCTCTGCGTGCCGAGATCGATGCCCATCCACATATCGGCCCTCCTTGTGAAGTTCTCACTCTGCACCGAGAATTTCCGTTGCGCGAGGGATTGACGGCCAACTTCCGTTGTTCCAAGCTCTGTTAACCAGTCGACTCGACGTGTGAACGGCATCGCTCCCTCCCCCCACCCATCTCCGGCCGGACCGTGGAGGTCACGGATGGACATGCACGCGCACGACCGGCGGCGGTTCCTCGCCCTCGGTGCGGCGACGGCCGCGTCCGCCGCCCCGCTGCTCACCGCCTGCGGCGCGGGCTTCGGCGGTGGCGACAGCAAGGGCGGCGGCTCCGCGGCCGACGACGTCACCGGCTCCTTCGACTGGAAGCGGGCCAAGGGCAGAACGGTCAAGGCGCTGCTCAACAAGCATCCGTACACCGATGCCCTGATCGCCGATCTGAAGGCGTTCACCGAGAAGACCGGCATCAAGGTCGAGTACGACGTCTTCCCCGAGGACAACTACTTCGACAAGCTCACCGTCGACCTCTCCAGCGGACGCGCCTCCTACGACGTGTTCATGCTGGGCGCGTACATGGTGTGGCAGTACGGGCCACCGGGCTGGCTGGAGGATCTCGGCCCCTGGATGCGCAACTCCTCGGCGACCGGGGCCGAATGGGACCAGGCGGACTTCTTCCCCAACCTGCTCCGGGCGGACCAGTGGTCGCTGAAGGCGGGCGCTCCGCTCGGGCAGGGCGGGCAGTACGCACTGCCGTGGGGCTGGGAGACCAATGTGGTCGCGTACAACACCGAGGTGTTCGAGAAGCTGGGCCTGAAGCCGGCCGAGACCTTCGACGAACTGCGCGAGGTGGCCGGGGCCATCACCCGCAGGGCGCCGGGGGCCGGCTTCGACGGGATGTACGGGGTCGCGGTGCGCGGCTCGCGCAGCTGGGCGACGATCCACCCGGGCTTCATGACTATGTACGCCCGCAACGGCCTGAAGGACTTCACCGTCGAGGGCGGTGGGGTGAAGCCCGCGATGAACTCCCCGGAGGCGATCGCGTTCACCCGGGACTGGGCGGAGATGGTCAGGAAGGGCGGGCCGCCGTCCTGGACCTCGTACACCTGGTACCAGTGCTCCAGCGACCTCGGCGCGAAGAAGGCGGGGATGCTCTTCGACGCGGACACCGCCGCCTACTTCCAGGCGGTGAAGGGGGCCTCCCCGGCCTCCGGGAAGATCGCCTTCCACCCCGGTCCCAAGGGTCCCGACGGCTCGCTCGCCACGAACATGTGGATCTGGTCGCTCGGCATGAACGCCAGGAGCCGCAACAAGTCCGCGGCCTGGCTGTTCCTCCAGTGGGCAACCGGCAAGGAGCATCTGCGCAAGGGCGCGATCGAGCACAACCACATCGATCCGGTACGCAGGTCGGTCAGCCAGGACCCCGCGTACAAGGAGAAGATGCGGGCCATCCCCGGCTTCATCGAGACGTTCGAGACGGTCGTCGACCAGACGAAGATCCAGTTCACCCCGCAGGAGCAGTTCTTCGACGCGACGACCAGCTGGGCCGCCGCGCTCCAGGAGATCTACGGCGGGAAGAACGCCTCGTCCGTGCTGAACTCCCTGGCCGGCGATCTGGCGTCCAAGGTCGGCTGACCGATGTCCGGACGCGCGACGGCCGTGCCGGAGACCGACCACGGGGCGGCCTCCGGCACAGGGGACGGGAAGCGGGCGGCGCGGGCGGTACCGGCGTGGCGCCGCTCGCTGCGGCCGTATCTGCTGATCGTGCCCGCGCTGCTGCTGACCGGCGGCATCCTCTACCCGTTCGGACTCGGCCTCTACTACACGGTGTTCGACTTCGCGGCGAGCAAACCGCGGCCGGACCTGGTCGGCATCGAGAACTACCGGCGGATCCTCACCCAGCCCTCGTTCTGGGACTCGGCGCGGGTGACGACGCTGTACGCACTCGGCGCCGCGGCCGTCGAGACCGTGCTCGGAGTGGCCGTGGCCCTGCTGCTGCACCGGGCGAGCCTCGTCGGCCGGGTGCTGGAGAAGATCCTGATCCTGCCGCTGATGATCGCGCCGGTGATCGCCGCGATCATGTGGAAGCTGATGCTCCAGCCGTCGGTCGGCGTCATCAACCATCTGCTCAAGCCGTTCGGCCTCGGTGGTGTGCAGTGGACGGACACCCCGACGGGCGCGCTGCTGTCGTCGATCGCCGTGGACGTGTGGGTCTACACCCCGTTCGTCGCGATCCTCGCGCTGGCCGGACTGCGCTCGCTGCCCGCCTCGCCGTTCGAGGCGGCGGCGGTCGACGGGGCGGGCTGGTGGTTCACCTTCCGGCGCCTCACCCTGCCGATGCTGTGGCCGTACGTCCTGGTCGCCGTGATCTTCCGGTTCATGGACTCGCTGAAGGTCTTCGACATCATCTACGCGCTGACCGAGGGCGGCCCCGGTGACTCCACGATGGTCCTCCAGATCCGGGCCTATCTGGAGGCGATCCGCTTCCAGCGCTACTCGTTCGGGATCAGCTACATGATCGTGCTCTGGGCCGTGGTGTACCTGGTCACGATGGTGCTGGTGCGCTATCTGGGCCGGATCCAGAACCGGGCGGCGGAGGTGCCGGGATGAGACGCGGACGTAAGGGGGCCGGACGCGGAGGTGCCGGCATGAGGCGCAGGGTGCTCGCCGTCGCCGCCGACCTGGCGCTGATCCTCTACTTCGTCTTCGCGCTGTTCCCGGTCGCCTGGATGGTGATCCTGTCGCTGAAGCCGACGAACGAGCTGTTCAGTACGTACTTCTCGTTCACCCCGACCTTGGACTCCTACCGCACGGTCCTCGGCGCCGGGGACGACCAGGGCGTGCCGTTCGTGCGGTTCTTCGTGAACAGCCTGGTCGTGTCGCTGGGCGCGGTCGCGCTGTCACTGGTGATCGGGCTGCCCGCCGCGTACGCCGCCGCGCGGTGGCGGTTCCGCGGCTCGGAGAACCTGATGTTCACCCTGCTCTCGTTCCGCTTCGCACCCGAACTCACCGTCATCATCCCGCTGTTCGTGCTCTACCAGAAGCTCGGGCTCTTCGACACGTATGTCGGCATGGTGTGGGTGCTGCAACTGGTGACCCTCCCGCTGATCGTCTGGATCACGCGGTCGTACTTCTCCGACCTGTCCCCCGAACTGGAGCAGGCGGCCCTGCTGGACGGCTACACCCGCAAGCAGGCATTCTTCAAGGTCGCGCTGCCGCTGGTGAAACCGGGCATCGCGGCCGTCTCGCTGCTGGCGTTCATCTTCGCGTGGAACAACTTCGTCTTCCCGCTGATCCTCACCTCGTCGAACGCCCAGACGGTGACGGTCGGCGCGCTGTCCTTCCTCGGCGGCGACCGGCCCAAGTACAACCTCACAGCCGCGGCGGCCCTGGTCTCGGTGGTCCCGCCGCTGCTGCTGGCGCTCACCATCCAGCGGTATCTGGTGCGCGGGCTGTCGTTCGGGGCGGTGAAGTCGTGAGCGGCCCGGCGGCGATCACGCTGCGCGGGGTCAGCAAGCGGTACGGGAGGAACACCGCGCTCGACGGTATGGACCTGGAGGTGGCCGAGGGCGAGTTCTTCTGCCTGCTCGGCCCCTCCGGCGCCGGGAAGACGACCACGCTCAAGACGATCGCGGGCCTGGAGGTGCCACAGGCCGGGACGGTCGAGCTGGGCGGGACGGACATGGCGGGCGTGGAGCCGTACGACCGGGGCGTGGCCATGTGTTTCGAGTCGTACGCCCTGTACCCGCACCGCACCGCGTACGACAATCTCGCCTCCCCGCTCCGCTCGCCGCGCCACCGCCTCCCCGCGCACGAGGCGCGCGAGCGGATCGGGGAGGTCGCCGAACTCCTCGGGATCGGAGCCCTGTTGGACCGTCCGGTGGGTCGGCTCTCCAACGGTCAGCGGCAGCGGGTGGCGCTCGGCCGGGTGCTGGTCCGGCCGGCCCGCGCGTTCCTGCTCGACGAGCCGCTGTCGCATCTCGACGCGAAGCTGCGGCAGGCGATGCGCGCGGAGCTGAAGGCGATCGGCTCGGTCCGGAGCACGACCACGCTGTACGTCACCCACGACTCGGTGGAGGCGCTGGCGCTCGGGGACCGGATCGGGGTGATCAGCGACGGGCGCATGGTGCAGACCGGCACCCGCGAGGAGCTGTGGCACCGCCCGTACGACACCTTCGTCGCCCGGTCTTTCGGCAGACCCCGGATCAATCTGCTGCCGGGCACGGTGACGCCCGAGGGGCACTTCCGATCGCCGGACGGGGCGTACGAGCTGCCGCTGAGGGTGCCCGCACCGCCCGGAACCGCGGTCCAACTGGGCGTACGGCCGCGGGACATCCGGCTCCTGGGGCCCGGCGAGGGCCCGGGTGCGGGACCGGCTGACACCGGCCCCGGCCCTGAGCCGACCGGCGAGGACCCGTCCCTGGCGAGGACCGGTACCGACAAGGGCCCCGGTGCGCGGCCGGCCGGCGCCGGCAGGTGCGAGGGCCTGGCACTGACCGGGGCCGTCCATGTGACCGAGCTGCTGGGCCGGGCCACCGAGGTCACCGTCCGGATCGGCGGACAGCGGCTGTCCCTCGTCGTCCCGCGCGCCGACGCGGCGGGCCTGAGCCCCGACCGCCCGGTCCGGCTCTCCGTACCGCCTGAGAGTCTGCTGCTGTTCGAGGCCGACCGGCCGGCACGTCCAGGACGAAGGATCAGCACGTGAGCAACGTTCCGCAGCGGGGCCCCGCCCCGCGCCAGGCATCCATAGCCGAGTACGTCCTCGCACAGGGCGAGGTGAGCGCCGCCGAGCTGGCGGAACGCTTCGACGTCAGTCTGATGACCATCCACCGGGATCTGGACGAGCTGGAACGGCAGGGCATCGTCCGCAAGTTCCGCGGCGGTGTCACCGCCCAGCCGTCCGGGGTCTTCGAGTCGAACGTCTCCTACCGGCTGAAGACGATGCGCGCCGAGAAGGCCGCCGTCGCCGAACGGGCCCTGCGGCTCATAGAGCCGGGCATGGCGGTGATGCTCGACGACTCGACGTCCACCCTGGAGATAGCGCGCAGACTGCGCTCGATCACCCCGCTGACCGTCGTCACCAACTTCCTGGAGGCGATCAACCTGCTGTCGCAGGAGCGCGGCATCCATCTGATGGGCCTCGGTGGCGATTTCGACCCGCTGCACTCCTCCTTCCTCGGCGTCTCGTGCGTGGAGGCGGTGCAGTCGCTCCAGGTCGACATCTGCTTCACCTCCACCTCGGCCGCGTCCGGCGGTTACGCCTACCACCAGGAGCAGCACATCGTCTCCGTGAAGCGGGCGATGCTCGACTCGGCGAGCCGCAATGTGCTGCTGCTCGACCACTCCAAGCTGGGCCGGGTCGCCCTGCACCGGCTCGCCCCGCTCTCCCGGTTCGATCTGCTGCTGGTCGACGACGGGGCGTCCGAGCGGGACCTGCGTGAACTCGACGAGCACAAGGTGCCCTACGAGGTCTGCGGCACCGGCCGCGAGTCCGGAACGGGAGGCGGCGATGACGGATGACTGAACTGGTCCTGCGCGCACTGCGCAAGACCTACACCGGACGTGGCCGGGCCGCCGTCGAAGCGGTCCGCTCCCTCGACATCGAGCTGCGCTCCGGCGAACTGCTGGGGCTGCTCGGCCCGTCCGGCTGCGGCAAGTCCACCACCTTACGGATGATCGCCGGACTGGAGCCGGTCACCGGCGGCGACATCCTCATCGGCGGCACCTCGGTGGTGGGGCTCCCCGCCCAGCGGCGCAACATCGGGGTGGCGTTCGAGAACTACGCCCTGTACCCGCCGCTGACGGTCGCGGAGAACCTCGGATTCGGACTCGCCGCCCGGCGCCGCCACGGGCGGGCCGAGATCCGCCGCCGGGTCGCCGACATGGCCGCACGCATCGGGATCACGGAACTGCTGGACGCCCGCCCCGCCGGGCTCTCCAGCGGCCAGAAGCAGCGGGTCGCCCTGGCCCGCGCCCTGATCCGCGCCCCGGACGTGCTGCTGCTCGACGAGCCGCTGTCCCATCTGGACGCCGCCCAGCGCGACACCACCCGACGGGAGTTGAAGCGCATCCAGCGCGACAGCGGCCACACCACCATCCTCGTCACGCACGATCAGGAGGAGGCGCTGTCGCTCGCCGACCGGATCGCGGTGATGCGGGACGGCGAGATCCAGCAGCTGGACACCCCCGAGGAGATCTACGACGCGCCGGTGAATCTGTTCGTCGCCGACTTCGTCGGGGAACCGGCGATCAATCTGCTGCCGGGCACGGCCGACGGGGCGGGCGGGGTGCGGCTCTCGGACTCCGTGCGCATCCCCGTACCGCACCGCCCGGCGGCGGGACGCGCGGTGGTGCTCGGCATCCGCCCGGAGGACCTGCGCCTGGACGACACCGGTGTACGGGCCCGGGTCGCCGCCCATGAACCCCTGCTGGAATCCGGCATCGCCACGCTCTCGCTCGACGGGGTGGCGGAGCCCCTGGTCGCCGTGACCGGTCCGGAGGTACGGCTCGACCGGGACGACAGCGTACGCATCACCGCCGATCCCCGGCACATCCATGTCTTCGACGCCCGGACAGGAGACGCTCTGCGATGAACCGCCCCACGACGGTCCGCCCCACGACGAGAATTCTGGTCGCCGGTGACCATTTCGTCCGCAACTCCCTGATCGCCGAAGCCCTGCAACACGCCCTCGGCCCTCTCGGCACGGAGCCTCGCCTCACCGAACTCACCCTCCCCTGGCCCCTGGAGCCCTTCGGCAAGGTCGCCGAGGTCGACGAGGCGAGCGACGCCGAGGACGCGCTGATCGCCGCCCTGGACGGGGTGGAGGTGTGCGTGACGCAGATGGGCCCGTTCACCGAGCGGGTCCTGGCCGCCGCACCCGATCTGCGGCTGGTCGTGGTCTGCCGGGGCGGCCCGGTCAATGTGAACGCGGCCGCGGCACGGGCCCGGGGGGTGCGGGTCTGCTTCGCGCCCGGCCGCAACGCGGCGGCGACCGCGGAGTTCACCGTGGGACTGATGCTCTGCGCCCTGCGCCGCATCCCCGAGGCCCACCGCTCCCTCGCCGCCGACGGCCGCTGGGACGCCTCCCACTACACCTACGAGAACTGCGGCCTGGAGCTGGAGGACACCCCCGTCGGCCTGATCGGCTACGGGGCGGTGGGCAGCCGGGTCGCCCGGGTGCTCTCCGCGTTCGGCGCCGAGGTCGAGGTGTACGACCCGTATGTGCGCGGCGACGTCCACGGCATGCGCGCCCCCTCGCTGGAGGCGCTCCTGGACCGCTCCCGTGTCCTCACCCTGCACGCCAGGCTCACCCCGGAGACCCGGCATCTCATCGGCGCCCGCGAGCTGGCCCTGCTGCCGCGCGGCGCGGTTCTGGTCAACGCGGCCCGCGGCGGGCTGCTGGACACGGAGGCGCTGTGCGACGCCCTGGACTCGGGGCGGTTGCGGGCCGCGGCGCTGGACACGTACGAGCAGGAACCGCCTCCGGCCGAGTCGCGGCTCTTCCGCACCCCGCGTCTGCTGATGACCCCGCACGTGGCGGGCGCCAGCCGGGCCGTCGCGCGGAAGGCGGCCCGGATCGCCGCGGCCGAGGTGGCGCGCTATGTGCGGGACGAACCTCTCGCCCACGCGCTGTGAGGAGGGCCGGAACCATGACCGGACCCATGACGCGATACATCGGCATCGATGTCGGCACCTCCGTGGTGAAGGCCGCGGCCTTCGACCCGCGCGGGCGCACGCTGGCCGTCGAGTCCCGCCCGGTGGGACTCACGATCCACGGCGGTTGCGTGGAACAGGACATGGACGAGGTGTACGGGGCGGTCTGCGAGGTCCTGGCCGCGCTGGGCTCCGACGGGGTCGCGTTCGCCGGTCTCACCGGCCAGGGCGACGGGGTCTGGCTGGTCGACGCGGCGGGACGGCCGGTCCGTACGGCGATCTCCTGGATGGACGGCCGCGCCCATGAGCTGGTCGACGCCTGGCAGGCGTCCGGTGTCTTCGGGGCGGTGTACCGGCGCACCGGCAGCGCGATGTTCCCGGGCTGTCCGGGCCCGTTGCTGGCCTGGCTCGACCGTCACGACCCGGCCTCGCTCGACGCGGCGACGACCGCGCTGTACTGCAAGGACATGGTGTTCCAGCGGCTGACCGGGGTGCGTGCCACGGACGTGTCCGACGCGTCGATGCCGTTCCTGGACCCGATGACCCGTACGTACTCCTCCGACGTGGTGGCCGCGCTCGGCCTCGACCACCGGGCCTCGCTCCTCGCCCCGGTCAGCGACCCGGTCGCCACCGCCGAACTCTCCTCCGGGGTACGGATCTCCAACGGCCCGTACGATCTGCCGGCCTGCGCCCTCGGCGCGGGCGTCACCCGGCCCGGTGACGGTCTGCTGATCGTCGGCACCTGCCTGGCCGCCCTGGTGGCCACCGAGCGGCTCGACCTGGACGGCGAGCCCGCCGGTCTGCACATCTCCACCGACCGACCCGGCCACTGGCTGCGTGCCATGCCCGCGATGGTCGGTACCGCGGCCCTCGACTGGGTCCTGAACACCACGGGCGTACGTCACACGGAGGTCGACTCCCTGCTCGCCGCCACTGCGCCCGGGGCGAACGGTGTCCGGGTACTCCCCTACTTCGCCCCGTCCGGCGAGCGCGCCCCGTTCGTCGAGCCGCGGCTGCGCGCCGAGCTCACCGGTGTGTCCCTGGAGACCACCCCGGCGGATCTGATCCGCGCGGTCTGCGAGGGCATCGGCTTCGCCGCCCGCCACTGCCTGGAGGCCGCGGGCCTCACCGGCACCCTCGCCCTGTGCGGCGGCGGCACCCGCTCCCCCGCCTGGATGCGCCTGTTCGCGGACGTACTGGGCCGGCCGGTCCGGATCGTGGAGGGCGAGGTCGGTGCGCGGGGCGCGGTGCTCGCGGCGGCGCGGCGCTTCGGCGCGGAGCTGGACACGGCCGCCTGGACGGCCCCGACGACGGTGGTCGAACCGGACCCGGCGCGGGCGGTGTTCTACGCGAAGGCGTACGAGGACCATCTGGCCCGGCTCACCGAGGCCCGTGCGCGGGCCCGTGCGTGACGGAGCGGTGCGTGCCCGGCCGCGCCCACGCGTGACGACGCACCCCCGGTCCTAAGCCGAAGGGCTGATCACCTTCTCCCCCTCCTCCTGTTAGCCTGCTCTTGCATATAGGTTGCAATAACAACAGGACAGCAGCTGGAGGGTTCGACCACATGGCCACGTACACGCTCCCGGAACTCCCGTACGACTACGCGGCGCTCGAACCGGTCATCAATCCGCAGATCATCGAGCTCCACCACGACAAGCACCACGCCGCCTATGTGAAGGGTGCGAACGACACCCTGGAGCAGCTGGCGGAGGCGCGCGACAAGGATGCCTGGGGGGCGATCAACGGGCTCCAGAAGAACCTCGCGTTCCACCTCTCCGGCCACATCCTGCACTCGATCTACTGGCACAACATGACCGGCGACGGCGGCGGCGAGCCCCTCGCGGCCGACGGTGTCGGTGACCTGGCGGACGCGATCACCGAGTCGTTCGGCTCGTTCGCCGGTTTCAAGTCCCAGCTGACGAAGGCCGCGGCCACCACGCAGGGTTCCGGCTGGGGCGTCCTCGCCTACGAGCCGGTCAGCGGAAAGCTGATCGTCGAGCAGGTCTACGACCACCAGGGCAATGTCGGCCAGGGCTCCGTCCCGGTCCTGGTCTTCGACGCCTGGGAGCACGCCTTCTACCTCCAGTACAAGAACCAGAAGGTCGACTTCATCGAGGCGATGTGGGCCGTCGTCAACTGGCAGGACGTGGCGAAGCGTTACGCGGCCGCCAAGGAGCGCGCCGACGTGCTGCTGCTCGCCCCCTGACCGGGAGACACCTGAACGTCCTGCCTCGTGATCGTCTTCTCAACCTTCACCGGGCAGGCGGATGAAGGAAGGACCCCCGCCTGGACGTGCAGGCGGGGGCCCTTCTGTGCGCCCGGCGGCTCAACGGCCTGCGGCGCGCCCCAGCAGCGTGCTCAGCACCTGCCCGGCGTGGGTCCAGAGCACCGCCCCGCCGGCCTCCGGTACCAGGTGCCGGACCGCGCCCGGGATGCGCGAGGCCAGCCGGGCCCCTTGATCCGGCGAGTGACCGGTGTCCTTCCCCCCGTACCAGAGGTCGACGGGTACGGCGATGTCCGACAGCCCGATCCCCCAGTGCCCCATGGCCAGGACGGTGTCCCGGGCGTAACCGGCCGCTCCCTGCGCGAAGGCTTCGTCGAGGGCCTGGCGGTAGGCGGCCGCGAACGCGGGCTGCTGATAGACGGCGAGGTCGCACTCCGGACTCCCGGACATGACCATGTCCCACATCGCCTGCGCGGTGAACCCGGCGAAGACCTGCTCGGCGGCGGCCGGATCGGACACCGCCAGGTCGACGAGTCGGCGCAGCTCCTCCGGCAGCGCGTCGGCGAAGCACGGCTCGGCGACCTCGTCCGCGCCGGAGACCACCGCGAGCGCGCCGACCGCTCCGGCAGCGGCGCACGCCAGCGCGAACGGCGCACCCTGCGAGTTGCCGACCATCAGGGGCCGCCCCAGGCCGCGCAGGGCGGCGAACGCGCGGATGTCGTCGGCGAAGTCGTCGAAGGTACGGCCCGGCAGGGGCGAGGAAACACCCAGCCCCGGACGGTCGAGCGAGATCAGCCGCACGCCGAGGTCGGCCGCCACGTCGTCACCGAACCCCAGATGCCTGCTGGTGGCCGCCCCCGGCGACAGCAGCACCGGCACCCCGTCCGCCGGTCCCCACTCGGCCCAGCCCAGCTGCCGCCCTCCCGGCAGCTGTTCGGTACCGATACGAACCGGGTCGATCACGTGCAAAGTCATGCGTCCGATCATGACCGGATCCGCCCGGCCCGTCGAACTCTTTACCCGCGCACCCGCCCCGGGGCGGTCCGGTCCGGGCAGGCAGGGACCGCCCCCGCCGACTACTATCCGTTCACTCGAAGGGCAGTTCCAGCGCCCGCACGTCACTCACGGGGGCCGAGGCGGACGCCCCGCCTTCCGCCCCGGCCCCACTGTCGTTCCCCGCACCGCACCCTGTCATCCCGCCCATCATCGCGACGGCGAACAGCGCCGCCCATGTCCTTCTCGCGATCCCCACCCTGGACACACCCCACCTCTTCGACTGCTCGTCATGATCGCTACAAGCATGTCAGGGGAGCCATGGCCCGTGACCAGCGCAGTCGTCGGTGCGGCTCAGAGGGTGACGGCGTCCGGCCAGGCGATGTCGGTCTCGACCGGCGCGGCGTAGTCGATGCCGGGCACGGCGAACCCGTACAGGCGCTGCACTTCGGCGTGGAACCAGTCGAGGTCGGCGAGTTCGGTGATGTTCTCGGTGGTGGCGGCGTTCCACCGCTCGGTGACGGCCGCCTGGACGGCAGGATCGAGTTCCCAGGTGTCCAGGCGCACGCGTCCTTCGTCGTCGAGGTCGAGCGGGCGGACGCCGGTGAGCTGGTCCCACAGGTCGGTGAGCTGCCCGATCGGCGGGACCATGGCGTCGCCGAGGACGCCGCGGAGCAACCCGACGTAGAGGCCGATGCCGGGGATCGCGGTCGAGGACTGGGTGACGGCGGCCGCGTTGACAGAGGTGACCGCGCGTCCGTCGACCAGCTTCGCGAGCCGCTCGTCGAGGGTGCGGGCGGTCTGTTCGAGGTGGGACTTGGCGGCGCCAATGGTGCCCTGCCGGTAGATCGCGGCCGTCAGGGGGGAGCCGATGTAGGAGAGGGCGGCGGTGCTGAATCCATCGGCGAGCAGCCCGCGGTCGGCGAGATGGTCGATCCACCGCTCCCAGTCGGTTCCGCCCATGACGGCGACGGTCTGCTCGATGTCGTCGCCGTCGGCGGGCTGCGTCTCGACCTCCCGCACCTCGCCGGCGCCCCGGTCGTCGAAGACGAGGGTCTTGGTGCTGTACGCCTCGCCGACAGGCTTGAGGACGGACGCGTAGGTGGTCCCGGTGTCGGGGTCGGTGCGGCGCGGGGCGGCCACCGAGTAGATCAGGTGGTCCAGACGGCCGCCGAAACGCTCCTCCAGCACTTGGGCGACCTGGTGCTTCATCTCGTCGGAGAACGCGTCCCCGTTGAGGAACACCATGTCGTGGCCGTGCCGACGGGCGAGTTCGGCGGTCGCGGCCGTGCGGTACCAGCCGGCCGTACCCGTGCGCCGTCCGGGGGCCTTCTCGAAGCAGACCCCGATCCCACGGATACCGGCACGGGCGAGACCGGCGATCGTCGCGGCCAGCCCGTACCCGGCGGAGGAGCCGATGACCAGTGCCACGGGTGCCCGGTCCGGCACCCGGGAGGGCGCGGGGACGGCCTGCCACATGTCCTTCACCAGGCGCTCGCAGCCGGCCGGGTGGGAGTCGAGGAAGAGGAAGCCACGGTTCTTGGGGACGATGACACGTTCGCTCATGGGCTCGGGCCCTTCGGGTCGTCACGAATGGAGGTGGCGGCGCGGAGGCCCGCACCACACCCTGCAAGTCTGCGACCGCGCGAACACGGACGGTCGCCTCGTCAGGCACAGTAATGCTCAGCCGCTCTTGGAGGCTTTCCACCACTTCGGGCGGCGCGGGACCGCCGACGCCTGGTTCCCGCGCGAGGCGCGCTTCGGGCCGCACACCTCTCCGGCCAGGACGTCGAGGCGTCAATCCGTCGACCGGCCCGTTGTTCGCTCCTAGGCTCTGCGCATGTACGAGGACGAGACCAACGCCCGCGAACTCTTCCGCACCCTGGTCGACCACGAAGGATCGGATGCCTTCGGCCAGGTGGTCGTACCGTGGCTGGCAAAGGCCGGACGGAACTACCGCGACGCGATCGCGCGTGCCTCCGCCGACGGCGCCTGGCGCACCGGCGAGAAGGTGCCCGAGCGGCCGGATCTCTATCTCCGCCACGAGCTCTACGCCCTCAGTCGCGTCAGCGATGTCCTCCTCCACCACTTCCAGCCCGCGCCGGACCCGGACGGCACACGACCGTGGGCCGGTGCGCTCAGTACGTACGACGGATGGCCGGTGGTCTCCCCCGCCGAATACCTGGAGTTGTTCACCACCCTGGGCATGAGTCCGTTCGACGGCACCGGCTTCGACCCGTTCCGGCACGAGATCACCGAGGTGGAGCAGAGCGACGATCCGGACGAGCCGATCCGGATCACGGAAGTGGTGTGGCCGGGGCTGATGCTCGGGCAGCTGCTCTTCAGCCGGGCCGGCGTCCGGGTCCGGGCCGGGGCTCACCACGCCCGGCGCGGCATCGCCGACTGCTCCCCGCTGTACTGGACGTATCTGCGCCGGTACCGCCCGACCGTCGACCTGTCCCACGGCTGGGGAAGCAATTCGCAGTGGGGGACCGATCTCCGTCTCGACTACCGGACACCCACATCCACGCGTCTCAATGTGATCGAGCACACGGATATCGACGACCCGGCGCACCTCGGCGACGAGGAGCGGCTGCTGACTCCGGCTGAACGGCGCGAACTCCTGCGCCACCGCTGCCCCCTGAGAGCCCCCGACGCCGCCGACGAGCTGGGCGACCCGTCCCGATGGGGCGGGGACTTCTTCCCCTACGGATGGCGGCTGCCCGGTCCGGAGGAGGGCACCGGGCAGGCGAGGTGAAGGGGCCCTTGTCCGAACGGGACGGGCGAGGACCCTCCTGTCTCGTCGCGCGCGGGGGCGGGAACACTCCCCCGACCGGCCGGCGCCCCGCTCATCGCGGGCATCTTGGCCGATGACAGCGGATGTCAGCCGGTGACCAGCGCCATCATCAGCCCGTCGTAGCCCTTGCTCCCGACGGTCTGCAACGCGGTCGCGGTCAACCTCGGTTCGGCCGCGACGAGTTCGGTGAACCGGCGTACACCCTGCACCTTGGGGTCGTCGCTGGCACCGTCGACCACCTCGCCGTCGCGTACGACGTTGTCGGCGACGATCAGGCTGCCGGGCCGGGTCAGCTTCAGCGACCAGGCCAGGTAGTCGGGGTTGCTCGGCTTGTCGGCGTCGATGAACACGACGTCGAACGGCCCGTACCCCTCCTCCGCGAGCTCCGGCAGCGTGTCGAGGGCCCGGCCGACCCGGATCTCGACGACCTCCGACAGGCCGGCGCGCTCGATGTTCCCGCGCGCCACCTCGGCGCACTCCGGATCGGATTCGAGCGTCACGAGCCTGCCGCCCTCGGGCAGCGCGCGGGCCAGCCAGATGGTGCTGTAGCCGCCCAGGGTGCCGATCTCCAGCACGGTGCGCGCCCCCTGGAGCCGGGCCAGCAGATTCAGGAGCTTGCCCTGGTTGGCGGCGACCTGGATCGCCGGGAGCCCGGCCTCGTCACTGGCCTCCACGGCCGCGTCCAGCGCTTCGTCCGCGCCCACCAGCAGGCCGTTGAAGTAGTCGTCGACCTCGGTCCACCGCGCCTGTGTCATGGCATGTTCCTCTCTCGGCATCACGTGAGTTCCCAAAGGGAACTTACCTCATGCGAGGTGAATGCAATGATGGGCGCCATGCATCCCGCCCCCGCCGACCCCGCCGTTCTCCATCCGATGCCCGGCCAGCCCCGGGTCGTGCAGCTGAAGCCGCTGGTGAAGTCCGATCTGATCGAGGTCGGGGACTACTCGTACTACGACGACCCCGACGACGCGACCGCGTTCGAGACCCGCAACGTGCTGTACCACTACGGCCCGGAAAAGCTCGTCATCGGGAAGTTCTGCGCGCTGGGAACGGGGGTGCGGTTCATCATGAACGGCGCCAACCACCGGATGGACGGCCCGTCCACGTTCCCGTTTCCCACCATGGGCGGCTCCTGGGCCGAGCATTTCGACCTGCTGACCGGGCTGCCGGGCAGGGGAGACACGGTCGTCGGCAACGACGTCTGGTTCGGCTACAACTCCATGGTGATGCCGGGCGTACGGATCGGGCACGGCGCGATCATCGGCGCCGGATCGGTCGTCACCGCCGACGTACCGGACTACGGCATCGTCGGCGGCAATCCGGCCCGACTGATCCGCACCCGGTACGACGAGAAGACCGTTGCCCGGCTCCTCGCCATCGCCTGGTGGGACTGGCCCACCGAGCACCTCACCCGACACATCCGCACCATCATGTCCGGCAGCGTCGACGACCTCGAAGCGGCTGCCCCGGAGGGGACATCATGACGATCACCGTCCGAGCGCTGGCGTACTACCCGGTCAAGGGCTGCGCCGGGACCATGGTCGATTCTGTGCAGGTCCTCGGGACCGGCCTCGAACACGACCGGACGTTCATGGTGGTGGACGCGGCGGACGGCGCCTTCCGCAGCCAGCGCACGCACCCCTCGATGGCCGCGGTCAGGGTCGAAGTCCTGGATGCCGGAGCCGTGTTGACCCTGTCCGCCGAGGGCGTCGAGCCGCTGCGTCTGGACATCGACCGGGACGGTCCGCGCCGCGAGGTCAGCATGTTCGACCGGCCGCTCGGCGCGGCCGTCGACCAGGGGGACGAGGTCGCGGAATGGTTCTCCGACGCGCTCGGCGCCAAGTCCCGTCTGGTACGGGTGGCCCCCGGCTTCGACCGGGACGGCTGGGGCGACACCCCCGGCAAGGTCAACTTCGCCGACGCGCACGCGGTGCTGGTCGCCTCGACGGCCTCCCTGGACGACCTCAACGCCCGCATCACCGCCCGGGGCGACGCGGCCCCCGTCCCGATGGACCGCTTCCGCCCCAACATCGTCCTGACCGGCCACGACGAACCCCACTTCGAGGACCGGGTGCGCCGGATGGTCCTCGGTTCCGTGGAGCTTGCCCATTCGGTACGGGCGATGCGGTGCAACGTCCCGCTCGTCGACCAGCGCACCGGCCGCCGCGCGGGCCCGGAA
Organism: Streptomyces sp. NPDC104309; assembly: GCF_055584025.1. Taxonomy (NCBI): domain Bacteria; kingdom Bacillati; phylum Actinomycetota; class Actinomycetes; order Kitasatosporales; family Streptomycetaceae; genus Streptomyces; species Streptomyces sp. NPDC104309. The sequence goes on along the minus strand of NZ_JBVJMV010000005.1, from coordinate 202,339 downwards.
CCGATCCGGACCCTGGCCACGTACCGGCGCGAGCCGGAGTACAAGAACAAGGTGAGCTTCGGCGCGAAGAACGCGGTGGTCTGCGAGGGCGTGGTGACCGTCGGGGACGTGGCCGAGGTCGCGGAGTGGCTCCGTCACTGAAGGCCCCGGCCTTCGCACCGTCGATGCCGGCCTCACCCAGCCCCCGGAGAAGCAGGACCCCGAAATCAGAGATCACACCTGAACCATAGTCGGATATGTAACTCCATAGAGGTAAATGGGATTTCGGCGCCCCACATACCCTTCTCGCCGATGCCATAGTCACCACGTGAAGAAGATCACTGCGTTCGCGCCGCCTGTCGCCATGGCGACAGTGCTCCTCGTCGGCTTCGCCACCCCAGCCCACGCAGGTCCATGGTGGAACAAGAGCATCAAGTGCAAAGCAACCGACCCGGACGGCCGACACATCCCCACGCGCATCGGTAACGGCGAGCTGGGCTGGAATCATTTCTCCGGAAAGCACAACATCAAGAAGTGCGCGCTTGTCAGCATCCCGCTGTCGGACAAGGTCGACAAGAAGGATGGCGCGAACCTCCAATACTGGGGGTACGCCTCGAATCGTCAGTACGGCAGGGTGAAGATCATTGTCAAGGTCCGGTACGCCCGCAAGACGGACGACGGACGGTACGACGCAGGGCGCGGGCAAACAGTCGGTGTGATCACGGCATATTGCAATGGCATGCGTAAGTGCCCGAACTGGGTGAATGAGTAACACGGTGAGTGAAGACACGGAAGAGATCGAGGAGCTGCAGGCTGATATCGCAGCCCTTCTGCTGCACCTGGTCTACGCGCCTCTGGTCGATGATCAGCACGTGCGGGGGGTTCTGCCCGCGCCCTCGGCAGCCGCAGCGGTCCGCGTCGCTCTCGGTGACAACGGCGAACGCGCCCCCGACCGGCTGACCGCCTATGAAATCCCTCTCCGTCTGGGCGATGAACTGCTCACCGCTCACGACATTGTCGGCATCCTGCGCAGCGCGCACACCGGAACACACATTTACCCTCGGAGCAGAGTCGGCTCGACCATGGGGATGCCCCTGCTCCGCGTGGATCCGACGACTGTCGAGGCAGCTCCGTTCACGCCTGACGACTGGTCCTTCACTCTCCTGAGATGCTTGGCATATCCGTCAGCCGAAGAGCGGCACGCGGCGCGTTTGCGTGGGTTCCTGTTCATGGAACGAGGCCCGCTGCGTCTGTATCTGGACAGCGAGGATGTGTCCGGCGTGATCGCCGCCGACGTACACCCGGGTGGCGCGCTGACCGCCCTGCTGGCCGCTCTGCCCTCACTGCTCGGCGAGGAGTGGCGCACATCCGCGGGCGCGGACGACCCGCACTGCACGTACGTGGTGGATCTCACCGATTGGTGATCGACCGAGTGACCGGCCCACCCGGTCGGACATCGCACCGGTCTCACCCACGCCGACGACAATGCCCCCACCCGCCGGACGCCGAACCACGGGAGCGGTGGTGTGGACCTGCGGACGGACTTCCACCGGACGACCGGCCGCCGCCGGGGCCCGGCACCGGTCCGGACCCTTGCGACGTACCGGCGCGAGCCGGAGTACAAGAACAAGGTGAGCTTCGGCACGAAGAACGCGGTGGCATGCGAGGGCGTGGTGAGCGTCGAGGACGTGGCCGAGGTCGCGGACCGGCTCAGCCCGTGAAGTCCCCGCCCTTCACCCCGTCGATGAACGCGGCCCACCCCTCGGGGGCGTAGAACTGGAGCCCACCGTCAGGGTTCTTGCTGTCCCGGACGGCCCGGCCGCCGTCGGCGGTGTGGGCGACCTCCAGGCATTCGGTGCCCTGCCCTCCGGAGGAGTACGACGACTTCACGAAACGGGTGATGATGGTCCGACTGCTCACAATTCCTCGTTCTCTATGGCCAGGCCGTCCATCCTCGCCCGGATGAAGGCGACGCTCTTGGTCGGGGTAAGTGCGGCGGACCTGAGGGTGTCAAAGGCATGGACGTAGCCAGCCATGACTTCGCGTTCCTCAAGGATGACGCAATTGGACACGGCATCGAGAACCACGACTTCCGGGGTCGTCTCGTTCGCGTACGAGAGCCCGACGAACGGCGGTGACACCCTGGCCGCGCTCCATTCACTGCTGGGCAAGACCTGAACGGTCACGTTCGGTTGCTTGGCCATCCTGATGAGATGGGCCAACTGCTCCCGGTGGACCGTCGGGTCGGGCATCGGCCCGCTGAGGGCCGGCTCCCAGATGACAGCAGCGAAGCGCGCACCGCTCTCCTCGAACACCCGGCGACGCTCCTGCCGAACCTTGACGACCAGGTCGGCCGCCGCGTCATCAACGACGTCCGGACTGGCGTCGGTCAAGGCTCGTGTGTAGCCGGGGGTTTGAAGCAGACCCGGCACCAGCAGCGGCTGCCACGTGCGGATGTACGTCGCGTCGGACTCCAGCGAGAGGAAGTCGCCCAGGATCTCCCGCATGGGTTGCCCCGCGTCGAAGTCCATCCACCAGCCACGCTTGTTGCTGTCACGGGCCAGCTTCTCCAACAGCTTGCGCTCGGCCTCGTCCTCAACCTCGTACAGGTCGAGCAACACGCGCACATCGCCCACCCGGGCGCTGACGGCTCCCGACTCGATCCGGCTGATCTTCGCCGTCGAACAGGCCACCGCCTCCGCGGCGTGCTCCTGGTCGAGGAGCGCGTTCAGGCGCAGGCGCTTCAACGCCGCCCCCAACCGGCGACTGCGAACCGTGGGCTTCCCACCTGCGGGCATACGTCCCCCTCACTCTCCAAGCCAGTCTGCCCACGAATTACCCGTGGGCACCAGCAACTTGCCACTCAAGAGTGAATGCAAGCTTGCACTTGTGAGCCGCTTGCTTTTCGACGGAACCTAACTCTAGCGTGGCTTGCGTCACACCATGACGCCAATCGAGCACACTCCGTGACCACGATCTCGCCTGCCCACCCACGACCTTGGGGGACCCATGTCCGGGCGCACACACATCAAGAGATTCCGGGCTCGCAGGGACTCCGTCCCCGCTGCCCGGCACCACGCCGAGAACATCCTCACCGAGTGGAGACTCGGCGGCCTCATCGACGAAACCGCCCTGATCGTCAGCGAGTTGAGCACCAACGTCATCAACCATGCCAAGGGCACCGGTGACTACTTCGAGCTGGGGTTACGCCGCCGCAACGGCACGCTCGTCCTGGAGGTGTCCGACTCGTACCAGTGGCAGATGCCCGAGCTCCGCACCCCCACCCTCGACGACCTCTCCGGCCGGGGCCTGGTCATCGTGGACGCGATCGCCGAGAAGTGGGGCGTACGGCCGCGCGACCCCGGAAAGACGGTGTGGGCCCACCTGTCCATCGGCCGGGCGGAGTCACCATGAGGCCGCAGCTCCTCAGGAACGTCTGGCGGTGTGAGGTCACCGCCGACGGCCTGCTCGTACGGGCCGAGCACGCCGCCACCCCCACGCAGGCGCTGATCTGGATGCGGGTCTCCGTACGGACTCTGCTCTCCGGGTTCGACGCCGGGGACCACGACCGCACCTTCCGCTGGCTCGACCACGGCCAGTGGGAGGCCGTCATACGGCTCAGGGCCGGCGAACCGTACGCCTACACCGCACGGGCGGGCGTCACCGTGATCGCCTGGTCCGCGCGCCCCGTGCGGGCCCTGCCCGTAGCGACGGTCACCGCGCTTCCGTGCCGAGGGATTCCGCGAAGTGGGCCATGACGGCCCAGATGATCGCGTTGCGGCAGCTGCTCAGGCCCTTGGTCTCGATGTACAGGGCGTTGTCCCCGCCGACCCGGTAGTTGTCCCGGTGGCCGTCCGCCTTGAGCGTGATGCCTTCCATGCGACGCCGGAAATGGGGACCGGTGATGGCGATCCGGTGGTCGTCCACGGTCAGCCGGGTGACCTCGTCCCACGGGATCTCATCGGCGGCGCCCTTGGCACAGGTGCACCCCTCAGCCGCCCCGCTGGGCCGCCACCAGTACGTCACCCACGTCCGTGCGGAAGTACAGCACCGAACGCCCGGCCCTTCGGCGGCCGGCCAGTCCGCTGTCCAGCAGGACCTTGAGGTGGCGGCCGACCGACCCCAGCCCCTGGCCGGTCAGGGCCACCAGCTGGGTGGTGCTCTTCGGGTCGGCGAGGAGGACGAGGACCGCCGCCCGCGCGGGGCCGAGCAGGCGGCCCAGGCTGTCGGGCACCTGTGCCCGCCCCGCATCGGCCAGGGCGCCCGAGCACGGGTAGACGACCGCGTACCGCTCGGCGTCGTCGGCCCAGGAGACCCAGCCCGTGCGCTGGGTGACCGGCACGAACAGCAGCCGCACACCGGCCAGTCGCTTCGGCGGGTAGTCGTGCGCGTTGATCTGGAGCAGGCTTCCGCCGAGCCATCGCATTCCCGGGCGCAGGCCGCTCAGGGCGGCGGCCCAGCCGCCCTGGCTCAGCTGTCCGGTCCGCGCGACGATGTCCGCCTCGATGATCCGGCGGCGGCGCGGCCAGTTGGGCAGTACGGTCCGGTCCCAGACCCACTGCAGGACGTCGGCGGCGCGCTGGGCCAGGTCGTCGCGGTCCAGGAGTGCCGGGAGCGGACGGCCGCCGATGGACACCTCCAGGTCCGCTCGGGCGCGCTCGGACGTGGTCGCCCGGACGGGCGCCAGCTCCTCCTCGAAGGAAGGCGCGCCCTCGCCCGTCGGTGTGGGGGTGATGAAGTCCGCGTTCCAGCTGCCGCCGAGCGCCGCCGGTACGAGGCGGGCGGCCACGGGGTCGGCGGCCTGCCGTTCGCGGTAGGCCGCGAGATGGGCGTCGAGCCAGGCCCCCTCGCCGGGGTGCTCGGGCCGGCCCCTTTCCAGGGCGTTCAGCGCGGAGACGGTCTCGGCGAGGGGCGAGACGACGAACCGGCTCCCCGCGAGCGTGTCCGTGTTGATCTGCCACATGCCCATGACGTTTCGCCTCCGCGCGAAAGAGTAACGGTCGCCGCGAACGGCCCCCGACACTCCCGGCATGCGCACCTACCGGGAACTCTTCCGAACGCCGCAGTTCGGACCGCTCTTCGCGACCAGCGCCGTCCAGGTGGCCGGGTCGACGATGAGCGGGCTGGCCCTCGGCACCCTCGTCTATGCCGCGACCGACTCGCCGCTGCTCGCGGCCCTCTCCATGTTCGGCTCCTCCCTCGCCCAGGTGATCGGGGCGACCGCGCTGATGTCGGCGGCGGACCGGCTGCCGCCACGGGCGGCGATGACCGGCATGGCACTCGCCTTCGGGCTGGCCACCGCCGTCCTCGCCGTCCCCGGGCTTCCGCTGCCGGCCGTCTTCGCGATCATCCTGATCGAGGGCGTGATCGCCGCGGTGGGCGGCGGCGCGCGGTACGGCCTGCTCAATGAGGTGCTGCCCAAGGACGGTTACCTGCTGGGGCGTTCGATGCTGAACATGTGCGTCGGCCTGATGCAGATCGGCGGGTTCGCGCTCGGCGGGCTTCTGGTGACGACGCTGTCCGCGCGCGGGACGCTGCTGGTCGCCGCGGCCCTGTATCTGACCGGTGCGGTCGTCGCCCGGTTCGGGCTGGTGCGCCGCCCGCCGCGCGCCGCCGGGCGGCCGTCGGTCGCCGAGACCTGGCGGACCAACGCCGTGCTGTGGTCCTCGGGCCCGCGCCGCCGGGTCTATCTCGCGCTCTGGGTGCCGAACGGGCTGATCGTGGGCTGCGAGTCGCTGTTCGTCCCGTACTCCCCGGAGCACGCGGGGCTCCTCTTCGCATGCGGCGCACTGGGGATGCTCATCGGGGACACGGTGGCGGGCCGGTTCATCGCCCGGCACTGGCGGGGGCGGCTGGTGACCCCGCTGCAACTGCTCCTGGCCGCCCCGTATCTGCTCTTCGCCGCGCACCCGGCGCTGCCGGTGGCGTTCGCTCTGACCACGCTCGCCTCGGTCGGGTTCTCGGCGAGTCTGCTGTTCCAGGAGCGGCTGATGGCCCTGACCCCGCACGAGATCACCGGTCAGGCGCTCGGGCTGCACTCCTCCGGCATGCTCACCATGCAGGGCGTCGCCGCCACGCTCGCGGGTGCCATCGCCCAGCGGACCTCGCCGGGGACGGCGATGACGGTGATGGCAGCGGCCTCCCTCGCCGTGTCCCTGGCCCTCGTCGCGACGGGGCGCCGGGCTGCGGGGGCGGTGTACGGCGGGGCGCGCCTGAGGGCTTCGGACGGCGCCGGCACTCGATAGTTGCCGTGCATGAGACTCCCGTGGCCGCGCATGAGACTCCTCCCCTGGACGTGTGTGATTGGCTACGCCGTATGGGTCTCAGGCGAGTGTTCCCTGGGTGCACGTGTATGCAGCCGAGCCGCTTCAGCGGGGACGGCGGACGGTGTGCCGCTGTCCGACCGGGGGGTGGGTCATGAGTGTCCACCGAGCGCCTTCGGAATCCGGCCCTGTCCCGGCACCGAGGGCAGCGCCCCCCTTCGACCCCGAACTGAGCGTCGTGCTCGCGGCCTTGGGCAAGGAGGCGAGGGAGCCGGTCACCCCGGACAATCTTGAGGCCCGGCAGGAGCGGGATGCCGCGACCCGGCCCAGGCCGACGGCCGAGGACCTCCGCGCCGACGGCCGTTTCGAGGTGACGGAGTTCTGTGTGCCAGGACCGCCGGACGGACCGGATGTCACGCTCGTGTGCGCGCGGCCGTCCGGGCTCGTCGGGCCGCTGCCTCTGCTGTACTACATGCACGGAGGCGCGATGGTCATGGGCAACGCGTGGTCCGTACTTCCGCGGATTCTTCGCGAGTGGGCCCTCCCGCTGGAGCTGGCTGTCCTCTCGGTCGAGTACCGGTTGGCGCCGCGGACGCAGTACCCGGGCCCGCTGGAGGACTGCTACGCCGGACTCGTCTGGGCGGCCGGCCAGGCGGCCGAACTGGGCATCGACGCGGACCGCATCATCATCGGAGGGAAGAGCGCCGGCGGCGGGCTCGCCGCGGCCCTCGCCCTGCTGGCCCGTGACCGCGGCGGTCCGGGGCCACTGGGGCAACTGCTGCTGAGCCCGATGCTCGACGACCGCGGCAGCACCTTCTCCAGTCATCAGATGACGGGCCTGGACGTGTGGGACCTCACCTCCAACGCGACCGTGTGGAAGGCACTGCTGGGTGACCGCTACGGTGCTGCGGACCTGCCGCCCTACGCGGCCCCCTCCCGCGCCACGGACCTTTCCGGACTCCCTCCGGCCTATATCGAGGTCGGGTCGGCCGAGATGTTCCGGGACGAGGACGTGGCTTACGCGAACGCGATCTGGCGCGCCGGCGGCCAGGCTGAACTGCATGTATGGCCCGGTGCCTACCACGGCTTCGACGGCATGGCGCCGCAGGCGGCCCTCAGCCGGGACGCACGCGAGGCCCGTACCCGCTGGCTCCAGCGCCTCCTCCGTTCAGGCGCCCCGACCGGTTTCCGCGAACCCCGAGTCGACAGAGGGAAAACCTGTCATTAAAAAAGGCGAGTCCGAGGGTGCCGAGCACGGTGGCGAACCGCAGCAGCAGCGCAGCCGAGGCCGGTTCGATGTGGGTGTGGAACGCGGCGGGGCCGGCCGTGACGGCCGGCCCCGCCGTTCCGGCTGCCGGCAGGGGCGGGTGCGGGCCGCGCGCAGGTCGGGGCGCAGGAGCGCGCGGAGCACCGCGACGGGGGTGGCGGGGGTGGCGGGGCTCATACGGCGCACACCCCTTCGTCGTCCGGGGCGGGCCGACCGGTTCACCAACGACTTAGAGCCAGCGCAGATTGGCGGCTGGTCATGGTCGGCGGCGAGGTCGTGTACCTCAGCGGTGGGTGGTCCAGGCTCGGCGGATCAGGCTACGGACGGTGATGATTGTGTCGGCGAGGTCGAAGAAGGCTCCGATGACGCTGATCCGCCGTTCGTAGCAGCGCGCCAGCCGCTGGAAGGCGTTCTGCCAGGCGTGGGTGCGCTCGACATGCCACCGCTGAGTGGCCTGGACCGGTGCCTTGGTTCCCTTGTGGGCGATCCGGCCACGCAGGCCCCGCTCCCCGAGCACGGCGCGCGACTTGGCCGAGTCGTAGCCCGCGTCGAGGTGCACGGTGATTTCGTCGGGCAGTGGTCCAAGTCCAGCCAGGACGTCGAGAGTTGGTGCCAGAAGTGGCGAGTCGTGGCAGTTGGCTCCGCTCAGGACGCGGCCAAGCGGGATGCCGTAGCCGTCGGTGATGCCTGAGCGTTTCATGCCCTGCTTGCCCCGGTCGACGGGCGACCGTCCGGCTGCTTCACCCCCGCCGGGGGCCTTGGTGATAGCGCCGTCCACGGCGATCTGGTCGAGGACGAGGCCGACGATGCGGTCGTAGGCGTCGAGGGTGATCTGCTTCAGCCGGGTGAACAGCCCGAGCTGTATCCACTCGTCGCGGCGGTTGCGGATCGTGCTGGCCGAGCAGGTGGCGTCCGCGATCGCTTCGTACGAGCAGCCGAACCGAAGGACTTGCAGCAACTTGTCGAAGACGATCCGGTCACCAATCCGGCGCCGGTGGCAGCCCAGCGGGTGGGCGGGATCGAACTTGGGCCGCTGCGGCAGCAGGGCGTCGAATTGGTCCCAGAGCGGTTCGGTCAGCCATGATGGCAGTACAGGCACAGGTCTCCCCAGTGATCACAGAGCGTCGCAACTCCATGATCACCGGACCTGTGCGTGTCCCGTCTGCCAACTAGGCCCTGCCCGGTCGATCTTGTCGGATCGGCGCGCGGCGTCGGGCGCCCGGCAAGGTCGGCCGGATAGGGCCTAAGCGTCAGGAGCCACGTTCGGCAAGGCGATCGTCAGCCATGAGGTGTGACGCTCACGGGGCGAAGGCCGCGGACAGGGTCCGGGTGACCAGGGCGAGGTCGTTGCCGCCGCCGCTGGTGGGGTTGAAGGAGTACACCAGGCGGCGGCGCAGGTCGCGGGTGGTGAACATGCCGTTGGTGTAGCCGAAGGTGGTGCCGGTCTTGCCCCACACCGTCACGCCGTTGGGCAGGGTCACGCGCATCAGGCCGGCGGCGTAGTAGGCGCTGCCCTGTCCCGGGTCGTCGGCGGTGCCGCCGAGGTAGGGGACGTCGGGGACGTCGAACAGTTCCGCCTGTTCGGTCGGGGGCAGCAGTCGTCCCCGGAAGAGTGCGGTCAGGAAACGGTCGAGGTCGGCGGTGGTGGAGATCATGCCGCCGGCGCCGGGATTCTGTTCGGTGATGTCGACCAGCTGCGATCCGCCGTCCGGCCGAGGTACGGCGATGTAGCCGTGGGAGTGGGGGCCGGGGATCGTGGTGTCGGCCTGCGGGGCGGTGGTGTCACGCAGGTGCAGCGGTTGCAGGATCCGGGTGGTGATCTCCTGCTGGTAGGTGTGTCCGGTGAGGTTCTCGACGAGCATGGCGGCGACGTAGTAGCCGGTGGCCCCGTAGACCTGCATGCAACCGGGCTCGGTGAAGGGGCGTTCGTGCCGGACGGCCTTGGCGACGAGTTCGGAGAGCGGGTGGTTGTCGAAGCGGTGCTCGACGATGCCGTCCGGGGTGGTGGGCAGGTCGTCCGGGGTCAGTTCGGGCAGGCTGCTGGTGAAGTTGAGCAGGGTGCGGATGGGGATCGGCGGATAGCTGTCGGGCAGGACGTCCGGCAGGTACCGCTGGACGGGCTGGTCGAGGTCGACGCGGTCCTCGGCGGCCAGTTGCAGCATCACGGTGGCGATAAAGGTCTTGGTGACGCTGCCGAGACGGAACCGGCCGTCCACCGGCACCGGCGCGCCGGTCATGATGTCGGCGGTGCCGTACGTCCCGGTCCAGTGGCCGTCCGGCCCGCTCACGCGTGCCAGCACGCCCGTGACGCGGTCGGGCGCGCTCGACAGGGCATGCTGCAACGCCTGCGGATCCAGCTCCGGCAACCGGTCGCCGGTGGTGTCGGCCGCGGCGGCAGGCCGCGCGGCGGGCGCCGCGACCGCCGGGACGGCCGTGCCCAGCGCCACCGCGCCGAGCACCGCGCAGGCGAGCGCCGCCATCGGTACCCGCCTGCGTCGGCCCGCTGTCGTCGCGGTCCCGGCTTTGGAGGAAGGAGGCTTGAAAGTCATGCCCACGACCGTGCCGCACAGCCGCGGTGCGACGAATCAGGGATCGCCCCCGATAGCACCCTGATGGATCCCTGATGCCGTCTCAGCTTCCGGGGCCGACTGGAGTACTAGGTCCGCCCGCCGCCTATCTGCGCGGGCTCTTATGACACGCGCCACACGAATCGGGGTGCCTTCGCAGTCGCCCGACTGTCAGACCGCTCCGGCATGCTGCACCGCATGGACACCATGGACTTCTGGAATCTGATCGACGACGCCCGCGCCCGGGTCGCCGACCCGGCGGACGCCGAGGCCGTCGTCGGGCATGCCTGCGAACTGCTCGCCGCCCGGCCGCGGGAGGAGATCGTCGCCGCGCAGCAGTTGCTCTGGGACCTGATGGCCGCTTCCTACCGGGCACCGCTCTGGGCGGCCGCGTACACGATCAACGGCGGCTGTTCCGACGACGGCTTCGACTACTTCCGGGGCTGGCTGATAGCGCAGGGGCGAGAGGTGTTCGAGCGGGTCGTCGCCGATCCGGACACGCTGGCCGAGCTGCCGGTGATCCGGGCCGGGGCGCAGGAGAGGGAGGAAGTGGAGTGCGAGCGGATGCTCGGGATCGCCTGGGACGCACATCTGGCGGCGACGGGCGAGAAGCTGCCCGGCGGTTCGTTCACGATCCGCTACCCCGCCCTGGACCCGGAGTGGAACTTCGACTTCGAGGACACGGAGCGGGTGGCGTCGCGGCTGCCCGAGCTGACCGCGCTGTACGCGTAGAGGCGCGCTGTACGCGTACAGCGCGCCTCTACGCGTGAGCCGGAGGGGTGCGGGGTACGGACGGCGACCGGACCCCGCACCGAGCCGTGTGCGATCAGTCGAAGATCGGGCCCTGCGTGCGGGTCCGCTTGATCTCGTAGAAGCCGGGGATCGACGCCACCAGCAGCGTGCCGTCCCACAGCTTCGCCGCCTCCTCGCCCTTCGGGGCGGGGGTGACGACCGGGCCGAAGAAGGCGATCTGCTCGCCGTCCGCGCCCGGGACGGCGATGACCGGGGTGCCGACGTCCTGGCCGACCTTGTCGATGCCCTCCTTGTGGGAGGCACGCAGCTCGGCGTCGTACACGTCCGAGTCCGCGAAGTCCGCCAGCTCGGCCGGCAGGCCGACGTCCTGAAGCGCGCCCACGATCGCCTCGCGGGTGGGACCCTCGCCCTGGTTGTGGAAGCGGCTGCCGAGCGCGGTGTAGAGCGGGCCGACGATCTCGTCGCCGTGCTTCTGCTGGGCGGCGATGACTACGCGGACCGGGGCCCACGCCTTCTCCAGGAGGTCGCGGTACTCCTCGGGCAGCTCGTCGAGCTTGTCCTCGTTGAGCACGGCGAGGCTCATCACATGCCAGCGGACCTCGACGTCACGGACCTTCTCCACCTCCAGCATCCAGCGGGAGGTCATCCAGGCCCAGGGGCAGAGCGGGTCGAACCAGAAATCGACAGGGGTCTTGCCGGTCGCCGTGCTGTTGTCAGACATGTCTCTCCTCATGAGGGCGTTCGCACCTGTGCGCGAGAACGCCTCCGGGTGCACCGGCCATTCCCGTACCCCGGGCCGAGGGGCGACATGGGAGGATCAAACTATTCGAACGTGACACAAAGGAGTGTGCCGTGCCCGGTGAGAACCTGTCCCGCGACGAGGCCCGTGCGCGGGCCGAGCTGCTGAGCGTCGACGGCTACGAGGTCGCTCTCGATCTGCGTTCCGCCGTCGGTGGGCCCGACGGGGACGGCGACGGGACCTCTTCGGGCCCGCGGACCTTCCGCTCGGTGACCACGATCCGGTTCCGCACCGCGCGGGCGGGGGCGTCGACCTTCGCGGATCTGGTGGCGCCGAGCGTGAACGCGGTGACGCTGAACGGGCAGCCGCTCGACCCGGCCGTCGTCTTCGACGGCACACGGGTGGCGCTGGCGGAGCTGCCGGAGGGCGACAACGTTCTCGTGGTCGACGCGCAGTGCGCGTACAGCCGGACCGGCGAGGGCCTGCACCGGTTCGTCGACCCGGAGGACGGCGAGGTCTACCTCTACACGCAGTACGAGCCGGCCGACTCGCGGCGGGTCTTCGCGAACTTCGAGCAGCCCGACCTGAAGGCACCCTTCCGCTTCGAGGTGACGGCGCCCGAGGGCTGGACGGTCTGGAGCAACGGGGCCGAGGAGTCGCGGGACGGCGAGGTGTGGCGGTTCGTCGAGACGAAGCCGATCTCGACGTACATCACGGCGATCGTGGCCGGTCCGTACCACTACGTCACCGACTCCTACAGCCGTACGTTCGACGACGGTACGAAGCTGGAGATCCCGCTCGGCGCGCTGTGCCGCAAGGGACTCGCCCGGCACTTCGACGCGGACGACGTCTTCCTCGTCACCAAGCAGGGTCTGGACTTCTTCCACGACAACTTCGACTACCCGTATCCGTTCGGGAAGTACGACCAGGCGTTCGTGCCCGAGTACAACCTCGGCGCGATGGAGAACCCGGGCTGTGTCACGTTCCGCGAGGAGTACATCTTCCGCGGCAAGGTGACGCAGGCGGCGTACGAGAGCCGGGCCAACGTCATCCTGCACGAGATGGCGCACATGTGGTTCGGTGACCTCGTCACCATGCAGTGGTGGGACGACCTGTGGCTGAAGGAGTCGTTCGCCGACTTCATGGGCGTCTTCGCGATGGTGGAGTCGACCCGGTTCGAGGACGGCTGGATCACCTTCGCCAACAACCGCAAGTCCTGGGCGTACCGCGCCGACCAGCTGCCCTCCACGCACCCGATCACGGCCGACATCCGTGACCTGGAGGACGCCAAGCTCAACTTCGACGGCATCACCTACGCCAAGGGCGCCTCGGTGCTGAAGCAACTGGTGGCGTACGTGGGGCGGGACGCGTTCCTGGAGGGCGCCCGGCGCTACTTCAAGAAGCACGCCTACGGCAACACGCAGCTGGGCGATCTGCTGTCGGTCCTGGCCGAGACGTCCGGGCGCGACATGACCGCCTGGTCGCGGTCGTGGCTGCAGACCGCGGGCGTCAACTCGCTGACGCCGGTGGCGACGTACGACTCGGCGGACCGGATCACGGAGCTGGCGGTCCTCCAGGAGGCGGACGGTTCCCAGCCGGAGCTGCGGCCGCACCGGATCGCGGTCGGGCTGTACCGGCGCGCCGCCGACGGCGACCTGGTGCGGTACGCGCGCGCCGAGGCGGACGTGGCGGGGCCGCGCACGGTCATCACGGAGCTGGCCGGCGCCGAGCGGCCCGAGCTGATCCTGGTCAACGACGACGACCTCACGTACTGCAAGGTCCGCTTCGACGAGGTGTCCCTGGCCACGCTGCGCGCGCACCTGGGAGACATGACCGATCCTCTCGCGCGGGCACTGTGCTGGTCCGCGCTGTGGAACCTGACCCGGGACGGGCTGATGCCGGCCCGTGACTTCGTCTCCCTCGTGCTGGCCTTCTCCGGCCGGGAGTCCGACATCGGCGTGCTGCAGATGCTGCACATCTGGACCCGGACCGCGCTCACGCACTACGCGGCGCCGGGGTGGCGCGAGGAGGGCGGCCGGGCGCTGGCCGAGGCCGCGTTGCGGGAGCTGCGGATCGCCGGGCCCGGCAGCGAGCACCAGCTGGCGTGGGCGCGGTTCTTCGCCTCGGTCGCCGACTCGGACACGGACTTCCAGCTGCTCTCCGGGCTGCTCGACGGCTCGGCCCGGATCGACGGGCTCGATGTCGACCAGGAGCTGCGCTGGGCGTTCCTGTCGCCGCTGGCCGCGCACGGTGTGGCCGACGAGTCGGCGATCGACGCCGAACTGGCCCGCGACGACACGGCGTCCGGGAAGCGGCACCAGGTCCGCTGCCTGGCCTCCCGGCCGTCGGCGGCGGTCAAGGCACAGGCGTGGGCCGGCGTCGTGGAGTCGGACGCGCTGTCCAACGCGTTGGTGGAGGCGACGATCACGGGCTTCGCGCAGGCGTCGCAGCGGGAGTTGCTCGCGCCGTACACGGCCACGTACTTCGACGCGATCGAGCGGGTGTGGGCCGAGCGGTCGATCCAGATCGGCGTGATCGTGGTCAAGGGCCTGTTCCCGGCGCTCCAGGACGATCCGTCGACGCTCGCGGCGACGGACGCGTGGCTGACCGCGCACGAGGACGCGGCGCCGGCGCTGCGGAGGCTGGTGCTGGAGGCCCGGGACGATCTGGCCCGGTCGCTGCGGGCGCAGCAGTGCGACGCGGTGGCCGCCGCGGGGACCGCGGTCTGACGGATGCTCCGGGCCGGGCACGCCCCCGGCCTCGTCACCGCCCCGGACGGGCTCGGTCTTCACACCCGTCCGGGGCGGGGGCCTCGCGGGGCGCCCGGCCTGGCTGCCGTACCGGCACTCCGTCGGGTGAGGCGGCCGGACAATCCCTGGTGGGACGAGCTTTTCGGTTGTCGAACGTGCGTACTTTAGGGCGGCGTTGTCCCGAATTGTCGACGGGCGTGTAACAGGGGTTAGCGGCGGTGCCGCCTGCGGGATACCCCGGAGCATGACCCAGAACTCCCCGCTCTCCCCCTGTCACCTCCCCGTCGCCGGTGACGCCCGTCAACGTGTGCTGTCCGCCGCGCAGTTGAGGGCGCACGGCGTGTCCGTGGCCAAGGCCGCCGCGCAGTGCGGGGCCGGTGGGCCGTGGCAGCAGCCGCTGCCCGGCGTGTACGTCCTGCACCCGGGGCCGCCCACCGCCGAGGAACGGCTGCGTTCCGCCCTGCTGTACGCCGGACGGCCGTCGGCCTCGGGCCGCCGGGAGCTGCCCGCACAGTCGGGGCCGGGCACGGAGTCCGGGTACGGCGAGGCCATGATCACCGGGCTTGCCGCGCTCGCCCTGCACGGGTTCGCGGTCGCGCCGACGCCCGCCCCGTCGGCCAGGATCGATGTGCTGGTGCCGCGCACCCGGCGGCTGCGCTCGGTGCGGTTCGTCCATCTCGTGCGGGCCGCCGAGCCGCCCCGGCCCGTGCAGGTGGAGGGCCTGCCGGTGGCGCCGGTGGAGCGGGCGCTCGTGGACGCGGTGGCCGGACTGGAGGGCGCCCCGGCCGTACGCCGCCTGCTCACCGAGGCGGTCCGCGGCGGGCATTGCGAGCCGGCCGCGGTCGTACGAGAGCTGAGCCGGGCCGGGCTGCTGGGCCGCCCCCAGGTGGTGAACGCCATCGACTCGCTGCTCGCCGAGGGCCGGGCGCTGGCGGAGAGCCGGCTGTACGACATGGTGCGGTCGCACGGCCTGTCGGAGCCGCTGTGGAACGTGGACCTGCGGCTGCCCGGCGGCCCGCATCTCGGCGGGGTGGACGCCTACTGGCCCGAGCAGGCGGTCGCCGTGGTGCTCGACACCAGGGCGCCCCGGCACAGCAGGCTCGACGACGACCGGAGCCAGGAGGAGCACGACGCGCAGTGGTCCTCGTACGTCGCCGAGCGGGAGCATCTGGAGCGGCTCGGCGTCACCGTCGTCCACCTCTCGCCGACGAAGCTCCGGGACGCGCGGGAGCAGCAGGCCGTCGTGGTGCGTACGGCGCTGAAGGCGGCGGCCGATCGCGAGCCGGCCGCGTACGTGATGATCCTGCCCCGCTGAAGCCGGGTCTCAGGGGCCACTTATCTCCCGTTTCGTTCCTGATGGCACATCAGCCCCACTGGCGGAAGCCCGCCATGTCCACATCTCGCCCCCTGCAACTCTCCACAAACCCCTGTCATTTACGAAAGGGTGAGCGGTCATCCGGTACCGAATTCCGGACTTTCTCTTTCACTTCAGGGATGCTGATGACCACCGAGTCCCCCAGTTCCATACCCGGGGCGAGACGCGCGGCCCGAGTCGCGGCTGCCGCCGGCCTGGTGGCCGCGCTGGCCGCCACCGGCGCCACCCCGGTCTTCGCCGCAGACGACCCCGCCCCCGCCCCCGTCAAGTCCGCCGCCAAGGACGCGACGGCCGACAAGCTCGGCACGGCCGACGCCGAGCTCCTGGCCAAGGCCAAGGCCAAGGGCGAGAAGAACATCACCATGATGGTCGCCACCGCTCCCGGTGCGACCGCGCAGGTCACCAAGCAACTGGACGCCGTCGAGGGGTCCGTGCTGGGACGTGCGTACGACAAGCTCGGCTACGTACGGGTCACCGTGCCCACCGCGTCCGCCGAGGCGACCATCAAGGCGGCCTCCAAGCTGTCGTCCGTCCACGGCATCGATCTCAAGCAGGAGATCAAGCTGGACGACCCGACGCCCGCGGCCGACCGCGCGGCCGGGACCACGGCGAAGACGAAGGCCACCGGCTCCTACCCGGCGCCGGGCAAGAAGACCCCGGCGAAGAACCCGTACAACCCGTCCTTCGAGACGGGTGCGGTCGACTTCGTCCAGCAGCACCCGAAGGCCGACGGGCGCGGGGTGACCATCGGCATCCTCGACTCGGGTGTCGACCTCGGCCACCCGGCGCTGCAGAAGACCACCACGGGCGAGCGCAAGATCGTCGACTGGGTGACCGCCACCGACCCGGTCAGCGACGGCGACGGCACCTGGCTGCGGATGACGGACGCCGTGTCCGGCCCGACGTTCACGTACCAGGGCCGCACCTACAAGGCGCCCGAGGGCTCGTACAAGATCAAGCTGTTCGCCGAGGCCGCCACCAAGGGCGGCGACATGAAGGGCGACCTGAACCGCGACGGTGACACCACCGACGTCTGGGCCGTGCTCTACGACCCGGTCACCGGCACCGTGCGCGTCGACCTGGACAACGACGGCGACTTCACCAACGAAACCGCCATGAAGCCGTACAAGGAGAAGCACCAGGTCTCCTACTTCGGCAAGGACGACCCGCGGACGGATGTCGTCGAGCGCATTCCGTTCACCGTGGAGACGCGCAAGAACGTCGTCTACAACGCGGCCGGCGCCACGTCCGACTACGTGAACATCGGCGTCATCGAGAGCGAGCACGGCACCCACGTCGCGGGCATCACCTCCGCGAACGGCCTGTTCGGCGGCAAGATGAACGGTGCCGCGCCGGGTGCGAAGATCGTCTCCTCGCGTGCCTGCACCTGGTCCGGCGGCTGCACCAACATCGCGCTCACCGAGGGCATGATCGACCTCGTCGTGAACCGCGGTGTCGATGTCGTCAACATGTCGATCGGTGGCCTGCCGCCGCTCAACGACGGCAACAACGCCCGCGCCGAGCTCTACAAGCGGCTCATCGACATCTACGGCGTCCAGCTGGTCATCTCGGCCGGAAACGACGGCCCGGGTGTCAACACGATCGGTGACCCCGGCCTCGCCGACCACGTCATCTCCGTCGGCGCGTCGATCTCCAAAGAGACGTGGGCCGCCAACTACGGCTCGAACGTCACCAAGAAGTACGACATGATGCCGTTCTCCTCGCGCGGCCCGCGTGAGGACGGCGGCTTCACGCCGACCCTGTCGGCCCCGGGTGCCGCGATCAACACCACCCAGACCTGGCTGCCCGGCAGCCCGGTCAAGGAGTCGGGTTACACCCTGCCGGCCGGTTACTCCATGCTGCAGGGCACCTCGATGGCCTCGCCGCAGGCCGCCGGCGCGACCGCGCTGCTGCTCTCCGCCGCGAAGCAGAAGCACATCGAGCTGCCCCCGGCCGATCTGCGCACCGCGCTGACCAGCACCGCCACCCACATCAAGGACGTGCCCGCGCACGCCCAGGGCTCCGGTCTGATCAACATCGTCGATGCCTGGAAGCAGATCGAGAAGCAGGGCGCCCCGGCGCACGAGTACTCGGTGAAGGCCCCGGTCGACACCGCGATCGACTTCGCGCTCAAGACCCCCGGCTTCGGCACCGGTCTGTACGACCGCGAGGGCGGTCTGAAGGTCGGCCAGAAGAAGTCGTACGACGTCACGATCACCCGCACCACGGGACCGGACAAGGCCGTCAAGCACCAGCTGTCGTGGAAGAACAACGACGGCACCTTCAAGCTGGCCGGTCCGGGCACGGTCTCCCTGCCGCTGGGCAAGCCGGTGACCGTCAAGGTCGAGGCGAAGCCGGGCAGCGCGGGCGTGCACAGCGCGATCCTGCGGGTGGACGACAGCAAGACCGTCGGCGTGGACCAGCAGATCCTCACCACGGTGGTCGTCTCCAAGGAGCTCGCGAAGCCCACCTACACGTTCAAGGCGTCCGGCTCGGTGCAGCGCAACAGCACCACGTCGTACTTCGTGACCGTTCCGGAGGGCGCCAAGACCCTTGAGGTGTCCCTCGGCGCGCTGCGCTCGGGCAGCCAGACCCGCTTCATCTCCATCCACCCGTACGGGGTGCAGATGGAGGACAGCGGAACGCCGTTCTGCTACCCGAACTACGACAACCCGACCAACACCTGCCGCCCCGACGTGCGCTCCTACAAGGACCCGCAGCCGGGCGTCTGGGAGATCGAGGTCGAGGCACGGCGTACGTCGCCGCTGCTGGACAACCCGTACAAGCTGGATGTCTCGCTGCTCGGCGCGACCTTCGACCCGGCGGTGCAGACCATCGCCGAGGCGAAGATCGGCACGCCCGCCCCGGTGAGCTGGAAGGCCACCAACAACGCGGGCGACCTGGAGGGCACCCTCAAGGGCGGCTCGCTGGGCTCGGCCAAGGTCGCCAAGCCGTCTATCAAGACGGGCGACGAGCAGCAGTTCGAGGTCACCATCGGTGAGGGCGTCGAGAAGCTGGACATCGCCATCGGCGGAACGTCGGACGCCAACGCCGACCTCGACCTGTACGTCTTCCGGGGCAACACCCAGGTCGGCAAGTCCACCACGGCCGGCTCCGAGGAGTCGGTCAGCCTGGTGAAGCCGGCCGCCGGTACGTACACCGTCGTGATCGACGGCTACAGCGTTCCGGCCGGGACCACCACGTACGACTACCGCGACGTGTACTACGCACCGTCGCTCGGCACGATCAAGGTCGACGAGTCGAAGGCCGTGAACCTGGCCAACGGCGCCTCGGCCCAGATCGGTGCCGAGGTCTCGGTGGCCGGGGCGGCCCCCGAGGGCCGGCAGTTCTTCGGCGAGGTCCGCCTGGTGAACAGCCACGGGACCGCGGCGGGCACCGGCAGCGTCGTGATCGAGAAGGTCACGCCGTAGCGGAGCCCGTGATCACAGGGTGACCGCGGTCACCGCGTGATCCGTACGACAGTGGGGCGGGTGCTCGATGGAGCTCCCGCCCCACTGCTCTGCCCGCCCGGCCGGGCGGGAGGTGTCCGCAGCGCGGACAATGGATTGGACAAGGAAGCCGTGGACATACGCATCATGGAGCGGCAACCGTGCCAGTTCGTACGTTCGAAGGAGTCCCTGTGAAGGTCGGAATCGTCGGCGCCACCGGTCAGGTCGGCACAGTCATGCGCAGGATCCTGGCCGAGCGGAAGTTCCCGGCCGACGAGCTGCGGCTGTTCGCCTCCGCGCGCTCCGCGGGCTCCACGATCGAGTGGCAGGGCCGGGAGATCACCGTCGAGGACGCCTCGACGGCCGATTACACCGGGCTGGACATCGTGCTGTTCTCGGCCGGTGGCGCGACCTCGAAGGCGCTCGCCGAGAAGGTCGCCTCGCAGGGCGCCGTCGTGATCGACAACTCCTCCGCCTGGCGCAAGGACCCCGAGGTCCCGTTGGTCGTCTCCGAGGTCAACGCGCGCGCGATCGCGAACCGCCCCAAGGGCATCATCGCCAACCCGAACTGCACCACGATGGCCGCCATGCCCGTGCTGCGCCCGCTCCATGACGAGGCCGGCCTCCAGGCGCTGACCGTCGCCACCTACCAGGCGGTGTCCGGCTCCGGTCTGGCCGGCGTCGCCGAGCTGCACGGCCAGGCGTCCAAGGTCGTCGCCGAAGCCGACCGGCTCACCCATGACGGCGAGGCCGTCGACTTCCCCGAGCCGGGCGTCTACAAGCGTCCGATCGCCTTCAACGTGCTGCCGCTGGCCGGCTCGATCGTCGACGACGGCTCCTTCGAGACGGACGAGGAGCAGAAGCTCCGCAACGAGTCCCGCAAGATCCTGGAGATCCCGGAGCTCAAGGTGTCCGGCACCTGTGTCCGGGTGCCGGTCTTCTCCGGCCACTCGCTCCAGATCAACGCCCGTTTCGCCCGTCCGGTCAGCGTCGAGCGTGCCTATGAGCTGCTGAAGGACGCCCCGGGCGTCGAGATCTCCGAGATCCCCACCCCGCTGCAGGCGGCCGGCAAGGACGCCTCGTTCGTCGGCCGGATCCGGGTCGACGAGACCGTGGAGAACGGCCTCGCGCTCTTCGTCTCCAACGACAACCTGCGCAAGGGCGCGGCGCTGAACGCGGTGCAGATCGCGGAGCTGGTGGCGGCCGAGCTGAACGGCTGACCCGTTCGGCCCCTTCGGCGATCGAGGAGCGGGGCCCCGGGCGGGGCCCCGGGCGCCGCTCGGAGGCCGGCCGGCAGCCTCTCAGGGGCGGCGCACCTCGAAGTGCAGGCAGCCGTACTCCACGGCCCTGACGTGCACCAGCGCCACCGCCGGATCGGCGAAGGCCTCGTCGAAGGCCTCGTCGTACCCCCGCTCCTCGTCGGCCGGGATCTCCAGCAGCCGGCCGCCGACGATGTGGCCTTCCGCGTCGTAGCGCCGGACGGTACGCAACGCTCCCGCCCGGGAGAAGGGGTATCCGGACCGGTCGGCCGCGGGCCCCCCGCACTCCTCGGCATGGATGAAGACCGGGCCCTGCTCGTCGTACGCCCCCGGCCTCGCCCACGTCTCGGACGCCCAGCGGCGCAGCGGCGCGTACGAGACGAGGGCGATCCGCTCCCCCGCCTCGCTCCCGCGCAGGCAGCAGCGCAGCGGGTCGCCGCTGTCGGTGGCGGTGTACGGAGCGCAGGGACGGCCCGCGTCGTCGGTGTCGCGGAGCTCCTTGAGCGTGGCCGGGTCGATCGGGCGGGCCTCATATGTGGTCATGCGTCGAGCGTGGCCCGCCGCGCAGGAACGGTCCGGCGAAAAACGGACATCGCGCTGCGCACAGGTCGCATGGAAGGATGACCGGAAACGTCACATACGAAGGAGATGACCGCGTGCCTGGCACCAATCTGACCCGCGAAGAGGCACAGGAGCGGGCGCGCCTGCTGACCGTGGACGCGTACGAGATCGAACTCGACCTCTCCGGAGCGCAGGAGGGCGGCACCTACCGGTCCGTCACCACCGTGCGCTTCGACTCCGCCGAAGCCGGTGCGGAGACCTTCATCGACCTGGTCGCCCCGGCCGTGCACGAGGTCGAGCTGAACGGCAGGGCGCTGGATGTCGCGGCCGTCTTCCGCGACTCGCGCATCGCGCTCCCGCACCTGGTCGCGGGCTCCAACGAGCTGAAGGTCGTCGCCGACTGCTCGTACACCAACACGGGTGAGGGCCTGCACCGCTTCGTCGACCCGGTCGACCAGCAGGCCTACCTCTACACCCAGTTCGAGGTACCGGACGCGCGCCGCGTGTTCGCGAGCTTCGAGCAGCCCGACCTGAAGGCGACGTTCCAGTTCACGGTGAAGGCGCCGCACGGCTGGACGGTCATCTCGAACTCCCCGACGCCCGAGCCGCAGGACGACGTCTGGACCTTCGAGCCGACGCCGCGCATCTCGACGTACATCACGGCGCTGATCGTCGGCCCGTACCACTCGGTGCACAGCAGCTACGAGAAGGACGGCCAGTCCGTTCCGCTCGGCATCTACTGCCGGCCGTCGCTGGCCGAGTACCTCGACGCGGACGAGATCTTCGACGTCACGCGGCAGGGCTTCGACTGGTTCCAGGAGAAGTTCGACTACGCCTACCCCTTCGCCAAGTACGACCAGCTGTTCGTCCCGGAGTTCAACGCCGGCGCGATGGAGAACGCGGGCGCGGTCACCATCCGCGACCAGTACGTGTTCCGTTCGAAGGTGACGGACGCGGCGTACGAGCGGCGTGCGGAGACCATCCTGCACGAGCTGGCGCACATGTGGTTCGGCGACCTCGTCACCATGGAGTGGTGGAACGACCTGTGGCTGAACGAGTCGTTCGCCACGTACACCTCGGTCGCCTGCCAGGCGTACGCGCAGGGCTCGAAGTGGCCGAACGCGTGGACCACGTTCGCCAACACCGAGAAGACCTGGGCCTACCGCCAGGACCAGCTGCCGTCCACGCACCCGATCATGGCGGACATCCGTGACCTGGACGACGTGCTGGTCAACTTCGACGGGATCACGTACGCCAAGGGCGCCTCGGTCCTGAAGCAGCTGGTGGCGTACGTCGGCATGGACGAGTTCTTCAAGGGCGTCCAGGCGTACTTCAAGGCTCACGCGTTCGGCAACACCCGGCTGTCCGATCTGCTGGGCGCGCTGGAGGAGACCTCCGGCCGCGACCTGAAGACCTGGTCGAAGGCGTGGCTGGAGACGGCGGGCATCAACATCCTGCGCCCGGAGATCGAGACGGACGACAACGGTCACGTCACGTCCTTCACCGTCCTCCAGGAGGCCCCGGCCCTCCCCGCCGGTGCGAAGGGCGAGCCGACGCTGCGGCCCCACCGCATCGCGATCGGCTGCTACGACCTCGACGCGAACGGCAAGCTGGTCCGTACGAACCGGATCGAGCTGGACGTCGACGGCGCGCGCACGACCGTGCCGTTCCCGGCCGGCACCGCCCGTCCCGCCGTGGTCCTGCTCAACGACGACGACCTCTCGTACGCGAAGGTCCGCCTCGACGAGGAGTCGCTGCGTGTCGTCACCGAGCACCTCGGCGACTTCACCGAGTCCCTGCCGCGCGCCCTGTGCTGGGCCTCCGCCTGGGACATGACCCGCGACGGCGAGCTGGCGACCCGGGACTACCTCTCCCTGGTGCTCTCCGGCATCGGCAAGGAGTCGGACATCGGCGTCGTCCAGTCGCTGCACCGCCAGGTGAAGCTGGCGCTGGACCTGTACGCGGCGCCGGAGTGGCGCGAGGCCGGGCTGACACAGTGGACCGAGGCCACGCTCGCGCACCTGCGCGCGGCGGAGCCGGGCAGCGACCACCAGCTGGCCTGGGCCCGCGCCTTCGCGGCGACGGCCCGCACCCCGCAGCAGACGGACCTGCTGCAGTCGCTGCTCGACGGCAAGGAGACGGTCGAGGGCCTGGCCGTCGACACGGAGCTGCGCTGGGCGTTCGTGGAGCGGCTCGCCGCGGCCGGCCTGCTCGAAGAGGACGAGATCGCCGCCGAGTACGAGCGCGACAGGACGGCGGCGGGCGAGCGCCACGCGGCGACCGCCCGCGCGGCACGCCCCACGGAGGAGGCGAAGGCGGAGGCGTGGGCCTCGGTCGTCGAGTCCGACAAGCTGCCGAACTCCCTCCAGGAGGCGGTCATCGCCGGCTTCGTCCAGACCGACCAGCGCGAGCTGCTGGCCCCGTACACGGAGAAGTTCTTCGCGGCGGTCAAGGACGTCTGGGAGGCGCGCAGCCACGAGATGGCGCAGCAGATCGCCGTGGGCCTGTACCCGGCCCTCCAGGTCTCGCAGGCCACCCTGGACACCACGGACGCCTGGCTGTCCTCGGCGGAGCCGACCGCGGCCCTGCGCCGCCTGATGTCCGAGTCGCGCGCGGGCGTGGAGCGTGCCCTGAAGGCCCAGACGGCGGACGCGGCGGCGGCCAGGGCGTAACGACCGGGCAGACAGGAAGAGCGGTGGAGCCCCGGACCGTGTGCACAGTACGCATGGTCCGGGGCGCCGCTGTCCCTGGTGAGCGGCGGCCGCGGGGTCAGCAGTTTCGTGCTCGGAGAATTGTTCCGCGACGTCTCGGGCGATGAACTGAAGGGGAGCGGTGTGGAAGTGGGGCGACTCTGGGACAACACCGAGAGTCAGAATATCAAGCTGAACGTGCAGGCAGCCGAGAAGTACGGCCTCAAGGACGCAAGCCAGATTTCCGGGTGGGCGTCCTCTGGTACCGAGGACGGCCTCAACGACGCCACGACGATTGCGCGACGCACGTCCAAAGACCTCGAAACCGAAATCCCCTAACGTGAAATCGAAGCCGATGACACACACCCGCCCCCACTCCTCCTTGGCCCTCATCTGTGGCCTCCTGGCCGTTGGCCTGGCCTTGACCGCCTGCTCGTCAGGAACGTCAAAGGCACAGCGGGAATATGAGGTCCCGGACAAGCTCTGCGGCACTCCTGTCGACCGCGATGCACTCGACGCGTTCCTCCCACCAGGGAAGGAACTCACCACGCACAAGGAGTACCTTTACGATCATTTGTCCGAGCAGTGCAACGTCCTCGTTGACGGCAAACTCGCCGTTAGTACCAGGCGCCAGTGGTTGACCGGCAATAAATCAACGGATTGGTACGCCAACAGGCCGGGGTTCACGCCGGACCACTGGACCGACGACGAAAGATTCATATATTCGGACTATATGGCGTTCGGGAAAACGAAGAACTGCACGCGCACTATAGGCACCGACGAGTACGCGATGTTCACCAGGTTTTTCGCCGATGGTTCCAAACATCGGGATGCCAACGCCATGAAAGACCTCATTACCCACTTCACGGACGCCGTGGAACGATCGAATGATTGCCGCTGAGGGCACACGGGAGCAGGCATGGCGAGGGCATCGCCTGGACTCCGGCGTCAGCGTCAGAGGCAGGGGCCTTCGCAGAGTTCCGTGGTGATCCGGTTCGCCAGAAACAGCATTGATGTGTCGTCACATCCGGTTCGAGATGAGGGGTCCGCAAAGCAGTGCAGGGCACGGCCGTGGTGATCACGCGGGTTTGGAGGCCCGTGAACACCGAGCGAATCCGTGCCTGCACCCTCATCTTCGGCGAGGACGACTCCAAGGTCCGCACTGGACAACTGCCCCGCACGACGGCGTACTTGAGCAACCTCGCCATCGGCGTCCCCCGGCAAAACGGCCACGACAACATCACCGCCTCCGTCCGCCATGCCGCCTGCGTCTTCGCGCGCCCGGTCAAGCTCTGCGCCGGGCCATCACGGCCTGACAAAACCGGACGGACCGCTTTCACACGAAGGGCCCCCTGACCGGGCGGGGCGGGGCAGGGAGGCATGCCGGGGCCGCCGTGGGCGCGTATGGAAACCGCCCGTCGGGCGGGCGCCGATGCGCAACCGTCCGACGGGCGGGGGCAGAAGGGGATGCGGGGAGGAGACGGGTGCCGGGGCGAGGAGGTCCCGGAGGAACGGGTGAGGGCCTCCGGCCCCGATCGGCCGGACGGTCTTACGCGCCCGACTCCTCGTAGCGCCGGGTCAGTTCGGCGGCGCCCGTCTCCGTCAGGCTGCCGTGCAGGCGCATCCGGGCGACGCCGCCGTCCGGGAAGGCGTCGAGACGGACGTGGGTGACGATCGCCTGGGCGCGCAGGGGGAAGCGGTGGAGGGTGTCGGGCTGGAGCCTGGTGCGGGGGATGATCTCGAACCACTCGCCGGTCTCGCCGTTGCGGCCCTGGAGGGCGATCCAGCCGGCCGCGTTGCCCTTGAGGTAGGCCGTGTCGATCTCGACCGCGCGGACTGCGCCCTGGGCGGGGAGGCGGAAGCGGACCCAGTCGTTCGTGTCGCGGACCCGGCGGCGGCGGTTCTCCCAGCCGTCGTCCATCTTGCGGGAGGTGCCGGGCAGGATGATCTGGGTCGGCGAGGAGTAGAAGCGGTCGGACGCGTCCTCGTAGCTGCCGCCGTTCAGGACCGAGATCAGGTCGAACGTGCCGAGGGTGGCGAGCCAGGACGGGTCGGGGAGGACCTCGCCGTGGACGCGGAGGCGGGCGATGCCGCCGTCGGGGTGCTGGCAGAGGCGGACGTGGGTGTAGCGGCGACCGCCGGTGATCTCGAAGCCGTTGGCGGCGTGGCCGCGTACCGGGGTCGGCGGGACGATCTCCTCCCACTTCACGTCGTCCGCGAGGAGGTCGGCGGGGCTCGGCGAGCCCTCGACCGCCGTGGCCTGGATCGAGACGCGCTGCGGGTAGTTGCCGCGGAAGTGGGCGGTGTCGACGACGATGCCGCGGATGACGCCGGGGGCGCCGAGACGGATCAGGGCCCAGTCGTGCTCCTCGGGGGCCGGGAACGGGTGGGCCGCGTCCGCCCCGCGTCGGCGGCGGGTCTCCCAGCCGTCCATGATCTTGCCCTTGTGGCCGAAGTGCTCAGGGTCGAAGACCGCGCGCTCGCGGACGAGGAGGTTCTCGCGCTCGGCGAAGAACTCGTCGTTGGCGGCGATCACGCCCGCGCCGAGGCGGCGGTCGGCGAGGTCGACGAGTTCGGTGAAGGGGAGGTCGGTGGTGCGGTAGTCGGCGTACGGGTCACCACCGCCGTACGGGGCCGCGTCGTTGGCGTGAGGGTTCTCCTGCTGGTTCTCGTTCTCGTCGAAGGTCATGCCTCTACTGTCGCGGCGAACAACCCATTAGGTCCATCGAAAGTTTTTGCATCATCTATTCAGCCGAACTGAACGATTTGGCTGTCTCGGTGAGCGCCGCCAGGACTCGGGCCACCGCCGGTCCCTGCTCGGCCCCCTGCCGTACGGCCGCCACCACATGGCGTCGCGGCTGATCGGCTTCGAGGGCGCGCATCACCACGCCACCCCGGTTCCGCCGTTCCGCCGACGCCATGCGCGGGATCAGGGCGACCCCCATGCCCGCCTCGACCATGGCCAGGATCGCCGTCCAGCCGGAGGCGCTGTGCGCCTGCTCGGGTACGAATCCGGCGGCCTCGCAGGCGGCCGTCGTGATCTGCGACCAGGGTCCGGAGCCACCGTAGATCCAGGGGTCGCCGGACAGGTCCGCCAGCCGGAGGGCGGGGGCCGCGGCGAGGTGGTGGTCCGCGGGCAGCGCCACGTCCAGCGGATCCGCCAGCAGAGGCAGCACGGCGAACCGGGGGTCGCGGGCCGTCGGGGCGTGCGCGGCGAGGGACAGCGCGAGGTCCACCTCACCGGCGACCAGGAGTTCGTACGCCTGCGCGGCCTCCGCCTCCCGCACCCGTACGTCCGGTCCCGGACGTTCCTCGGCGCGCAGCCGCTGGATCGCGGGCACGACGAGGGCGGGCACCGCCGTGGCGAACGCCCCGATCCGTACCTCTCCGGCCTCGCCGCGCAGGTAGCCGGTCAGTTCGGCGTCGGCGCGCTCCAGTTGGGCGAAGACGGCCTCGGCGTGGCGCAGCACGAGATGCGCGGCATCGGTGAGACGGACCCGCCGGCCCTGCGCCTCCAGCAGCGGTACACCCAGCTGTCCCGACAGGTTGGACAACTGCTGCGAGACCGCGGACGGGGTCATCAGCAGGGCCTGTGCGGTCGCGGTGACCGTGCCCCGGTCACGCAGGGTGCGGAGGATGCGGAGCTTCTTGACGTCCCACTCGATCATGGCCGCAACCTACCCGGGCCCCGGGACGGGGCACCCGGGGCCGGACACGCGTGTGCGCCGCACGGTACGGGGTACCTGCGGCGCACACGGGAAGAGCCTCGGTGCCAGGGGTGTACTGAAGAGCGTGGCGCGAGCCCGGCCAGGATCTCCAGTGCCTTCCTAGGCCTGCTTCTTGGACTTGTCGAGGATCATGACCAGGCCCGCGATGACCACGAACAGGGCGATGGGGGCCACGACGTACAGACCGATGGTCTCCATCACGCTCAGGCCCGGACCGGGGTCGTCACCGGCGTCGCGGGTGAGCGCGAGCGCGGGGGACGACATGAGCAGCATCATCAGCGTCGTTCCGGCCGCGACGGCGCCGGCGCGCATAGCGTTCTTCTTGTCCACGGTGCAAACGTAGCGCGCGCCCGGAACGGGCGCGCGCCCGGGGGGTGCCGTACGCAGTCACGGGCGGGGTTCCAGCCGGGATTCCGGGCGGGATTCCAGGCGGGATTCCGGGCGGGATTCCGGGGGTGCCTCGCGGGGCGCGAGGGCCTCCATCAGCCGGTGGAGACGGGGTGCGACGGCCAGCTCCTCCAGGGTGACCGGCCGGTCTTCCGCGTCGGCCACGGGCAGACGCCAGTTGGGATACTGGTCCCAGGTGCCGGGGAGATTCTGCGGGCGGCGGTCGCCGAGCGTGTCGGGCAGCCAGACCCCGACCATGCGGGCGCGGGTGCGCAGCAGGAAGCGGTGCACGGCGCGGACGGCGCCCTCCTCGTCGCCCTCCCCCTCCGGAAGCAGGCCGAGCCGGGCGAGATACCCCAGCCACTCGGCGGTGTCGGTCGCGTCGGCCGTCAGTTCCTCCGCGAGACCGCCGGTGAGCAGGCCGAGGCGGTGGCGCAGTCTCACGTGGTCGCCGGTCAGCCGGGCGGCGGTGGACGGCAGATCGTGCGTGGTGACGGTGGCCAGGCAGTCCTCGCGCCACTCCTCGGGGGCCAGGGGACGCCCCGAGCCCGCCCAGTCCCGTTCGAACCAGAGCACGGAGGTGCCGAGCACGCCGCGCCGCGCCAGCGCCTCGCGCACCCCCGGTTCGACGGTGCCGAGGTCCTCCCCCATGACGACCGCGCCGGCCCGGTGCGCCTCCAGGACGAGGACGGCGAGCATCGCCTCGGCGTCGTGAGCGACGTAGGTGCCCTCGGTGGGCGGGCGCCCCTCAGGCACCCACCAGAGCCGGAACAGGCCCATGACGTGGTCGATGCGCAGGGCGCCCGCGTGGGCGAGGAGCCCGCGCAGCAGCCCGCGGAACGGGGCGTAGCCGGACGCGGCGAGGGCGTCGGGGCGCCAGGGCGGCAGGCCCCAGTCCTGACCGTGGGCGTTGAAGGCGTCCGGGGGCGCGCCGACGGACATGCCGTGCGCGAGGGCGTCCTGCTGGGCCCAGGCGTCGGCGCCGCCGGGGTGCACGCCGACGGCGAGGTCGTGGACGATGCCGACGGCCATTCCGGCGTCCAGGGCGGCGCGCTGGGCGGCGGCGAGCTGGCTGTCGGTCAGCCAGGCGAGCCGGCAGTGGAAGTCGACCCGGTCCATCAGCTCGCGGCGGGCGCGGGCGGTCGCCTGGGAGCGGGGGTCGCGGAGCGCGGCCGGCCAGCTGTGCCAGTCGGAGCCGTGCAGCTCGGCGAGGGCGCACCACAGGGCGTGGTCCTCAAGAGCCTGTCCCTGCTCGGCCAGGAAGTCGCAGTACGCGGCGCGGCGGCCCGGGGTGAGGGGCACGTCCACCACGAGTCCGAGGGCCTGGCGCTTGAGTTCCCAGACGGCGTCCCGGTCGATCAGGGCGCCCTTGTTCAGGACGGTGTCGCTGAGGGTCGCCGCGTCCTGCCGCAGATCGTCGAGCGCGCCCCGGTCCGGCACATGCCCGTACTCGGGCACGGACTCGACGTGCAGGTGGACGGGGTCGGGGAAGCGCCGTGACGACGGGCGGTACGGGGACGGGTCGGTGGGGTCGCCGAGCACGGCGGCATGGAGCGGGTTGACCTGGACGAACCCGGCGCCGAGGGTCCGCCCGGACCAGGCAGCGAGATCCGCGAGGTCCCCGAGGTCCCCCATGCCCCAGGAGCGGGCGGAGAGCAGGGAGTAGAGCTGGACGAGGAAGCCGTGGCTGCGCGCGGGCGGCTGCGGCACCCGGGGCGGGGCGACGACGAGCGTGCAGCTCGCGTCCCGGCCGCCCGGTACCCGTACGGTCAGCCGGTGCACCCCGAAGGGCGGTCCGACCCACCAGGCCGGGGTCGGGGACGCGCCCGCACCCGGCACGGCGCCCGCGCCGGTGAGGGTATCCGCGCCCGGCTCGGCGCCCACGTCCGCGCCCGTGTTGCCGCCCGAGCCCCCGCCCGCACCCGCGTCGGCGGTCGCCCGTCCCGAAACGGCCGGTTCCGGTCGGTCGGGCCGGACACACATCCGCGGGAGCGGGGGCGATCCGGCGTCCTCCAGTCCGATGTGCAGCGTGGCGCCGGACGGCAGGGCGGTCAGGGCCCGGGGCAGCGGCTCCCCGGTCCACACCACCAGCGTCGGCGGGAGCAGCCGGGCCGCGGCCGAGTCCTCGGCGGCGGCCAGCGATTCCCGTACCGCTTCGGGTGTGGCGGCGTCCACCCCGAGCGCGGCGAGCACGGCGACGACCGTGTCGTCGGGGACCGCCACCGTGACATCGGCGGACGGGGAGTAGGAGGTGGCGACGCCGTGCAGTGCGGCGAGCCGGGACAGGCCCATTCAGACTCCTGGGGACTCCATGCCCCACGCGTTGCCGGACGAGGCCGGTTCGCTGGTCAGCGGGGCGTTGACGGCGAGCGGGGGTTCGCTGGTCAGCGGCGTGGCGTCGGCGAGCGGAGGCTCGCTGGTGAGCGGTATCGCGTCGGCGAGCGGCGGCTCGCTCGTCAGCGGACCGGGGCCGGTCGCGGGGCCGGGGAAGGCGGCGGGCAGCGGGGTGGGACCGGACGCCTGCTTGGAGAGGGCGGAGAGCAGAAGCTGCGCGGCAGCGGGCATGGCGGCCTCCTGGCCGTGGCGGAACAGGACACAGCGCGCCTACCCAGCGGACTCGGCCGCAGACGTAGGCGTTACCACAACGAGTTCAACGTGCCCTGGGTCACATTCCGTTCCCCGGCGGCCGGTTCTCCGTAAGACCGACCGGCAAATGGGGGGCGGCGTCGCGGGGCTGGGCACGCGCATCTGCCGCGTTGTCGTCAATCACCATGGCTCCGCCATGCCTCAATCCTCCGCCTTGCAACTGCACGCACCCAGCCCCGCTCCTTCTTCCACCCCCCATTTGCCGGTCGGTCTAAGTTGTCCGCTCTTTTCGGCCATTCGGCGTCATCTTTGGCGTCGCCGCCGACTCTCGGCCATCCCTCACCCCACCTGCCTCATCGGGCATTTACGGCACAACAACCACCCGCATTGACACCCTCGCGCGCGGGTGGTGGGCTCGGAGCCCATGCGGCGAAAGCGAGGGAGAAGAGCGATGCGGCTCAGGCGCGGAAAGCAGGCAACGGCCGTCGCGGTCGCCGTGCTCGGCGGTCTGCTCTCCGCGGGCGCTCCGGCGGCCGTCGCGGCCCCTTCGGCGCCCGGCTCCCCCACCATCACCACTCCCGACCGCGCCGACGACGGCGCCGTGCCCCCGGTGTGGCCCCGGCCCCGGTCCATCAAGGCGTCCGGGCCGTCCGTGCCGCTCGCCGGCGAGGTCACGCTCGTGGCCGACGCGCACGCCGATCCGTACGCCGTGGACACGCTGCGTCAGGTCCTGCGGGACGCGGGCGTACGCACCGTCCACGAGGCGTTGCCGGGCCGCGGCCCCGTCATCCGGCTCGGCGCCGACGGCGCCCGGGACGCCCTGCGCACGCTGCACGCTCCTGAGCGCGGGGATCTGCCCTCCGGCGGCTACCGCCTCGCGGTCGGCCGGTTCGCGGGCCGGGACACGGTCGCCGTGGACGGCGTCGGCGAGGACGGTCTCTTCCACGGCGTGCAGACGCTGCGTCAGCTGATCCGGGACGGAGACGTCGCCGGGGTCACCGTCAGGGACTGGCCCGGCACCGCCGTCCGCGGGATGACCGAGGGCTTCTACGGGCAGCCGTGGACCCGGGCGGAACGGCTGGCGCAGATCGGCTTCATGGGGCGTACGAAGCAGAACAGGTATCTGTACGCGGCGGGCGACGACCCGTACCGGCAGGCCCGCTGGCGCGACCCGTACCCCGCCGACCGGCGCGCCGACTTCCGGGCGCTGGCCGAGCGGGCCCGCGCCGAGCACGTGACGCTCGGCTGGGCCGTCGCCCCCGGCCAGGCCATGTGCATGTCGTCCGACGACGACGTCAGGGCGCTGACGCGAAAGCTCGACGCGATGTGGGCACTGGGCGTGCGCGCATTCCAGCTGCAGTTCCAGGACGTCAGCTACAGCGAGTGGCACTGCGACGGCGACGCCGACGCCTTCGGCAGCGGCCCCGAGGCGGCGGCCCGCGCGCAGGCGCGGGTGGCGAGCGAGGTGGCGCGGCATCTCGCGGACCGTCATCCGGGGGCGGAGCCGCTGTCGGTGATGCCGACGGAGTTCTACCAGGACGGGGCGACCGACTACCGCACGGCGCTCGCCAAGGAGCTGGACGACCGGGTCCAGGTCGCCTGGACCGGTGTCGGGGTCGTGCCGCGGACCATCACCGGCGCGGAACTGGCCGGTGCCCGTGCCGCGTTCCGGCATCCGCTGGTCACGATGGACAACTACCCGGTCAACGACTACGCGCAGGACCGCATCTTCCTCGGCCCGTACACCGGCCGGGACCCGGCGGTGGCGGCGGGTTCCGCGGCACTGCTGGCCAATGCGATGGAACAGTCGTCCGCGTCCCGCATTCCGCTGTTCACCGCCGCCGACTTCGCCTGGAACCCGCAGGGCTACCGGCCGCGGGAATCCTGGCAGGCGGCGATCGACGATCTGGCGGGCGGCGACGCCCGCACCCGGGACGCGCTGCGCGCGCTGGCCGGGAACAGCGCGACGTCCGTCCTGGGCGGTGACGAGTCGGCGTATCTGCGGCCGCTGCTGGCCGCGTTCTGGAAGTCCCGTGCGACGACCGACGCCACGGCGCGGGCCGATGCGGCGCGCGCGCTGCGCGAGGCCTTCACCGTGATGCGGGAGACCCCGCAGCGGCTGAAGGGGCTGGGCGACGGCCGCCTCGACGCCGAGGTGCGGCCGTGGACGGAGCAGTTGTCCCGGTACGGCCGCGCGGGCGAACTGGCCGTCGACCTGCTGGAGGCCCAGTCGCGCGGTGACGGTGCCTCCGCGTGGCGGGCGTCGCTGGCGCTGGAGCCGGTGCGCGGGGCCACGAAGGCGAGCGGTGCGACGGTCGGCGAGGGCGTGCTGGGCCCGTTCCTGGACCGGGTGCGCAAGGAGGCGGACGCCTGGACGGGCGCGGACCGTGACGTCGGTACGGTGACCGAGGCCCCGGGCAGCCACACGGTCCGGCTGAACCGGTCGCGCCCGGTGGAGACCGTGACGGCGATGACCGTGCCCGGCGGCTCGGCGGCCGGTGCGACGCTGGAGGCCCATGTGCCCGGCGAGGGCTGGCGCCGCCTCGGCACGCTGTCGGCGACCGGCTGGACCCAGACGCCGGCCAGGGGGCTGCGGGCCGACGCGATCCGGATCAGCCGGCCCGTGAGCACCGACGGCCCGTCCGCGCCGTCGGTGCTCACGGGCCCGAGGTCGCCGTTCGTCCCGGGAGGCCGGACGGGAGCCGGCGCTCCGGGGAACGCGTCGGCCCGGATCCCGCGGGTGCGCGCGCTCGTGCCGTGGTTCGGCGACGAGCCCGCCGCCCGGCTCGACCTGGCGCGCGACGAGACGGACGCCGAGATCGGTGGCGAACCGCAGCGGGTCGAGGCGCGGCTGGCGGCCCGGCGCCCCGCCGAGGTGCGCGGCGCGCTCACCGCGCGGGCGCCCGAGGGCATCGAGGTGAGCGTGCCGAAGCAGACGAGGGTGCCGCGTGGTTCCCGTACCGATGTTCCCGTCGAGATCACGGTCCCCGCGGGCACCCCGGCCGGTGAGTACGAGGTGCCGTTCAGCTTCGGCGACGAGCGCAGCACGCTCACCGTCCGGGCGTACCCGCGCACGGCGGGCCCCGACCTGGTGCGCACCGCCACCGCCTCCTCCTCCGGCGACGAGACCCCGGACTTCCCGGCGTCGGCCGCCTCCGACGGCGATCCGGAGACCCGCTGGTCCTCACCGGTCGAGGACGGCGCCTGGTGGCAGGCGGAACTCCCGCAGCCGGCCCGGATCGGCCAGGTGGTGCTGCACTGGCAGGACGCGTACGCCTCCCGCTACCGCGTCCAGGTCTCCGCGGACGGCCGCAACTGGCGCACGGCGGCGACCGTGCGCGACGGGCGGGGCGGGCGCGAGTCGGTCCGGATGGACGCGAAGGACACCCGCTACCTCAGGATCCAGGGCGACGGCCGGGCCACCGAGTTCGGCTACTCCCTCTGGTCGGTTCAGGCGTACGCCGTCGCCGCGACGGAGTAACGCCCCGGCACACGACAGGGAGCGGACCGGCGAGCGGCATCACGCGGCTTCGCGTCCGAGGCGCAGCCGCAGGGCGTCGGGAGCCCGCTCGCCGTCGCGCACCGGGTCGTGACCGCCCCGGCGGCGCACGTCCGTCCCCGAAGGTCCCGGGCCCGGCTCTGTCGTCCCCGAAGGCCCCGGTACGGCCCCGGGGACGACAGAGGCCCGGATCTCTCAGGCTGAAATGCCGTCGATCCGGGCCATGGCGTCGTCCGCGCCGAAGGGTTGCAAGTACGGCAACCAGCGCGGGTCGCGATGTCCCGTCCCGATGATGCGCCAGGCGAGGCCCGTCGGCGGGGCGGGCTGCTGGTGCAGCCGCCAGCCGAGCTCCGGCAGGTGCCGGTCCGCCTTGACGTGATTGCAGCGGCGGCAGGCCGCCACCACGTTGTCCCAGGCGTGCTGTCCGCCGCGACTGCGCGGAATGACGTGGTCGACACTGGTCGCGGCGGCGCCGCAGTACATGCAGCGCCCCCCGTCCCGGGCGAACAGCGCCCTGCGGGTCAGCGGTACGGGCCCCCGGTAGGGAACCCGTACGAACCGCTTCAGGCGGACGACGCTGGGGGCCGGAACGGCCCGGGTGGCACTGTGCATGAAGGCGCCCGACTCCTCAAGACAGATGGCCTTGTTTTCGAGCACGAGGACGAGCGCGCGGCGGAGCGGTACGACGCCGAGCGGCTCGTACGACGCGTTGAGAACCAGGACATGCGGCACGGTGGATGCCTCCTTGTACGCCGGCGGCGCGTGGCTCGCGCCGGGACGATCCGATCTCAGTTTCTCCTCACGCCTGGTCGAAGCGCCACCACGTACGGGTAACGGGCCGGGAGGATTTTTCCCGCTCGCCGTCGCCCGCACCGCCTTCGCCCGGCCCAGCAGGCGCTTCGGGGCCCCGGTCGGGGCGGCCCCGGCCCGATGTGCGATCGGCCACACACCACCCGTACGGGCCCGGTCCCTTTACCTCTTCTCCTCTCCCGTTTCCCCTTCCTGAGCGTGTCTCTCCCCTTGATCACGGCAATGGAGCACTCCCGATGCCCCGTTAGTGTGGTCGGGCCGCCGTCGTCCACCTGGAGGTTCCACCGTGTCCCTGTCCGCCCTGTTGGCCGCAGCTCCGTCACCCGGGGCCGGGACCTCGTTGGACGAGGCCGCCGAGCAGGCCGGGAACGCCGCGGGCTGGGTGGAGGAGAACTGGTCCACCTGGCTGAGCACCGGTCTGCGCATCGTGCTCATCGCCGCGGTCGCGGTCGTGTTGCGCATCGCGATCCGCCGTGCTCTCACCAAGCTCATCGACCGGATGAACCGCAGCGCCCAGGCGGTGGAGGGCACCGCGCTGGGCGGGCTGCTGGTCAATGCGGAACGCCGCCGTCAGCGCTCCGAGGCGATCGGTTCCGTACTCCGCTCCGTCGCGTCGTTCCTGATCCTCGGCACGGCCGCCCTGATGATCCTGGGCGCGTTCCAGATCAATCTGGCGCCGCTGCTCGCCTCCGCCGGTGTGGCCGGTGTGGCGCTCGGTTTCGGTGCGCGCAACCTGGTCACCGACTTCCTCTCCGGTGTCTTCATGATCCTGGAGGACCAGTACGGCGTGGGCGACACCGTCGACGCGGGCGTCGCCTCCGGCGAGGTCATCGAGGTCGGGCTGCGGGTCACCAAGCTGCGCGGCGACAACGGTGAGATCTGGTACGTCCGCAACGGCGAGGTGAAGCGGATCGGCAACCTGAGCCAGGGCTGGTCGACGGCGGGCGTCGATGTGACGGTGCGCCCCACGGAGGACCTCGACAGGGTCCGTACGGTCATCGACGAGGCCGCCGCGGCGATGGCCAAGGAGGACCCGTGGAACGAGCGGCTGTGGGGCCCCGTGGAGATCCTGGGCCTGGACTCCGTGCTCCTGGACTCGATGACGGTCCGGCTGACCGCGAAGACGATGCCGGGCAAGGCGCTGGGCGTGGAGCGCGAGTTGCGCTGGCGGATCAAGCGGGCCTTCGACGAGGCGGGCATCCGGATGGCCGGCGTCCCGGCCCCGGCGGACGAGCCCTCCGCGGCCGACCCGACGGCCGCGATGGCGGCCCCGTCCGCGTACGCTTCGGCGACCTCGCCGCAGTCCCTGGCCACGACTCCGATCCCGCCGCCGAACATCTCGAAGTAGGACCGGCCGGGCCGTGCGCGTTCGGCCGGGCGAGTGAGGGGCACCCCGCGAGGTCTGCGGGGTGCCCCTCGTCCGTATGTCCGTGAGCGAGGCGGCGTGACCGCAACTCGGTTCCCCCATACCCTGGTTGGGAAGGCGCCGGGAAGGATCCCCGTATTCCGCACGCCGCTCGGGTAACGCTTTGGTAGCCACCGGAGCGCTGCCCATTGACGGCCCGGTGACGTGCGCATACCGTCCTCTCACCGAATAGGAAACTTTCCTAACAGAGGGCAGGTGCAGTGCTCATGGCCGGAACCACACCGGGTACCCCCCGCGTTCTGCGGGCCATGAACGACCGGGCCGCCCTCGATCTGCTGCTGGAGCACGGGCCCCTGTCCCGGACCAGGATCGGGAAGCTGACCGGGCTCTCCAAGCCCACCGCGTCGCAGCTGCTGGCGCGGCTGGAGGCGGCCGGCCTGGTCGTCGCGACCGGGACCGTGGCGGGACGGCCGGGGCCCAACGCCCAGCTGTACGCGGTGAACGCGCGGGCCGCCCATGTCGCGGGGCTGGACGTCAGCGCCCACCGGATCGTGGCCGCCGTCGCCGATGTGACCGGAGAGACGGTCGGGGAGTTCGAGCTGCGCACCCCGGGGCGGCGCGCCGACTCCGTGGTGCGACAGGTGGCGGACGCGCTGGACGGGGCGGTCAAGGACGCCGGACTCACCCGCTCCGATGTGCACCGGGTCGTCATCGGCACCCCGGGCGCCTTCGACCCCGGTACCGGGCGGCTGCGCTACGCCTCGCACCTGCCCGGCTGGCACTCCCCCACGCTGCTGGACGAGCTGGCGGCCTTCCTGCCGATGCCGGTCGAGTACGAGAACGACGTGAACCTGGTCGCGGTGGCCGAACAACGGCGCGGCGCGGCGCGCGGGCACGACGACTTCGTCCTGTTGTGGAACGAGGAGGGGCTCGGTGCCGCCCTCGTCATCAACGGGCGGCTGCACCGCGGTTTCACCGGCGGCGCCGGCGAGGTCGGCTTCCTCCCGGTGCCGGGAGCCCCGCTGGTCCGCCAGGTCACCAAGGTGAACGCGGGCGGGTTCCAGGAGCTGGCGGGCGCCCAGGTGCTGTCCCGGCTGGCCCGGGAGCTCGGCATCGACGACGAGCTGAGCCGGGGCTCGGGCACGCATCACGAGGTCGCGGCCCGGCTCGTCACCCGGGCCGCCGAAGCCGCGGAGTCGGGCGAGGACGGCCCGTACCCCCGGCTGCTGGATCTGTTCGCCACCGGACTCGCGACCGGCCTCGCCTCCATGATCGCCGTGCTGGACCCGGAACTCGTCGTGCTGTCCGGCGAGCTGCTCGCGGCCGGCGGGGAACAGCTGCGCGGGCGGGTCGAGTCGGAACTCGTCGAGCTGGCCGCCTCCCGGCCCCGGCTGATCACCGGTGAGGTGACGCGCCGCCCCGTACTGCGCGGCGCACTGGAGAGCGCGCTCGCCACCACCCGTGACGAAGTCTTCGACACGTCGCGCTGACCCCTTTTCCACCACTTCCTTCCCTCTCGCCCTGCTCCTTCCCCACCTTCATCGGGAGACACCGCCATGTCCGGAAACCGCCGGAAGTCGGCCGCCGCGCTCGCCACGGCCGCCGCGCTATCGCTGTTCGCCTCCGCCTGTACGGGCCAGAGCAACTCCGGTGCCAGTGATGACGCGTCCAAGGACACGACCATCAACTTCTGGCACGGCTGGAGCGCCCCGAACGAGGTCGCGGGAATCAAGGCCACGGTCGACGCCTTCACGAAGGCGCACCCCAACATCCATGTGAAGATCGTCGGCAATATGACCGACGACAAGATCAACCAGGCGCTGCGGGCGGGCGGTTCGAACGCCCCGGACGTCATCTCGTCGTTCACCACGAACAATGTCGGCAAGTTCTGCTCGTCGAAGGCGTTCGTCGATCTGAACCCCTTCCTGAAGAAGGACGGGATCGACCCGGACAAGACCTTCCCGAAGGCGATGAACGAGTACACGCAGTTCGACGGGGTGCGCTGCACCGTGCCGTTGCTCGGTGACGCGTACGGCCTCTACTACAACAAGGACGCGTTCGAGGCCGCCGGCATCAGCAACCCGCCGAAAACCTGGTCGGAGTTGGCCGCGGACGCCAAGAAGCTGACGAAGACCAAGGGCGACTCGTACGAGCAGCTCGGCTTCATGCCGAACTACCACGGCTACGAGACGACGACCGAGCACTACCTCGGCAGCTGGGACCCGGAGTACTTCGACGCGGACGGCAAGTCGAACATCGCCAAGGACCCGGCGTTCGCCACCATGCTCACCGCCCAGAAGAAGCTGGTCGACGACCTGGGCGGCTACGAGAAGCTGGAGAAGTACCGTACGGCGTTCGGTGACGAGTGGGGCGCCAAGCACCCGTTCCACACCGGTCAGGTGGCCATGCAGCTGGACGGCGAGTGGCGGCTCGGGATGGCCGAGGAGACCAAGCCGAAGTTCGAGATCGGGGTCGCCCCGATGCCCGTCGCCGACGACGAGGCCGACACCTACGGCAAGGGTTATCTGACCGGCACCATCGCCGGCATCGCCGCCACCTCGCAGAAGCAGAACGCGGCGTGGGAGCTGGTGAAGTTCATGACGACCGACACCGACGCGGTGGTCGGCTTCGCCAACGCCATTCACAATGTGCCGTCCACGCTGGAGGCGCTGAAGTCGCCGAAGCTGAAGTACGACCCGCGGTTCAAGACCTTCCTGGACATCGCCGCGAACCCGAACAGCACCACCACCCCGCCCTCGGTGAACGGCGGCGCGTTCCTGGTGTCCCTGCAGAACCTCGGATTCGACATCGAGAAGGGCAAGCAGACGGACGTCAAGGCGGGTCTGGAGAAGACCGCCAAGGAAATCGACGCGGCCATCGCACAGGCGAAGTAGAACAGCGATGAGCACGTACACACTGCGCTCGAAGCGCCGCCGGTCGGCCCTTCGGACGGCGGCCTTCATGTCGCCGTGGCTGATCGGGTTCTGTGTCTTCTTCGCCTACCCGCTGATCTCCACGCTCTACTTCTCCTTCACCAGCTACGACGGTTTCGCGGCCCCGGAGTTCAGCGGGCTGAAGAACTGGTCGTACGTCTTCGACGACTACCCGCTGTTCTGGCCCGCGCTGCGCAACACGCTCTGGCTGGTCGTGGTCATGGTGACCTGCCGGGTGGTGTTCGGCCTCGGCGTCGGGATGCTGATCACCAAGATCAAGACGGGTACCGGGGTCTTCCGGACCCTGTTCTACCTGCCGTATCTGGCCCCGCCGGTCGCGGCGACCCTCGGCTTCGTCTTCCTGCTCAACCCGGGGACGGGTCCGGTCAATTCGATCCTCGGCGATCTGGGGCTGCCCACGCCGGGCTGGTTCACCGACGCCACCTGGTCCAAGCCGGCACTCACCGCGCTCGCGGTGTGGGGGGTGGGCGACCTGATGGTGATCTTCATGGCCGCGCTGCTCGACGTACCCAAGGAGCAGTACGAGGCGGCGGAGCTGGACGGGGCGTCCTCGTTCCAGCGGTTCCGCTTCGTCACCCTGCCGAACATCTCGCCGATCGTGTTGTTCGCCGTGGTCACCGGGATCATCCAGACGATGCAGTACTACACCCAGCCACTCGTGGCCGGGAAGGTCGCCTCGGGCGTGATGGGGGGATCCGGGCAGCAGTTCGAGCCAGGCTATCCCGACAAGTCGACACTGACGCTCCCGCAGCTCGTCTACAACCTCGGCTTCCAGCGCTTCGACTACGGCTCGGCCTGCGTGGTCGCGCTCGTTCTCTTCGTACTCGCCATGGCGTTCACCGCACTGCTGATGCGGCGCCGCAGCGGGCTGATCCAGGCAGGTGAGTGACGTGGCGCAGGCTCTCGACACCCTGAAGGCGGCCGACCGGGCGGCCGAACCGGCCACCCCGGCCGAACGCACGGCACGCCGCAAGGCGCTGCTGAACTGGATCGCCGTGCACGCGCTCGGCGTCGCGGCCGCGCTCTTCTTCGTGCTGCCGTTCGTCTTCCTTCTGCTCACCTCGCTGATGAGCGACCAGCAGGCGCTGACCCGCGAGCTGTGGCCGCACCCCTTCGAGTGGAGCAACTACCAGAAGGTCTTCGACACCCCGGGCTTTCTGACCTGGTGGAAGAACACCCTGCTGTACGCGGGGCTCGGCACCGTACTCACCGTCGTGTCGTCGCTGCCCGTGGCCTACGCGCTCGCCAAGTTCCGCTTCCGGGGGCGGCAGCTGTCGCTGATGCTCGTCATCTCGATGATGATGCTGCCGCCGCAGGTCGTCGTCATCCCGATGTATCTGTTCTGGGCGAAGCAGCTGGACATGTCCGGCACGCTCTGGCCGCTGATCATCCCGATGGCCTTCGGCGACGCGTTCTCCATCTTCCTGCTGCGGCAGTTCCTGCTGACCATCCCGAACGAGTACCTCGACGCGGCGAAGGTCGACGGCTGCGGTGAGTTCCGCACGCTGATGAAGGTCGTCGTGCCGATGGCCAAGCCGGGCATCGCCGCTGTCGCCCTCTTCCAGTTCTTCTACGCCTGGAACGACTACTTCGGCCCGCAGATCTACGCCTCCGAGAACCCGGCCGCCTGGACGCTCAGTTACGGCCTGGAGTCCTTCAAGGGCGCGCACCACACCGACTGGAACCTGACCATGGCCGCGACCGTACTGGTCATGGCCCCCGTGATCCTCGTCTTCTTCTTCGCCCAGAAGGCTTTCGTCGAGGGCGTCACACTGACCGGAGTAAAGGGCTGACCTATGAAGCTCGCAGTAGTTGGTGGCGGGTCCACCTACACACCTGAACTGATCGACGGCTTCGCCCGGCTGCGGGACACGCTGCCCATCGAGGAGCTCGTGCTCGTCGATCCGGCGGCCGACCGCCTCGAACTCGTCGGCGGCCTCGCCCGGCGGATCTTCGCCAAGCAGGGCCACCCGGGGCGGATCGTCACCACCTCGGACCTCGACGCGGGCGTCGCCGACGCCGACGCCGTCCTGCTCCAGCTGCGCGTCGGCGGCCAGGCCGCCCGCAACCAGGACGAGACCTGGCCGCTGGAGTGCGGCTGCGTCGGCCAGGAGACCACCGGGGCCGGTGGTCTCGCCAAGGCGCTGCGCACCGTCCCGGTCGTCCTGGACATCGCCGAGCGGGTCCGCCGCACCAATCCGAACGCCTGGATCATCGACTTCACCAACCCGGTCGGCATCGTCACCCGGGCGCTGCTCCAGGCCGGGCACAAGGCCGTCGGCCTGTGCAACGTGGCGATCGGCTTCCAACGGAAGTTCGCCCGGCTCCTCGACGTCACGCCCGCCGAGGTGCATCTCGACCACGTCGGGCTCAAC
Source organism: Streptomyces sp. NPDC104309 (assembly GCF_055584025.1). Lineage (NCBI taxonomy): Bacteria > Bacillati > Actinomycetota > Actinomycetes > Kitasatosporales > Streptomycetaceae > Streptomyces > Streptomyces sp. NPDC104309. The sequence continues at coordinate 160,982 of NZ_JBVJMV010000005.1, read as the reverse complement.
CACCTGACCTGGGAGCTCGGTGTCCGCCTCGGCGGCCCGGACGGCGAGAACGTCCTGCCGAAGCTGCTCGCCGAGCACGGCGACACCATCGCGGGCGATCTGCGCATGCCGCGCGCGATCGTCGACCGGCTCGGCGTCGTCCCCTCGTACTACCTGCGCTACTTCTACGCGCACGACGAGGTCGTACGGGAACTCGGCACCAAGCCGTCCCGGGCGGCCGAGGTGGCCGCGATGGAGAAGGAACTCCTCGCCATGTACGGCGACCCGGCGCTGGACGAGAAGCCCGCGCTGCTCGCCAAGCGCGGCGGCGCCTTCTACTCCGAGGCGGCCGTCGACCTGGCGTCCTCGCTGCTCGGCTCGGGCGGTTCCCCGGTGCAGGTGGTCAACACCCACAACAAGGGGACGCTGCCGTTCCTGCCGGACGACGCGGTGATCGAGGTGCAGGCCCGGGTCGACGGCACGGGTGCCACACCGCTCGCCGTACCGGAGCTGGACCCGCTGTACGCCGGTCTGATCGCCCACGTGACGGCGTACGAGGACCTCGCCCTGGAGGCGGCGCTGCGCGGTGGTCGGGACCGGGTGTTCAAGGCACTGCTCGCGCACCCGCTGATCGGTCAGTTCGAGTACGCCGAGGCGCTCACCGACAAGCTGATCGCGCACAACCGGGAGCACCTGGCGTGGGCGTGAACGCTTCGGTCCTCGCGATCGACGCGGGGAACAGCAAGACCGACGTGGCCCTGATCGGTGCGGACGGGACCATTCTGTCGACGGGCCGAGGCGGTGGCTTCCAGCCGCCGGTCGTCGGGATCGAGGCGGCCGTCGACGTTCTCGGCGCGGCCGTCGGACAGGCGCTGGAGCTGTCCGGCGTACCGGCCGGTGCCGTCGCGCATGTCTCGGCCTGTCTCGCCAACGCCGACCTCCCGGTGGAGGAGGAGCAGTTGGCCGAGGCGCTGGGGGCGCGTGGCTGGGGTGCCACGGTCGAGGTGCGCAACGACACCTTCGCGATCCTGCGGGCGGGGGTGGACGAGCCGCGGGGTGTGGCCGTCGTCTGCGGCGCGGGGATCAACTGTGTCGGCATGGTGCCGGACGGGCGGACCGCGCGCTTCCCGGCCATAGGCCGGATATCCGGTGACTGGGGCGGCGGTGCGGGGCTGGCCGAGGAGGCGATGTGGTTCGCCTCGCGGGCCGAGGACGGCCGCGGTGAGCCGACCGAGCTGGCCCGCACGCTGCCCGGACACTTCGGCCTCGGCTCGATGTACGCGCTGATCGAGGCGCTGCATCTGGGGCACGTCGAGTTCGAACGGCGGCACGAGCTGGCTCCGGTGCTCTTCGCGACCGCGGCGGCCGGTGACCCGGTGGCGGGCGCGCTGGTGGACCGGCTGGCGCAGGAGGTCGTCGCGATGGCGTCGGTCGCGCTGGGCCGGCTCGGTCTGCTGGACGAGGAGGCGCCGGTGGTACTGGGCGGCGGGGTGCTGGCGGCCCGTCACCCGCAGCTGGACGGCAGGATCGCCGAACTCCTCGCGGTACGTGCCCCGAAGGCGGTGGTCCGGGTGGTGACGGAGCCACCGGTGCTCGGCGCCGCGCTGCTCGGCCTGGACCGCATCGGGGCGGGCTCCCCGGTGCACGAGAGGCTGCGTGCGCAGTACAGCTGATCCGGCCCGTCTCCTCCCAGGGGCGTCCGCGGCGTTTCGCGCCGCGGACGCCCCTTGTGCAAGGGAACCGATCAGTTGTCCCGGACGTGTTCATGGGTGGGGAGTTCGGTCCGCTCAGGGGATTGATCCGCCGATCGGCTTGATCGGCGGCGCGGGCCTTGATCGAATGCGAAGGGACGTATCCGTGGATCGACGCAGGATCCAGGCGTTCCTGGTGTGGAGGTCGGTCCCTGCGGCCATACTTCTGGCCGGGTACCAGTCCCCCGATCGGCCGGGGGCCGGGCCACCGTCCATGACCGAGGGGGAGGTCGAGTGACATACCCGCCGAATGTGCGCACGGCGCCTGACCACGCGCGGTCGCAACCGCCCGCGCCCGCGACCGCATCCGTTCCGCCCCGGCGCGGCACCTGGTCCGTGACGTCCGAACGGCTCCGGGCCGCGGCGACGACCGAACCGGGCAGGCTCCAGATCATCGGGGCCGTACTGGCCCTGCTCGTCGTCGCGTTCGGGGCCGTGACGGCCTTCGAGATCGCCGACCGGGCGGCCGCCGCCGACGACGTGGTGAGCCGCAGCCAGCCGCTGAGCGCCGACGCTGCGGACATCTACCGCTCGCTGGCCGACGCCGACACCGCGGCGGCGAGCGGCTTCCTGGCCGGGGCGCAGGAGCCGCGCGCTGTCCACGACCGGTACGACAAGGACATCAAGGAGGCCTCCCGCCTGCTGGTGAAGGCCGCGGCCAACACGGACGCCTCGACGACGTCCGGGCACGAGATCACCACGCTCAACGAGGAGCTCCCCCGGTACACGGGGCTGATCGAGCGGGCCCGTGCCAACAACCGGCAGGGCCTGCCGCTGGGCGGTGCCTATCTCCGGTACGCGAACCAGAAGATGACCAGCGTCCTGCTGCCGGCCGCCGAGCGGCTGTACACGGCGGAGACCGGCCGGCTGGGCCAGGACAACGATTCGGCCAGGGCCTGGCCGTTCTTCTCGCTCGGGCTCGGTGTCGTGACACTGGGCGGACTGCTCTGGGCGCAGCGGCGCAACTACCGCCGGACGAACCGGGTCTTCAACCACGGGCTGCTCGTCGCGACGGCCTCGTCCACCGTGGTGCTGCTGTGGCTCGCGGTGGGGCACACGGTGGCACGGTCCGAACTGCGCAGCGCCGATGTGCACGGACAGCAGTCACTCGATGTTCTCAACCACGCGCGGATCGACTCGCTCAAGGCGCGCGCCAATGAGAACCTCACTCTCGTCGCCCGCGGCGCGGTGCTCACCCCGGACGGCAGGAACGACAAGTACGAGACCGACTACAACACGGGCATAAAGGCCCTCGGTGAAGAGCTGGGGAAAGCCAGGAAGCTCGCCGACGACTCCCAGGGGAGCGGGCCGGTGGCGAACGCCATCAACGGTGTCTCCGAGTGGCAGGGCCGCCACCGGACCGCCCGCACGACCGACGACAGCGGCGACTACGAGGGCGCGCTGAAGCAGATCATCGGGCCGAAGGACTCGACGGGTGAGTCCTTCAACCGGGTGGACGAGGCGCTGAAGCAGGCGCTCGCCCATGAGCAGGGCCAGTTCAGCCGGGCCGCGGAGAACGGGCGCGGGGCGCTGGGCGGGCTTCCGGCCGGGGCCGCCGCACTCGCCGCGCTGGGTGCCCTCGCCGCGATCGTCGGGGTCAACCGCAGGCTCTCGGAGTACCGGTGAGAGGGGGAGCGATGACCAGGAAGCGCACAGGCGGAGGCCCCGGACTCCGCGAGCCCGGTGGGAAGCTCGGCACGGGACCTGGGTCCGCCCGCGGCAGGCTGCGCGGCTGGGGCGGGGTGACGGCCATGGCCGTGGCCTGTGCGGTGACGGCCTCGCTCACCCTGCTGCCGCTCTCCCGCGGCGGCGCCGACGCCTTCGTCGGGGACACCGCGGGACCGGGTACGGCACAGGCCGTGCAGACCCGGTCCGGCGACTGCACGGACCCGGAGGCGAGCCTGCCGCCGTCGAGCGCCGACGGCCCGAGCATCGCGAAGATCAAGGCGCGCGGAAAGCTGATCGCGGGCGTCGACCAGAACAGCTTCAGCTGGGGTTACCGCAATCCGGAGAACCGCGAGCTCGAAGGCTTCGACATCGATCTGGTGCGGGCCGTCGCCAAGGACATCCTGGGCGATCCCGACGCGGTGATCTTCCGGGCCATCCCCACCAACCAGCGGATCGCCGCCCTGGAGAACGAGAAGGTCGATGTCGTCGTCCGGACGATGACGATCAACTGCGCCCGGCTGAAGCAGGTCTCGTTCTCCACCGCCTACTTCCAGGCCGGGCAGCAGGTCCTGGCGCCGAAGGACTCGTCGATCACCGGGTACAACAAGTCCCTGGCCGGCAAGCGGGTCTGCACCGCCGAGGGCTCCACCGCGTACGAGGCGCTGCAGAAGCAGTCGTTCGGCGCGGTCTTCAAGGACGAACACGACGGCACCGACGCGGACGAGGACCAGCTCACCGTCCCCAACCAGCTGGACTGCCTGGTGCGGCTCCAGTTGGGTGAGGTCGACGCGATCGTCACGGACAACGCGCTGGCGGCCGGCCAGGCCGCCCAGGACCCGGCGGTCGAGCTCAAGGGCGACAAGCCGTTCACCACCGAGTACTACGGCGTGGCGACGAAGCGCGGTGCGGACGATCTGGTGGCCCGGGTCAACCAGGTGCTGGTCGACTACCGCAGTGGTGGTAGCTGGATGAAGTCGTACCGGAAGTGGCTGGAGGCCGGTCTGCCGGGGATATCGGCGCCGCCGGCACCCAAGTACCGGAGCAACTAGTGCCGGGCCGGCCGGGGTGCGCGACGGCGCGGTCCCGGTCGGCGAGGCAGTGGCACTGATCCCGCCGGGCCCGTCCCGGCAGGAAGAGCGGAGAGGTGATCGATGGGCGTCGCGGGCCCCTTCCCCGGCCACGCGGGGAGGCTCCCCGGCCCGGTCATGGACCGGGACGAGGCGGACCGTGCGCTGGCCCGGCTGGGCGCGGAGCACGAGGCGATCGAGACCTCGCTCCTCGCCCTGCAGGACCACGCGGGCCGCCGGCTCCTGGAGGGCGCCGATCTGACCGGTGTCACCAAGGAACGCTGGGCCTCCACCGAGCAGTCGATCACGCTGCTGTGGGGGTATTTCGACGCCTACGCGGGGGCGCTGGCCGAGGCCCGCGCGGTGCGGGCCCGCCGGCGCCACCCCAACCGGGACGATCTGGTGGCCCTCACCGAGCTGCTGCGCGGCCAGGGGGTCACCGTGGCGCACGCGGCCGGCCGCCCCGATCCGTCGGTCACCGGCCCGGCCAAGCTCTCCGAGCGGTTCACGCTGGAGGAGCTGGTCGCCCGGATGAACGAGCTGTACGCCCGCTCGCTGGACATGGTCGTCGCCTCCGACTCGGTGTGGTCGGCGCTGCCCGCCCGGATAGATCTGCTCGCCGCCGAGCTGCACCGCACCCGCTCGCTGGCGCACTCCGTCGGCGTACGGCCCGGGGAGCACCCGGCGGGTGACGATCTGGAGGCGATCACCCATGAACTGACCACGCTGCGGGTGCAGGTGATCTCCGATCCGCTGGCCTTCTGGCTGTCGGGCCCCGGCAGTTCGGCGCCCGGCGGCGGGCGCCCCGACACGACGCGCTACGACCGGGCGGCCCGCGCCCTGGACGACGTACGCCGCGAGATCGAGGCGGTGCTCGCGGTCCGGCAGGACGCCGAACAGCGCCTGGTCCAGTTGCGTGACGTCCTCTCCCGCGCGGACCGGACCCTGACCGAGGCCCGGTCGGCGCGCGGCGAAGTACTGGCGAAGATCGCCGCCTCCGAGGTGCCCGCGGTCAGCGGTCCGGCGACCGCGCTCCAGGAGCGGCTGGCCGCCGCTTCGGAGTACCGCAGGCATGCCCAGTGGCACCGGCTCTCCCCGCTCCTGGAGACGCTGGAACGGGAGGCCGAGGAGGAGTTGTTGCGGGCCCGTGAGTCGCTGACCGCGGTCACGGCGCCGCTGGCCGTGCGGGCGGAGCTGCGCGGCAGGCTCGACGCGTACAAGGCGAAGGTCGCCCGGCACGGTCTGGCCGAGGACCCGCTGCTGATCGAGCGGTACGACGCGGCGCGCCGGATGCTGTGGAGCGCGCCGTGCGATCTGCGGGTCGCCACGCAGGCGGTGCTGCGCTATCAGGAGGCGGCGGCCGAACTGCTGTCGCAGCGCCGGACCCCGGGACCGGAGGACCGGTGATGAGTTCAGGTGTGCGCAAGGTGGACGGGCCGCCGCGGCGGCGGGGCGAACAGGGGGACGGACCATGAGTACGCAGTGCCAGCGCCCCGCGTGCGAGGGCGGTTACGAGGACGTGGGCGGCGGTGAGCTGTACTGCGACACCTGCGGTCTCGCTCCGGTCGTCTCCCCGAGTGGCATGGTGAGTTCGCCGCCCACCGGGATCGCGGGCGGCGGTGCGAGCAGCAGGGGCAGCAGAGGCAGCAGCAGCAACAGTTCCCGGGCCTCCTCGCGGTCCTCGTCCCGTTCGTCGACCTCGCGGCGTTCCGTTTCGGGGCGGCTCTCGCGCGCGTTGTCCGGTGGCGCCACGTCCCCTTCGGTGTCGGTGCGTTCCTCCGGTTCTTCCTCGGGCGCGTCCGGCCGGGGCAGGCTGGGCGCGGGGCTGGTGCAGGTGCCGGACGTGCCGCGTCCCGACCCGCGCTCGGCGGTGATGGAGAACCCCGAGGTGCCGGAGCGCAAGCGTTTCTGTTCTCGTTCCGACTGCGGGGCCCCGGTGGGCCGGGCCCGCGGTGAACGGGCGGGCCGCACGGAGGGGTTCTGCACCAAGTGCGGCCATCCGTACTCCTTCGTGCCCAAGCTGCACGAGGGCGACATCGTGCACGGTCAGTACGAGGTCGCGGGCTGTCTGGCGCACGGCGGGCTCGGCTGGGTCTATCTCGCGGTCGACCGCGCGGTGTCGGACCGCTGGGTGGTCCTCAAGGGCCTGCTCGACACCGGTGACCAGGACGCCATGGCGGCCGCCATCTCGGAGCGCCGTTTCCTCGCCGAGATCGAGCACTCCAACATCGTCCGGATCTACAACTTCGTCGAGCATCTCGACCAGCGCACCGGCTCGCTCGACGGCTACATCGTGATGGAGTACGTCGGCGGCAAGGCGCTCAAGGAGATCGCGAACGAGCGCCGCACCCCGGCCGGGAAGCGCGATCCGCTGCCGGTCGAGCAGGCGTGCGCGTACGGCATCGAGGCGCTGGAGGCGCTCGGTCATCTGCACAGCCGCAACCTGCTGTACTGCGACTTCAAGGTCGACAACGCGATCCAGACCGAGGACCAGCTGAAGCTGATCGACATGGGCGCGGTCCGCAGGATGGACGACGAGGAGTCGGCCATCTACGGCACGGTGGGGTACCAGGCGCCGGAGGTCGCGGAGGTCGGCCCGTCGGTCGCCTCCGACCTGTACACGGTCGCGCGGACGCTCGCGGTGCTCACCTTCGACTTCCAGGGCTACACCAACGTCTTCGTGGACTCGTTGCCGGACCCGGACAACATCGAGGTGTTCCGGAGCTACGAGTCGTTCTACCGGCTGCTGGTGCGGGCCACCGACCCGGATCCGGCGCGGCGGTTCGCCTCGGCGGCGGAGATGGCGGAGCAGCTGACGGGTGTGCTGCGCGAGGTGGTGTCGCTGCAGACCGGACGGCCGCGGCCCGCGCTGTCGACGCTGTTCGGCACGGAAGTGCGGGTCACGGACACGCAGTTGTTCGCCGAGCTGACGGACGATGTGTCACGGCTGGGGGCGCGGTCTGCCGCTCCCGCGTCGTCCGGGCGCTTCGGGCGGCGGCGGAAGGGGGCGGGGACCGGCGCGCAGCCGGGCACGGCCCCCGTGCCGGGCGTGGGGCCGGGGCCGGGCGCGCTGCCCGCGGGTGCGCCGGCCGTGCCCGGGTATCCGGCGGCGGGCGCGGCCGCGCCGCCCACACACGTGCGGTCCGGCAACGGGACGGGCCCCGGCGGCGCGGCACTCCCGTACGCGCAGACCCGGGCCGCGATTCCGGGCCCTCGTGTCCCGGTCGCCGATCCCGGTGCGCCGTCGGGGCCGTACGTCCCGGACGTCCCCCGGCCGGCCGGGCTCGACGCACGGGCCACCTCGCTCGCGCTGCCCGTGCCCCGGGTCGACGCGAGCGACCCCAACGCGGGCTTCCTCGCCGGGCTGATGGCCACCGCTCCCGCCGAACTGATCGCCGCGCTCGACGCCGTACCCGCGGCGTCGCTGGAGACCCGGCTGCGTGAACTGCGCGCCCGTCTGGAGATGAACGAACTCGGGGCCGCGGGGCAGACACTGGCGGAGCTGGAGGACCGGTTCCCGGACGACTGGCGGGTCGTCTGGTACCGCGGAATCACCTCGCTGGTCATCGGCGACCACGAGAACGCGGCGCTCTCCTTCGACGCGGTGTACGACGCGTTCCCCGGTGAGCCGGCGCCCAAGCTGGCGCTGGGGATCTGCGCGGAGGTGCTGGGCCAGCTGGACAACTCGGCCGAGTACTACCGCCTGGTGTGGACGACCGATCCGAGCTTCGTCAGCGCCGCGTTCGGCCTGGCCCGGGTGCAGATCGCCGCCGGGGACCGCACCGGGGCCGTGACGACGCTGGAGTCCGTGCCGGAGGCGTCGATCCATTACACGGCGGCCCGGGTCGCGGCGGTACGGGCGCGGCTGCGTGAACGGGCCCCGGACGAGCCGTTGATCACCGATCTGACGGCCGCCGCCGAACAGATCTCGGGACTGGCCGGTTTCGGCCTGGACGCGGTGCGTCGCGAGCAGTTGTCGACCGAGGTGCTGGGGAAGGCGCTCGACTGGGTACTCTCCGGGAGTCCCGCGGCTCGGTCCTCGGCCCCGCAGTCGCACGCGCCTGCCGGGTCGAACGGGCCGAGAACGCTGCTCGGCAGTGAGGTGGACGAGCGCGGCCTGCGTTTCGGGCTGGAGCGCTCGTACCGGATGCTCGCCCGGCTTGCGGAGCCCGGCGACGAGAGGATCGAACTGGTGGAGCGGGCCAACCGTTTCCGCCCCCGGACGTGGGTGTGAAAATGTCGCAGAAGCCCCAGGAGACGGCCGTGTCGAAGTGCCCCGGCTGCGAGGAGCCGCTGGAGCCGGGGGACCTGTTCTGCGGTGCGTGCGGGTACGACCTCTCGGCCGTGCCCGCGCCGCCTCAGGACCGCCCGACGGTCGCCATGACCGTGCCGGCGGAGAACGGCGCGACGGCCCGGCCGGCCGAGGTCCGGTCCGATGAACCGGGCGGATCGGGCGACTTCGAACTGGCCGCACCCGGGGCGGCGCCCGCGCCCGCACCGGTCTCCGAGGCATCGGTGCCCGCGCCGGACCCCCGTACGTCCGCCGCCGGCCTCTCCGCACCGCCGCCGGGTGGCACCAAGCTGTGCGTGGCCTGCCGCGCCGGCCGGGTCGACACCGACGGCTACTGCGAGAACTGCGGTCACGCCCAGCCGCGCGAGCGCGACCACATGGAGCAGGAGCTCGGTTCGGTGGCCGCCGTCAGCGACCGGGGTCTGCGTCATCACCGCAACGAGGACTCGTTCGCGGTGTCGACCACCGCCCTGCCCGACGGTTCACCGGCCGTCGTCGCGATCGTCTGCGACGGTGTCTCCTCGTCGAGCCGCCCCGACGAGGCGTCGGCTGCGGCCGCGAGCGCCGCCAACGAGGCGCTCCTGGAGTCGCTGCCGCGCGGCACTCATCCCCAGCAGGCGATGCACGAGGCGATCGTCGCCGCCGCCGAGTCGGTCAACTCCCTGGCCCAGGAGGCCCGTCGGGCCATGGAGCACGATCCGCACCGCCATCAGAACGCCCCGGCGTGCACGCTGGTGGGCGCGATCATGGCGGCCGGTCTGCTGGTCGTCGGCTGGGTCGGCGACAGCCGCGTCTACTGGGTGCCGGACGACCGCACCAGCCCGCCCGCCCGGCTGACCGAGGACGACTCCTGGGCCGCGCAGATGGTGGCGGCGGGCCTGATGAACGAGGCCGAGGCCTACGCGGACGAGCGCGCCCACGCCATCACGGGGTGGCTCGGCGCCGACGCGTACGAACTGGAGCCGCACACCGCGTCCTTCAAACCGGACCGGTCCGGTCTCGTGGTGGTGTGCACGGACGGGCTGTGGAACTACGCCGAGTCGGCGGCCCAGATGGCCGCGGCGGTGCCGGCCGACGCGCAGTCGCGGCCGCTGCACGGCGCCCAGGTGCTGGTGGGTCACGCACTCGACGGTGGGGGCCACGACAACGTAACAGTGGCTCTGCTGCCGTTCGCCGTGCCGCCGCAGGGGGCAGGATCGGCCTGCGGCACCACATGAGTCCCGTTCCGTAACGCTTGGTTCCAGTTCCGTCCGCCCCTTCCGCCCCCGCCGCCTTCGACCGCCTTCACCCGTTTTTCTTCTCTCACAGCTGTCTTCATCTGACACCTGGAGTCTCAAGGAGCCGATCAGATGGCCAACTTCTCCAAGTCGAACGTGCCCCAGTTCTCCGTCGAGGTGTACCAGAACGAATATCTGCCGGAAGGCGGTCGCGAGGTCAACGCGATCGTCACGGTCACCTCGACCGGGGGCGGCACCACCGGCGGCGTCCCGCTGTCCGGGGCGGCGGCGACGCCCACGCGCGTGCCGGGGCAGGCACCGGACGCCGCCGTGGTGATCATGGTCGACTGCTCCGGCTCGATGGACTATCCGCCGACGAAGATGCGCAACGCCCGCGACGCGACGGCCGCGGCGATCGACACCCTGCGCGACGGCACCCGGTTCGCCGTGGTCGGCGGTACGCACATCGCCAAGGAGGTCTACCCGGGCAACGGGAGGCTCGCCGTCGCCGACGCCCGGACCAGGGCCCGCGCGAAGGATGCCCTGCGCGCGCTCAGCGCCGGTGGCGGTACGGCGATCGGCACCTGGCTGCGGCTGGCCGACCGGCTGCTCGGCGCCGCCGATGTGGAGATCCGGCACGGCATCCTCCTCACCGACGGCCGCAACGAGCACGAGGCACCGGAGGATCTGCGGGCCGCGCTCGAATCCTGCGCGGGCCGCTTCACCTGTGACGCCCGCGGTGTCGGCACGGACTGGGAAGTGAAAGAGGTCACAGCCGTCGCCTCCGCGCTGCTCGGTACGGCCGACATCGTCGCCGACCCGGCGGGGCTGGCCACGGACTTCACGCAGATGATGGAGAGCGCGATGGGCAAGGAGGTCGCGGATGTCGCGCTGCGGCTCTGGACGCCCGTCGGGGTCGAGATCAAGTTCGTGAAGCAGGTCGCCCCGACGGTCGTCGATCTGACCGGCCGCCGCACCGAGGCGGGTCCCCGCGCCGGGGACTACCCCACGGGTTCCTGGGGCGACGAGTCCCGCGACTACCACGTGTGCGTACTGGTGCCGGAGGCCGGGATCGGGCAGGAGATGCTGGCGTCCCGGGTCTCGCTGATCCTCCCCGACCCGTCGGGCGGGGCGTCGCAGCCGCTTTCGCAGGGCCTGGTACGAGCGGTGTGGACCGAGGACATGGTGGCGTCCACCTCGATCAACCCACAGGTCGCGCACTACACCGGCCAGGCGGAACTGGCACAAGTCATCCAGCAGGGGCTCGATGCCCGCAAGTCGGGAGACTTCGACGGCGCGACCGCGAAACTGGGCCGTGCCGTGCAGCTGGCGTCGGCGTCCGGGAACGAGGACACTGCGAAACTGCTTTCGAAGGTGGTGGACGTCGTCGATGCCGCGACCGGTACTGTGCGACTGAAGGCGAAGGTCGCGGAGGCCGACTCGATGACACTCGAAACGCGCTCCACCAAGACCGTCCGCGTCAAGAAATAACCGCACAGTCGCACAGTCGGGCCGCCCGCCGGAGTGATCCGCCGGGTGGCGAAGAGCAACAGCGAACGACGGCCCCGGGGCCGGACGAGGAGAGGGGGAAGCGCCGACATGCCGACCTGCCCGAACGGACACCAGTCGGGTTCCGATGACTGGTGCGAGGTCTGTGGCCATCGCATGGCCGGGGCGGGCACGCCCGCGGGTGCGGTCCCCCCGCCGCCGCCTCCGCCGCCCGCTCCCGGCTTCGGCCACCCGCAGGGCCCCGGCCCGGACGCGACCCAGCAGGCCGAACTCTGCCCGCAGTGCCGCACACCGCGCGAGGCGATGGCGCCGTTCTGCGAGGAGTGCCGCTGGAACTTCCTCACGAACACCGCGACGTCGTACACGCCGCTGGCCCCGTCCCACAGCGTTCCCGGCCCTCCGCCCGGCCTCAACCTGCCGCCCGGCTTCCAGGCGCAGCAGCCGCCGGGCCCGCAGCAGCAGCGCGATCCGTTCGAGTACCAGGCCTCGCGGCCCTCGCAGATGAACCGCCCGGCCGAGCCGCTCTCCCCCGAGCCGGGAAGCCGCCCCGGCCCCCCGGCGCCGGGTCCGCAGTCGCCGCCGCCGTTCCAGCAGCAGGGGCCGCCGCCTGTACCGTCCTTCCAGCAGTCGGCGCCGCCCTCGCCGTTCCAGCAGCAGTCCGCACCGCCGATGTTCCAGCAGCAGTCGGCGCCGCCCTCGTTCGAGCGGCCGGGTCCGCCCGCCCCGCAGGGGCCGCAGGCCGGTGGCGACGACGACTGGATGCTGTCGCCGCCGTCCCGCACCCAGGCTCCCCAGCCGTCGGGCCCGCAGCAGCAACCGCCGTTCCCGGTCCGGGAGCAGAACGAGCCGCCCGCGAGCTGGACCGCGGTCATCGCCCCCGACCGTGAGTACTTCCTGGCGATGATGCAGCGCAGCGGTCCCGAGGCGACCGGGCTCAATCTGCCCGCGTACTCCCCCGAGCAGCAGCTTCCGCTCACCGGCGGCCAGGTCACCGTCGGTCGCCGCAGGCAGAGCACCGGCGAGTCCCCCGACATCGATCTGTCCGTGCCGCCGGAGGACCCGGGCGTCTCGCACCAGCACGCCGTGCTGGTGCAGCAGCCCGACGGCGCCTGGGCCGTGGTCGACCAGAACTCCACCAACGGCACCACGCTCAACGGTGCCGAGGACCCGATCCAGCCCTATGTCCCCGTCCCGCTCCAGGACGGCGACCGGGTCCATGTCGGGGCGTGGACGACGATCACGATCCGCCGGGACTGAGAGCCTGTCGGGCAGCCTCTGATCGGCAGCCACGGCGTGGCACGCACGCTTCCAGCGTTGCGGAAATGCCCTGGTAGCTCCTTCCCCAAGCTCTCAAGGAGCAGGGGAGACCCCATCCGAGGCCATCCCGGCGCCTTGGAATCGCACGCACCACGCCGCGTCCGCTCTCCGATCGAAGGTCACCCGACAGGCTCTGAGCGGCGCTATCCGTCGGGCAGTGGCCAGGCGTACGGCCCCTCGGGGTCGTCCAGCCAGGCCCACTGCCGCCCGTCCCGGACCGTGATGCCGAACCTCTCCCGCCCGGGGCGCCGCTCGCGCTGCCAGAGGGAGAGGGCCTCGCGGGGGTCGAGGGTGGCCTCGGTCAGCGTCAGCAGGAACCGGAAGAGCTCGTTCTCGCTGACGCGCCTGGGCAGTGCGCCGGTGTGCGGGCGTCGTGCGGATCCCGGTGGTGTGCCGCGCAGCGGCACGAAGTACGCGGGCGTGTGCAGGAACCGGCCCTCGGCGTACTTCCCGTGCGCCGACTCCCGTACCCGCAGCACGATCAGCCCGGTGGCGAACGGCGCCAGTATCAGTGCGCCCGGCGTGCACTGGTCCAGCCAGGCCTGCGGTACGCACGGCAGGGTGCAGGTCACGATGATCCGGTCGTACGGTCCGCGCGGGGGCCAGCCCCGTGTGCCGTCCCCGGTGATCACGGCCGGGTGGTATCCGGCCGCCGTCAGGTGCCGGCGGGCCGACTCGGTGATCTCCGGGTCGAGGTCGACGGTGGTCACGGCGTCGTCACCGAGCCGGTGCGCGAGCAGTGCCGCGTTGTAGCCGCTGCCCGCGCCGATCTCCAGGACGCGCTGTCCGTCCCGTACGTCCAGCTCTTCGAGCATCCGGGCCATCAGCGACGGCTGGCTGCTCGACGAGATCAGCTCGCCGTCCCGGATCCGGGTGGCCAGCGCCCCGTCCGCGTACGCCCCGTGCAGCCACTGTGCCCGCCTGACCGGGTCGGGGTCCTCGCACCACAGGCGGTCCCGTCCGCCGCCCACGAAGTAGTACGGCACGAACAGATGCCGTGGCACCGCCTCGAACGCGGCCAGCCATTCCGGGGCACCGAGCGCCCCGCCGGCCACGATCCCGCGCACCATCGCCCACCGCTCCTCGGCGGCGGACGCGGCGAACGGATCCGGCTGCGCGTCGTCCATACCTCCACCTTGCTGCGCCGGGGGCCCCGGGGCCAGGAACCGGGCCGGGTCCGGGCCGTCTCTCCGGACACCGCGCGGTGGGCGAGAGGACCGCAGGACCCAGGCCCTGTCCTGCCGGTCTTCGCGGGCCCGGGGCGTCTGGCACGGCACCTCGCCGCGTTGTCGGAGTCGCCCAAGTACGTCCAGTACGAGGACGAACCTCCGCCTCGCGACGCACCACACCAGACGCCCCGGGCTGATCCACGAAGATCGACAGGTCAGGACCTAGGACCCCGGTCCTCGGCCGGTGCGTCTGCGACCATGGACGGGTGACTGAGATTCCGCGCGACACGCTGCAGGAGCAGACCTTCTACGAGCAGGTCGGCGGCGAGGAGACCTTCCGGCGCCTGGTGCACCGCTTCTACCAGGGGGTTGCCGAGGACCCGCTGCTCCGGCCGATGTACCCGGAGGAGGATCTGGGGCCCGCCGAGGAGCGGTTCAGGCTGTTCCTGATGCAGTACTGGGGCGGTCCCCGCACCTACAGTGAGCGGCGTGGACATCCGCGGCTGCGGATGCGGCACGTTCCGTTCCAGGTGGACCGGGCGGCGCACGACGCGTGGCTGAGCCATATGCGGGTCGCCCTCGACGAGCTCGGACTGGCGCCGGAGCACGAGCGGCAGCTGTGGGACTACCTCGCCTACGCGGCCGCCTCGATGGTGAACACCGACGGCTGAGAACGCCCGCTGTTCCCCCGCGCCAGGTGCGAAATGCGTTCCCTCGTCGCCGATTAACGATCACGATCCCATCAAGGTGCAGGCACAAGCGGTTTCCAAGAGCGTGTATGTCCTGACAGCATCCGTAGAACGCCGGGGGGCGTGTGTGCGGTGAGGGTTCAGGGGGGCACGTGTGACGGGGTTCGTCTTTCTGCGGGTGAGGGCCTACCGGCTCCTGCTCGCCGCCGCTGTCCTCGCCATCCTGCTGACCACCTCGGTACTCGCCGCGCTCACCGCGTTCTCCGGTTCCGTCGGCGATGCCGCGCTGCGCCACGCCCTCGCCCATCGGTCGGCGTCGGCCGCCTCGCTCGTCGTGTCCGCCCAGGTGGCGTCCGCGCAGCGGGACGCGGCCGACGCGGCCGTCCACAAGAGTGCGCGCGACACCTTCGACGGCCTTCCCGTGACCGTCCGGACCCTGGAGACGTCGGGTTCGTACGCGCTGCCGGACGGTCTGCGGCCTCCGGGCGTCCGGGGCGGCGACCTGGACCTCACCCACTTCGCCTCACTCGACCGCAGCCGCGTCCGGCTGACCGCGGGCCGTATGCCGGCGGCCGGGAGCGGACGGGCCGGCGATCCCGTCCAGGTCGCCCTGCCGCACACCGCCGCCGGGGTCCTGAAGCTGAGGCCGGGCTCACGGATCACCCTCACCGACCGGCTGGACGACAAGCCGGTGCGCGTCCTGATCACGGGCGTGTACGAGGCCTCCGACCGGACCGACCCGTACTGGCAGTTGGACGAGCTCGGCGGTCGCGGCATCCGCACGGTCGCCTTCACCACATACGGTCCGCTGCTCGCCGACCCTGCGGTGCTCGGTTCGGGACGGGTGAGTTCCGGCACGCTGTCCTGGCTGGCCGCCGCCGAGTTCCGCGCGGTCACCACGGGGCGGATGGACACCCTGCACAACGCCGCCACGGCTGCTCCGAAGAAGCTGCGGACCGTCCCCGGGTTCAGCAGCGGGGCCACCGTGCGGACCTCGCTCCCCCAGGTGCTGGAGCAGATCGACCGGGCGCTGCTGGTCTCCCGCTCCACGCTGATGATCGTGGCCGTCCAGCTGGTGATGCTCGCCGGTTACGCGCTGCTGCTGGTGGCCCGGCTGCTGAGCAGTGAACGCGACGGGGAGACCCGGCTGTTGCGGGCCCGGGGCGGGTCGCGCGGCCGTATCACCGGGTTCGCCGCGATCGAGGCGCTGCTGCTCGCGCTGCCCGCCGCGCTGCTCGCCCCGCTGCTCGCCGGGCCGCTGACCCGGCTGCTCGCGGACAGCGGCGCGCTGTCCCGGATCGGATTGCGGCTCGACGCGGGCGCGACGGCCACCGTGTGGCTGGTCTCCGCCGTCGCCGCGCTGACATGTGCGCTGGCCGTCGTGACGCCCGCGCTGGCGGCCGGCGCCGGGGAGCGTCGCCCCCGCCGTGCCGCCGCGCTGCCCGCGCCGCTCCGGGCGGGCGCCGACATCGGCCTGCTGGTGATCGCGGCGGTGGCGTACTGGCAGCTCGACCGCCAGACCACGGGCTCCGGCAGCGGTGCGCTGAGCGGTGACCGGCAGGGCGGTCTCGGCGTCGATCCGCTGCTTGTCGCGGCCCCCGCCCTGTTGCTGCTCGCGGGCACCGTGCTGACGCTGCGTCTGCTGCCGCCCGCGGCCAGGCTCGCGGAGCGCCGCGCGGCGGGCGGCCGGGGGCTGGTCACGGCACTGGCCGGCTGGCAGTTCAGCCGGCGTCCGCTGCGCAATGCCGGACCGGTGCTGCTGCTGGTGCTGTCGGTCGCCATGGGCATGCTGGCGGTCGGGCAGCGCGCCTCCTGGGACCGTTCGCAGGGCGACCAGGCGGACTTCAGAGCCGGTGCGTCGGTGCGCGTGGTGGGCAGTGTCGAGAACGATCCGGCGCAGGCGGGCGCGTACGCGCGACTGCCGGGCGTGCGGGAGGCGGCGCCGGCGTTCCGTACGACCTCGGACCTCTCCGATGAACGCACGGCCGAGATCCTCGCCCTGGACACCGCGCACGCCGATGAGCGGATGCTGATGCGCGGCGACCTCGGTGACCGGCCGCGGGAGCGGCTGTTCGAATCGCTCGCCCCGCCGGGGACCGCGCGGGCCGGACTGCCGTTGCCGCGGCTCGCCGAGAAGGTCCGGTTCGACGTGCGCATCACGGCGGCCGGAGCACCCGCGCGGACGTCGCCGTCCGGCGCCGCGCCGCTCGTCACCGTGCTGCTGGAGGACCGTTACGGCTTTCCGTACCGGGTACCGGCCGGAACCGTCCCCGTCGACGGGAGAACGCACCCGTTCACGTTCGCCGTGGCGGCCGGGGGCGATCTCGCGGTGACCGGGTTCGAGCTGGACGGCAACCGGCCGGCCGCCCGGAGCGAGTCCCATCGGGTCGAGATCAGCGCCCTCGGGACCGTGACGGCCGACGGCACCGAGCAGCAGGTCCCGGTGCCCGACGGGTTCGGCTGGGACGCCACGCAGACCGCCACCGGATCCGGTGAGGCGGGCCCCGGCGATCCGGTGGACGCGAGGGTCTCCGCGAAGAGTCTGCTGGCCTTCGGATACGACACCGGAGCCAACGCGGACCTGGGGGAATCGACGCCTTCCTTCTCCGTACGGGCCGCCGCGCCCCGTCCCCGGGCTCCGGCGCTGAACGCGGTGGCCACCGACGCGTACCTGCGCGCCGCCGGGGCGAAGGAAGGGCAGAGCGTCGACGTCACGCTGGCCGGCGAGACGGTCCGGGTGAAGATCGTGCGGACGGTGCACCGCCTGCCGACCACGGGCCCCGGTACCGGGCCCGACGCCTCCGTCGTCACCAGCGCCGACCGGCAGCGGGACGGCGGCGCCCTGCTGCTCGACCTCAGGGCTGTCGGCCAGGTCCTCGCGCACCGCCCGGGGGCGGTGCTGACCCCCGTCGAGTGGTGGCTGAGCACCGCCCCCGGACAGGCCGGAAAGGTCGCCGCCGCGCTGCGGGCACAGCCGTACACCGATCCGGCGCAGGTCCTGGTGCGCGACGAGATCGCGCGGGAACTGGTCGGCGATCCGCTGGGCGCCGGGCCGCAGTCCGCGCTGCCCGCGGTGGCGGTCGTCGCCGCGGCCCTGGCCGCGGTCGGCTTCGCGGTGAACGCCGCCGGCGCGCAGCGCGAACGGACCGCGGAGTTCGCCGTGCTGCGGGCACTGGGGACGCCGCGCCGACGGCTGACCCGGATGATCGCCGCCGAGCAGGGCCTGCTGATCGCGATCGCGCTGCTGGTCGGGACCGCGCTCGGGGCCGTACTGAACCGTGCCGTCGTGCCGCTCATCGTGCTGACCGGACAGGCCACCGCGCCGGTGCCCCCGGTGCTGGTGCAATTGCCAGCCGGGCAGGTCGCCGCGCTGCTGGCGGGAGTCGCCGCGCTGCCGCTGCTGATCGTCGTGTCCCTCGCCTGGCGCGGCGCCGACCCCGCGACCTCGCTGCGCCACCAGGGGGACAACTGACATGAGTCCGCGCTTCGTCCGAGACCGTCGCGCCACGACCGCCTGCGCGCCCTGGGTCCGTACCCGGCTGCGTACCGCTCCCGGCACGGCCTGGGCGCTCGGGCTGCTGGTGCTGCTGACGGCGTTCCTCGCCGCCGCCTTCCCGCGTGCCGTCGACCGTTACGAGAACGAGGGACTGCGCCGTGCCATCGCCGCCGCGGACCCCGGGCTCAGCGTTCTGGAGCTGACCACACCGCAGCCCGGTCTGGAGGTGCCCCAGCCGCTGCGCGAGGAAGCGGTGCGCACGGCGTCGCTGGCGTCCGTCCATCGCACGGTGCTGTCCGGGCTGCCCGGCGTGGTGCGGCCCGACACCGCCCAGTCCGCGTACGGCTTCCGTACCACGACGCCGATCCCCGCCGGGGAGGGCTGGCTGCCGCGGCCCTACCTCATCGACCCGCAGCTGACGTACTCGACCGTGTCGGCCCTCCCGGACCACGCCACCCTGCGCGCCGGGGCCTGGCCCACCGCGCACGGCACGGTCACGGCGGACACACCGCAGGTGGAGGGCGCGGTCACCGAGGAGACGGCGAAGGCGCTGCGGATCAAGGTCGGCTCGACCATCTCCGTACCGACCCAGGGCGGCACACCGCTGACCGTACGCGTCACCGGCATCGTCGCCCCGGAGCGCCCCGAGGCCACCTACTGGTCGGCCCAGCCACTGCTCCGGACCCCGTCGCTCGTGGCCAAACCCGGGGCCATCGACCCCCGTTACTACTGGATCGCGGCCGTCCTGCTGCCACCGGACGCCGCGCCCGCGCTGCTCGCCACCGCCGGTCAGCCGGAGGCGTTCTGGCGGATCGCGCCGGACGCCTCCCCTCTCACCGCCACCGACGTGCCGGCACTGCGCTCGTCGATCGCCTCGCTGGAGGGCGGTCCCGGGCTGGTGAAGCTGCGTGCCGCGGCCGGCGAGAACGCCGCGCTCAAGACCGACCTGGACACGATCCTCAGCAGGTACGACACCCTGCGCGAGGCGATCGGCCCGGTCGTCACGGTCGCCGCCGTGGGCATCGGAGCGGTCGCCGCCGTCGTCCTGCTGATGACGGTCGGGCTGATGGCCGGGCGGCGCCGCGGCGAACTGGCCCTGCTGCGTGCGCGCGGTGGATCGCTGCGCGGCATCGGCGGCCGGCTGCTCGCCGAGACGACGGTGACCACGGTGCCCGCGGCGGCGCTGGGTCTGCTGCTCGCCGTACTGACCATCGGGGACGCCCGGCCGTGGCCCTCGGTCACCGGCGCGGTCGCCGTCGCCGTGTTCGTCTGCGTCGCCCTGCCGCTGCGTACGACGCTGCCGCACCGCAGACCGCAGGCGCACGGCGCCCGCGACGATCTGATGAGCGCCCGCCCGTCGCGGCGGCGCACGGTCGCCGAACTCACCGGGCTGGTGCTGGCCGTCGGCGCGGTCGTCGCCCTGCGCCGGCGCGGTACGGGCTCCGGCGACGGCGACCTGCTGATCAGCGCCGCCCCCGTGCTGGTCGGTCTGATCGCCGCCCTGGTCCTCGTCCGGCTGCTGCCGGTGCCGCTGCGTCTGGCCCAGCGCTCCGTCGCCCGGCGACGCGGCACGGTCGGTTTCCTGTCACTGGCCCGTGCCGGGCGCGCCTCGGCGGGCGGCGCGCTGCCGCTGCTCGCGCTGCTGCTCGCGCTGACCACGACGGCGTTCGGCGGCTCGGTGCTCGCGGGCATCGCGGACGCGCGGGACGACGCGGCGGTGCGTGCGATCGGCGCGGACGCCCGCATCAGCGGCCCCGGCAACTCCGTGCCGCTGCGGGACCGTCTGATCCGGGAGGTGCGGGGAGCGGGCGGCGTGCGGGAGGTGGCGGCTGTGGGGATCGAGTACGACGTCCTGCTGCCGCTCGACGGGACCGGGGACCCGCACACGAAGAACGCCACCCTGGTGGCCGTCGACCCGGCGACGTATGCCCGGCTGGCCCGCTCGACCGGCCTCGGGGCTTTCTCCGCCGACCGGTTGGGGGCCTCCGGCCCCGCGGCGCGGAAGGCGTCGGCGCCGTCGCGGGACCGGGTGCTGCCCGTCATCGCGTCGCCGTCCGTCGCCCAGCGGCTCGGTGACCGGACGCGCGATTTCTCCACGTCGGCCGGGAACTTCAGCGCGCGGGTGGCGGGTGTCGTCACCCGCACTCCCGCCGTTCCCGGCAGCGACTTCCTGATCGTCGACGCCGCGTCGCTCAGCCGCCCGCGGACCACCACCCTGCTGGTCACCGGCGGCTCCCTGGACGCGGAGGCGTTGCGCACGGCGGCGCACCGCGCGGGCAAGGACGTCACCGTGCGGCTGCGCACCGAGGAACGCGAGACGTTCGTCGACACCCCCGTGCAGCGGGGTGCCGGGAAGATCTACGCGGCGGCGATCGTGGCCGGGGCGGGCTACGCCCTGCTGGCCGTCCTGCTGTCGTTGCTGCAGACCGCCCCGGAACGCACCGCCCTGCTGGCCCGGCTGCGGGTCATGGGCCTCACCTCCCGGCAGGGCAGACGGCTCCTCGGACTCGAAGCGATGCCTCAGGCGCTGCTGGCCGCCGTCGGCGGGCTGCTCGTCGGCTGGGCGACGACCGCCCTGCTGGCGCCGGGCATCGACCTGGTGGGCCTCGCGCTCTCCACCGGATCCGCAGCCGCCGCACCCGACACCGTCCCGCTGCGGACCGACCCGTGGTCACTGACGCTCCCGGCGCTCGGCGTGGTCGTCCTCACCGCCGCGGTGGCCACCGTCCAGGCCTGGTGGACCGGCCGCCGCGGATCGATCACCGAACTCAGGGCAGGAGACCCCCGATGACGTCGCCGTCGACCGACACCACACTGGCCGAACTCGAACAGCGGGCCGCCGCCCGCCGCGACCGGCCCTCGTACGGGCACGACGCGCTGATCGCCTGCGACCGTCTGGTCCGCATCTTTTCCGCGGACGGGGTCGAGGTGCAGGCCCTCCAGGGCCTCGATCTGCTGGTCGCCGAGGGCGAGTTGATGGCCCTCGTCGGCGCGTCCGGCAGCGGCAAGTCGACCCTGATGAACATCCTGGCGGGCCTCGACGTGCCCACGGCCGGGTCGGCGAAGGTCTCTGGCTGCGATCTGCTGTCGATGGGCCCGAAGGAACGGCTCCGCTACCGCCGGGACATCGTCGGGTTCGTCTGGCAGCAGACCGCCCGCAATCTGCTCCCGTACCTCACCGCCGTACAGAACATCACCCTGCCGATGCAGCTGCGCGGCCGGGGCCGCAACCGTGAACGGGCCGAACGCGCCGAGTCGTTGCTCCGGATGCTGGGGCTGGAGGAGTGCCGCGACCGGCGCCCGCAGCAGCTCTCCGGCGGCCAGCAGCAGCGGGTGGCCATCGCCGTCGCGCTCGCCAACCGTCCTTCGGTGCTGCTCGCCGACGAGCCGACCGGCGAACTCGACTCGGCCTCCGGCGAGCAGGTCTTCGCCGCGTTCCGCCGTGCCAACGAGGAGCTCGGCACCACGATCGTGATCGTCACGCACGACCAGGCGGTGGCGAGCGAGGTCCGTCGTACGGTCGCCATCCGGGACGGCCGTACGTCCTCCGAGGTGCTGCGCCGCACCGAGGTCGACGCGGCGACGGGCCTGGAGTCCCAGGTGGCGCGCGAGTACGCGATGCTCGACCGCGCGGGCCGCCTGCAACTGCCCGCCGACTACACGGAGGCCCTCGGGATGGAGCACCGCGTGATGCTGGAGCTGGAGCAGGACCACATCGGGGTCTGGCCGGACGACCAGCCGCGCCCGTGACGGGTGTTGGTGGTGCTGGCCCCAGGTCGCTCCGGCCGGGTGGCCCGATGTTCCCGCGCCGCGTACGCCCCTAGCGTCGTGCGGGAGTCATCCACCTGATCCCGAGGAGCACGATGCGCGGCACCACCGCACTGGGCACCGCCGGCCTGGGCCTGACCTGTTTACTCGCGGGCACGGTGCCCGCGACGGCCGTCCCAGCCGCCCCTGCCACCCCCACCCACCAACGGCTCGTCTGGGGCCCCTGCTCGCCGCAGCAGCGGGAGCTGAACGAGGCGGGCGCGCAGTGCGCGAAGGTGACCGTCCCCCTCGATTACTCCGATCCCGGCGGAGCGACGATCCGGATCGCCGTCTCCCGTATCAAGGCCGGTACCGGGCACGGGAAGCGGCGGGGCATCCTGCTGTCGAATCCGGGCGGACCGGGCGGCACCGGACTCGCCAGCACCCTGCTTCTGCGGCCCGCCTTGAAGGACGTGGCCGACCGCTACGACCTGATCGGCTTCGATCCCCGTTTCCTCGGCGAGTCCACGCCCATCGCCTGCGACCCCGCCGCCCCGACGCCCGCGCCCGGCCCGACCACCACTCGCCGCGAGGACTTCGAGCGGTCGGTGCGGTCCGCCCGTGACACCGCGCGCCGCTGCCGGGACCACGGGGACAACGCACGGCTCCTGCCGCACGCCACGTCCCGCAACGTCGCCCGCGACATGGACGCGATTCGCGCGGCACTGGGCGAGCGCAGGCTGTCGTATTACGGCGTCTCGTACGGTGCCGACCTGGGGGCCGTCTACACCCAGATGTTCCCCCGCCGCGCCGACCGCGTCGTCCTCGACTCCTCGACCGACCCGTCCGCCACCCAGTACGAACTCTTCCAGCGGGCGGGCAAGCCGCTCGAAGAGGCCCTGGACGCCTGGGCCGGGTGGGCCGCCGGGCACGACGCCACCTACCGGCTCGGCGGCACGCCCGCCCGAGTGCGGTCGAGCGTGCAGCAGTTGCTCGACGGGGCGGAGCGGCGCCCGGTCACCGTCTCGGGCGTACGGCTCGACGCGCCGTTGCTGCGGCTGGTGCTGAGGCAGCTCATCCAGCACGAGGAGTACGACCCGGCGCTCGCCGGTACCGTGCGCGACCTGGCCGACGCCGCCGCGGGCAGGCCGGTCGAGCCCGGCCCCGAGCTCGCCGCCATACTGGAGCTGCTCGCCTCGCCCGAGCTGGCGGACAGCATGCTGGGCGGGGCCCTGTTCATGTGCGGTGACAGCGGCTGGCCGGCCGGTGGCTGGCCGAGCGACCCGGAGACGTACTGGAAGAACATGGAGCGCAGCCGCGCCGTCCAGCCCGTCTTCGGCCCGATCGTCAACAGCATGATGGCCCCGTGCGCGTTCTGGCCGAGCACGTCCCGCGAGCCCGCCACGGTGATCGGCAACGACGTGCCCGTACTGATGCTCCAGGCCCGGCGCGACAACAACGTCCCGTACGAGGGGGCGCTGGCGCTGCACCGCCGCCTGGCCGGTTCACGGCTGGTGACGGCGGACATCCGCTCGCACGGGGTGTACGGGCGCGGACTCGACGGCCTCACCCCCGTCCCCTGCGCCGACGCAGCCGTCGACGACTATCTGCGCGACAACACGCTGCCCGCCGCCGACCTGACCTGCCCGCGCACCGGGGAGGACCGCTGATCAGCAGACGTACGGGCCTGGCGGCCACGGCGGCGGCCCTGTTCACCGCGGCGTCCGGCCCCGCGGCGACGGCCGCCGCACCCCGTCACGCCCGCGGGCTCCGCAGGCGTCTCCAGAGCGACGTGGACGCGATCCTGGCCACCGGAGCCACCGGCGTACTGGCCGGGGTGCAGAGCGCCCACGGCCGGACGGCCGCCCGCGCCGGCTCCGCCGACCTGTGGGCCCCGCACCACCCGGTCCCCCGGGACGCCTACTACCGGATCGGCAGCGACACCAAGACCTTCACGGCCACGCTCGCCCTCCAGCCGGCTGCTGCGCCCGGCGCAGCCGGCGGCGATGAAGGAGACGGTCGCGGCCGAGGGCTGGATCGCGGCGCCGGGGGTCCGATACGGACTGGGCATCGCCTGGCGCCCGGTGGCCGGGAGCGACGGCTCCGGTCGTCGGGCCGGGGCTCAGCCCGCGCCCACCGTCACCGCGAGCGTGCCGAGTCCGCTGCGCGGACCGCGCAGGGCGATCGAGCCGAACGGGGTACGCAGCCGCAGCCAGGACCCGGCCGCGAGCAGGGCGACGGGGAAGTCCGGCGCCGGGCGGAGGAAGCCCAGGGACTGGGCGGCGTGGACGGCCCTCAACGGAAGCTCGGTGGAGCCGACCGTGCGCGACCAGATCTCGCGGCCGATCAGGTCCCGCTCCGCCCGGGTGCGGCGGTCCTCGGGCAGTGCCTCGTCGCGGGAGCGGAACTCCGCCACCGCCCCGGTGACCGCCGTGCGCAGGGAGACCGGGTCGGGCAGGCCGGACACTTCGTGCCAGCCACCGCGGGGCGGCAGGACACCCGTCCACGGCGGCCCGGTGACCGGTGCGGGCAGGGCGCCCGAACCGGCTGCCACGCCCTCGACGTCGAGGGATTCGAGGAGCTCACCGGCGGACACCGTGACGTCGAACTCGTGCGATCCGGCCAGCCGCGCCGCCCGGATCGCCAGCACCTCGAACGACGGCGGCCTGCCGAACACGGCCAGCGCGCCGCCGCCCGCCTGCATCCGCACGGCGGCGGCGCGGTCGTAGTGGAGCAGCCGACCGAGGAAGCCCGCGAGATCCGCGGCCTCCCTCGTGTCGGCGAACTCCAGCGTCCTCACGGGCACCGTCATGCTGCGGCGGGCTCCTCGGCCAGGTACTGCTGGAGGAAGAGCTTCTCCTCGGCGGAGATCCGCCGCGGCCGCTCCTCCGTCAGGTTGTACGGCACGACGACGGTCGTGGCGCGCACGTACACCTGGTCCGGGTCCTTGATCTCGTACGCGATCGTCAGCGACGCGGCGCCGATCTTCGTGACCCAGGACTCGACGGTCACCGGCTCGTGCCGGTGGACCAGCGGCCGTACGTAGTCGATCTCGTGCCGGGCCACGACGGACCCGCCCGAGAAGGACGGCGAACCGTCCCCCGGCGCCAGCCGGAACATGAAGTCGATGCGCGCCTCCTCCAGATAGCGGAGGAAGACCACGTTGTTGACGTGGCCGAAGGCGTCCATGTCCGACCAGCGCAGCGGGCAGTTGTAGATGTGACGTGCCAAGACGATCAGCCTCGCGTGAGCTTCTTGTACGTGGCACGGTGCGGACGGGCCGCGTCCGCACCGAGGCGGTCGACCTTGTTCTTCTCGTACGACTCGAAGTTGCCCTCGAACCAGTACCACTTGGAGTCGCCCTCGTACGCCAGGATGTGCGTGGCGACGCGGTCCAGGAACCAGCGGTCGTGGGAGATGACCACCGCGGCGCCCGGGAACTCCAGCAGCGCGTTCTCCAGCGAGGACAGGGTCTCGACGTCGAGGTCGTTGGTGGGCTCGTCGAGGAGCAGCAGGTTGCCGCCCTCCTTGAGCGTCAGCGCGAGGTTGAGGCGGTTGCGCTCACCACCGGACAGGACGCCGGCCGGCTTCTGCTGGTCCGGGCCCTTGAAGCCGAACGCGGAGACGTAGGCCCGCGAGGGCATCTCGACCTGGCCGACGTTGATGTAGTCCAGCTCGTCCGAGACGACGGCCCAGAGGGTCTTCTTCGGGTCGATGTTGGCACGGGACTGGTCGACGTAGGAGATCTTGACCGTGTCACCGATCTTGATGGAGCCGGTGTCCGGGGTCTCCAGGCCCTGGATCATCTTGAACAGCGTGGTCTTGCCCGCGCCGTTCGGACCGATGACGCCGACGATGCCGTTGCGCGGCAGCGTGAACGACAGGTCGTCGATGAGGACCTTGTCGCCGAAGGCCTTCGAGAGGTTCTCGACCTCGACGACGATGGAACCGAGCCGCGGGCCCGGCGGAATCTGGATCTCCTCGAAGTCCAGCTTCCGCATCTTGTCCGCCTCGGCCGCCATCTCCTCGTAACGGGCGAGACGTGCCTTGGACTTGGTCTGCCGGCCCTTGGCGTTGGAGCGGACCCACTCCAGCTCTTCCTTGAGCCGCTTGGCGCGCTTCTCGTCCTTGCGGCCCTCGACCTTGAGGCGGGTGGCCTTCTTGTCGAGGTACGTGGAGTAGTTGCCCTCGTAGGGCAGGGCACGGCCGCGGTCGAGTTCGAGGATCCACTCGGCGACGTTGTTCAGGAAGTAGCGGTCGTGGGTGACCGCGACCACGGCGCCCGCGTACTTCGAGAGGTGCTGCTCCAGCCAGTTGACCGACTCGGCGTCGAGGTGGTTGGTGGGCTCGTCGAGGAGGAGCAGGTCCGGGGCCTCGATCAGCAGCTTGCAGAGCGCGACGCGGCGCTTCTCGCCACCGGAGAGGTTGACGACCGGCCAGTCGCCGGGCGGGCAGCCCAGGGCGTCCATGGCCTGCTCCAGCTGGGCGTCCAGGTCCCACGCGCCCGCGTGGTCCAGGTCCTCCTGGAGCTTGCCCATCTCCTCCATCAGCGCGTCGGAGTAGTCGGTCGCCATGAGCTCGGCGACCTCGTTGAAGCGCTTGAGCTTGCCCATGATCTCGGCGGCGCCGTCCTGGACGTTCTCCAGGACCGTCTTCGACTCGTCGAGCTGCGGCTCCTGCATGAGGATGCCGACGCTGAAACCGGGCGACAGGAACGCGTCACCGTTGGACGGCTGCTCCAGGCCCGCCATGATCTTCAGCACCGTGGACTTACCGGCGCCGTTGGGGCCCACCACACCGATCTTCGCCCCGGGCAGGAAGTTCAGATTGACGTCATCAAGGATCACCTTGTCGCCGTGCGCCTTGCGCGTCTTGCGCATGCTGTAGATGTACTCAGCCAAGAGAAACCGTCCGGCTATCGATGTGTGGGCAGATACACCCCATCTTGCCTGACGTCCATCCCGGGACGGAAACCAGTCCGGTTCGTGGTACGCCTTCCGCGGCTCATGGCACGCGCCGCCTCCCGCGTCCCGGCACGCGTCGGCCCCGGTACGCCATTGCGCACCGGGGCCGAGGTCGGGCGGGTGTGACGGTCCGCCCACCGTTCGTCACTCCGTGGTCAGCTGCTGATCACTGGGCGGAGGACTGCGTCTTGCGCTTGCGGAGCATGAAGACCGCGCCGCCGCCGACGACGACGAGGGCGATCGCGACGCCCGCGATGACCGGGGTGGCGCTGGAGCCACCGGTCTCGGCGAGGTCACCCGAGCCACCGGTCGAGCCGCCACCGGTCGTGGCCGGGGCGGGCTTGTCACCGCCGGTCTGGGTGTCGGTGCCGGTGCCGCCGCCGGTGCCGCTGCCGCTGGTCTTGCAGTCCAGGACGCCCTTGAACGTCTTGCTGAAGCCACCGGGGCCGGTCACCGTGATGTCGTACGCCTGGTCCTCGGCGACCGGGACGGTCACGGTCTCGGACTTGCCCGCCTCGACGGTGTGCTCCGCTCCGGCCAGCTCGAAGGTGAACGCCTCGTCGCCCTGGTTGGTCGCGGTGACGTCCACGCCGCCCTTGACGCAGTTCTTCTTGGCCGACACGGCCGGGATCGCGCCCTGCTTGGCCCAGGTCGCGTTGGCGGTCGCGGAGACCGTGGACTCGCTGGAGCCGGCCAGGATCATGGTCTGGCTCTTGGTCACCCCGGCGAAGACCCTGCCGACCGGCACCGACGTGGTGGCCTGGACGGTCAGCGAGGCCGAGCCGTCGGCGGCGCCCGCCGGAACGTCGAAGTAGAGCTGGGCACCGTCGACCGCGGCCGTCACGGGCTTGCCGGCCTTGTCGGTGACCTTGACACCGCTGGCGGCGTCGGCGGGCGGGGTCACGGAGACCTGACCCGCGTTGGTGTGGACGGTGATCGGGCCGAGCCGCTCGCCGGACTTGCCGGAGACCGCGGCCGGGTCCAGGGCGAGGGACGCCTTGGGCTCGGCCTGGTCGGCGGCGTTCTGCTCCAGCCAGTCGGCGAGCTTCTCGGCCTGGCTGTCGGTCGCGTCGACATCGGCGTCGTCCGAGTAGCGCCAGATCGCGACCTGGGTGCCCGCCGCCGCGGTCTTCTCGGTGAGCGGTCCGGTGCCGGCCTGCTGGGCGAGCGCCGCGAGGTCGTCGACCTGCGGGTAGGAGTGCTCCAGGATCCAGCGGATCTTGCCCGCGTTCTTGTTGCTGCCGAGCGAGGTCTGGTTCCAGGGGGTCTCCAGGTACTTCGCCTGGTCCTGGGTGGGGTTGTGGATGTCGATGCAGTACGTCTTGAGCTTGCCGCCGCCGTCGACGGTCATCTCGAAGAGCCCGGCGGGCACCGGCTCGTTCCTGCCGCCCGCGTGGAGCACGGCGCGGTCGTAGGTCTTCAACCCGTCCAGGACCGCTGCCGCGCCACCTTGATGCTGCGGCGCCTCATCGGCGACCGCGCTGCCCGCACCGACAAGGGTGCCTGCCATGACCAGACCGGATGCCACCACCGATGCGGCCAGCCGGGCCATGCCCCGCCGCCGTGGAGTACGGGTCGTCTCCATGGACGACGAAACGGTCGCTGAAGAAGCAGAAAACACAGAATTCCCCTCCGGGCGAGACCCTCCGCGCCTGATGCGCGTGTGGGGACTGTCTCGCCAGTCGACTCAAGTACCCCGTGAGTACGGGGGAATCCTAAGGAGGAAGAGATGAACAATCCCCCTTCATACCGTCGTACAACCATTCCGAATCGGAATCGTTATCGCCGGTATCGCGCGCGGCGCCTCGACGCCCCTCGATCCGACTTCCCGTCAGATCCGCCCCCTCGCTCCGGTCCGGTCATGACACCGACGCGAGTTCCTGAGCACGCTTCTGACGCACCGTCGGCCGCCGCACCCGCTGTCGGCCGACCCGTTCGGCCCGTTCGGCCTGCTCGGCCTGCTCGGCCTGCTCGGGCTGCTCGGGCTGCTCGGCCTGTTCGCCCCCTCCCTCCCGCTCGTCCCCCGCGCCCCGTGACGCCTCGCGCGAACCACCCGGCCGCGCCTCGCCCACCTCCCGTGCTTCCCGCGTCTCCCGCGCGGGGCCGCCCGACCAGTCCGGCTCGTCCGGGCGCCCCGGTCCGTCGGCCTGGTCCACCGCGCCGTCCGCACTCCCCCGGCGTGCCGACGGCCCCGGCTCGCTCCTCACCACCCGCCGGAACGCGGCCGTCCCCCGGGTCAGATCGTGTCCCACGGCAACCGCCTCGATGTCCACGAACGTCCGGCGCCGGCCCTCCCGTTCCTCCTCGCGGACCTTCAACCTGCCGTGCACGACGAGTGGTTCCCCGACCGAGACGGAAGCGGTCAGATTCGACGCCAGAGTCCGCCAGGCCCACACGGTGTAGAAGCTGGTGTGCCCGTCCGTCCAGAGCTGTTTCTCGCGATCCCAACGGCGTGGTGTCACCGCGAACCTGAATCGCGCCATTCCGCCGGTCGCCGTCTCCCGGAACTCCACGCCCGTCGCCGCGTTTCCCACCAGTGTCACCAAGGTGTCGTTCATGACTCCGCCTCCCCTTCGGCCTTCGGCTCCAGTGACCGCGCGGGTGCGGTCGCTTGTCCCAGGTTGAAGGGAAGGCGGAAATGCCGCTGATGCCTGTGGACTACCGGACAGTTGTGGAAAACTCCGTCACCGCCACGTACCGCTCCCGCACCTCGCGGTAGCGCACGAGTTCCGCGGCCACCGGATCGAGCACCCGCGCCCGGCCGCAGGCCGCCGCCGCCTCGCGCAGTTGCCGCTCGGCCTCCTGTCCGTACCGTCGCGCGGGCCCCCGGGCCGCGGCCGCGCACGACCACTCCACCAGCGGGCCTCCGACGACCCCGGCCAGCATCACCAGGGCGGGCGTGAGGAACCCGGGTGCGAGTACCCCGACGATCTGGCCGACCAGCCAGAGTCCGCCGAAGATCTGCAGCAGCGTCATCGATGCCTGTGCCAGCACGGCGGCGGGCCACCACCTGGGCCGCGGCGGCCTCCCGCCCACGCGACCGCTGTGCGCCACACCGGAGGCCCCGGCCACCCCGGTCGCCACGACCGTCGAACCGCCCGGACCCGCCGCACCGCGCACGCCACCCGCCTCACCGGCGCCGCCGCCCATGTCCCCGGCACCGCCCTGCGGCCGTCCGCGCCCGTCCGCGGCGCCGGCCCTCTCCGCCAGTTCGTCGAGCGCCTCCGGCAGCCCCTCGGCACCCTTCACCGCGGCCTCGCGGACCGCCTGGGCCCAGGGACCGGGCAGTCCGTCGGCGGCCCCGTCCGCCACCGTCCGCACCGCCTGTTCGACGCGTTGCCGGGCGGTGAGCCGTTCCTCGGGGGGTGCGGGCCGCGCCGGGCACTCCAGGCTTCCCGGTCGCCGGGTGGACTCGTACCAGCGCCACAGCCGCAACCACGGTGTGCCGCACGCCCGTCCGGCGTTCCTGCGCCATTCGCGCTCGGCCGCCTGGCCCGCCGCGCCCGCTCCGACGGCTTCCGCGAGCCGGTCGGCGAACTCCTCGCGGGCGCGTTCGCCCAGACCGGGGCGCCCCTCGGCGACGTACAACGGACGCAGCCTGGCCGCGGCGGCGTCCACGTCCGCGGAGAGCCTGCGTGCGGCGGCCGTGCGCTCCTGGACGAACCGGCCGAGCACCTCGCGCAGTTCGCCCATGCCTTCGCCGGTGAGCGCGGACAGGGACATGACGGTGGCGCCCGGTTCGCCGTGTTCGCCGAGCGCCATGCCGTCCTCGTCGAGCAGCCGGCGCAGATCGTCGAGGATCTGGTCGGCGGCGTCGCCGGGCAGCCGGTCGATCTGGTTGAGCACGACGAAGGTGATCTCGGCATGCCCGGCGAGCGGTCGCAAGTAGCGTTCGTGCAGGGCCGCGTCCGCGTACTTCTCCGGGTCGACGACCCAGATCACCGCATCGACCAGCGCGAGCACCCGGTCGACCTGATCACGGTGCCCGGTCGCCGCCGAGTCGTGGTCGGGCAGGTCGACGAGGACGAGCCCCTGGAGCGCCTCGTCGGCGTCCGGACCGCCCTGCTGCGGCCTGCGCCGGAGCCGTCCGGGGATGGCGAGCCGGTCCAGCAGTCCGGCGGCCCCGTCGGTCCAGGAGCAGGCGATGGGGGCGGCGGTGGTCGGCCTGCGCAGCCCGGTGTCGGAGATCTGGACGCCCGCGAGGGAGTTGAAGAGCGTCGACTTGCCGCTGCCGGTCGCTCCGGCGATGGCGACGACGGTGTGCCGGGAGGAGAGCCGCCGACGGGCCGCCGCTTCGTCGAGCACGCGCCCCGCTTCGGCGAGGGTGGCCCGGTCGAGCCTGGCCCTGGACAGTCCGACGAGTTCACGCAGCGCGTCGAGCCGCGGCCCGAGCGGACCGCCGGAGGGTACGTACGCCTCGACCTGCGGCGGACGTACGTCGTCGTCCGGGGCGGCACCGTGCTCGGAGTTCGCCGCCTTGACGGCCGCGCGCCGGGCGATGAGCCCGTCGTTCCAGTCGCCGCGCGCCTGGGGCGCCCGGCCCCGGGCCGGGCGGTCCTGGTCACGGTCCTCGTGAGAGGCGGGACTCTCGCCCCGGCCGGGCCCCTCGTCAATGACGGCAGTCATCGCTGCCACCTCTCCTTCTGCAGTACGGACAGGGCGGCGATCAGTTCGGCCTGCGGCTCCGGCGCCACGTCGAGTGCGTCGAGCGGCGCGAGCCGCCGGTCGCGCTCGCCGTCCAGCACCCGGTCGAGGCAGTCGGTGAGCAGGGCGCCGCCCTTGTCGCGCAGCCGCAGCGCACCCTGGGCACCGATCCGTTCGGCAAGCTGTTCGCCGGCGCCGCGGGTGCGCCGGCCGCCGAGCAGTGCGGCGGCCAGCAGCGCCGTCACGGTCTCGGCGTCCGGCGCGGCGTTGCGTTCGAGTCGGCGCACCTCTTCCTCGGAGAGTTCCTCCAGCACCCGCCACCAGCGTCGTACGGCCATGGCGATCCGGCCCCGGATGTCCTCGGCGGGCCCCCACCCCCCGGCCTCCCGGCCGACGTCCTCGAAACCGAAGACCCCGGCCGCGGGCTCGCGCCGCCAGGTCGTGCGGATCTGTTCGTCGGCGGCTGCCACGGCGCACTGCAGAAGTGCGGCGAGACTCTCCACCAGCGCTTCGAGGAGTTCCTCGGAGGTGCTGTACAGCGGGTATCCGCGCCATCGGGTGCGGGCGTCCCCGGCGAGCACACCACCGTTGGCCAGACGCCGCCGGACCCGGGCGCCCTCCGTGCGGTACGCGTCCTCGACCACGCCGGTCAGCCGCACGGCGGCCGCGTGCTGCGCCGCGACGGCCCCGGCCAGCGCGGGCATCCGCACGTCCAGCGAGTCGACGACCCCGGCCGCCGTGCGCCCGACCGCCTGCTGGCGGGCCGCCGGGTCCTGGGCGCGGTGGGTGAGCCAGGCCCGCAACGGGGCGACCGCGGTGGTGGGAAGCAGCCCGCTGCCGCCGCCGGCCGATTCGGGCAGTTCGGGAATGGTGAAGCGAGGCACCTCACCGAGGCCCGCCTTGGTGAGCAGCGCCCCGTACTGCCGCGAGACCTCGGCGATCACCTGGTGCGGCACCCGGTCGAGGACGATGACGAGCGAGGCGTCGTACTCCTTGGCGGTACGCAGCAGATGCCACGGCACCGCGTCCGCGTACCGGGAGGCCGTGGTCACCATGACCCACACGTCAGCGGCGGAGATCAGCTCGGCGGCCAGCACCCGGTTGCGTACCACGAGCGAGTCGATGTCGGGAGCGTCGAGCAGCGCGAGCCCGCGCGGCAACCCGGTGGCGGTCTCGACGCGCAGCACGGTGCCGTCCTCGTCCTCGCTCCCGTCGAGGTCGTCCCGCTCGTCGCACCGGCCCTGATCCCCCGACTCCTCCGGCGGCAGCCAGACCCGGGTGAGCTGTGGCAGCACACGGCCCCCGGCGAACCAGTGGTGATCGTCCGGATGGCAGACGACCACGGGTGTCCGCGTGGTCGGCCGCAGCACCCCGGCCTCGCTGACCAGCCGTCCCACCAGCGAATTGACGAGCGTCGACTTCCCGGCCCCGGTGGAGCCGCCGATCACCGCGAGCAGGGGCGCTTCAGGATCCCTGAGCCGGGGAAGCAGATAGTCGTCGAGCTGGGCGAGCAGCTCGCTCCGGGTCTGGCGAGCGCGTGGGGCGCCCGGCAGCGGAAGTGGAAGACGCACGGCAGCGACACGGTCGCGCAGGGCGGAAAGTGCGTCGATGAGCTGAGGCCGTACGTCCAAGGTCACCACATGCGAAGAATGCCCAATTTTGAAGCCTTTTTGAAGCGTATAGCCGCCTCTGCGCGCCGGTTCTCCCCTTGGGACGGAGTCCGGACAGAGGGGACGAGTGGGGCGCAGGCATAACGAGTGCACAACACCCGGGGGCGCGAGGCGTCAAAAGCGATGCGCGAATCCCACCTACCTGCGATTATCGGTTCGCTTCACCGAACCTCCACATCGTGCCACGCAGGTGAAGCAACCGGGTCGAGGCGATCGGAGCCCTATCCTTGTCCCGGCAGG
Organism: Streptomyces sp. NPDC104309; assembly: GCF_055584025.1. Classification (NCBI taxonomy): domain Bacteria; kingdom Bacillati; phylum Actinomycetota; class Actinomycetes; order Kitasatosporales; family Streptomycetaceae; genus Streptomyces; species Streptomyces sp. NPDC104309. The sequence goes on along the minus strand of NZ_JBVJMV010000005.1, from coordinate 127,564 downwards.
TCACCGACCGGCCCGGCCCCAGGGCTCCAGGCCGCCGAGGCCACCATCCGGCCCCCGTAGCTCAGTGGATAGAGCAGGCGCCTTCTAAGCGCTTGGCCGCAGGTTCGAGTCCTGCCGGGGGCGCTTTGCCCGTACGACTGCGAGGCCCTCCGCCCGGAGGGCCTTTTTCGCGGCCGGAGGCACGCTAGCGAGCATGGCGTAGTGGTGGCGTAAGACTTTGTGGACGTGCTGGTAGGGGGTGCGGTCTGCCCGGCCGGGGGTCTGCCCGGCCGGGGTGGCCGCGCCCGGGGCCGTCGGCGGCAGGTGTCAGCAACCGTCGGGGGCCGCGCCCGTGGTCGTTCCCGCAGTCCCGTGCGTGAGGCCGGCAGGCGCCGACCCGACTGCGGACCGCAGAGGTTCGGCCCCGGACTCAGTGCTTGAGGCTCGACATCAGGTCGCGCATATCACTGATCATGGCCGACTGGTACGGGGAAAGGTCCGTGTTGTCCGGCCCGTCGGCGAGCGTGCCCTCGCCGTCGTCCTCGCCCGCGCCGTCGCCCAGCTGCTGCGTGAAGGAGGAGAGGCTCAGCGAGAAGACCGCTCCGCCCTCCAGCACCCGCAGCTCCGCGTTGCCGACGTCCCCGGTCAGCAGATACGCCTTGTCGCCGAGGTCCGGAACCGCCTCCAGCTTCGCTTCGGGATCGAATCCGATCTCGGTCACCTGTCGCCGCGCCTCGAATTCGGCGCCGGGGTCGGTCCTCTTGTGCAGCGCCACCGTGATTCCGACGGTGTAGTGGGTGGACCAGCCCTTCCCGTCCCCGTCCCGCTCCGCCCCGGCCCGGGAGCGGAGAGGGATGAAGCACTGGGTCTGATCGAGGACGGCGTGGTGCAACACCTCCGAGTCGGCCACGGTGGTGCGCTCCCTCGGCGCGATCGCCGCGCCGATCGACTTCAGCCGCAGGGACGGGCAAGGGTCCCGGTCCAGCCGGTACCCGTGCAGGTCGGGCTCTCGGTCGCCCTGGCCGTACAGGAACAGCGCCGCCGCGCAGAGGGCCGACGCCGTCACCGCCCCGCCCAGCGCCCACAGCCACGGTCTTCGTGGCCGACGGCCCCCGGCGCGCTCCCGGTCGAAGCCGCCCATCACCTCTCGGGTTTCGACCGCATCGAACTCCCCCGCCATCTCCGGTTCAGAAATCACAGTGCCCCCCCTCTGCCGTGCCTTCCGACTTCGTCGCCATGATCGCAGGACCGACGCCGCCGCCCCCGCGACGCCGGACAGGACGGAGCCCGCACGCGTCAGGTGAGGCCTTCCGCCCCGATCCGCACACTCGCGGCGACCCGTCGGACCATCTGGGCCAGTCGGGCGAAGTGCATGCGGACGATCGGTCCGCTGACCGAGACCGCCGCGGGGGCCGACGTGTCGCGGACCCCGATGACCGGGGCCGCGACGCAGCCGGTGCCCTGAACGGTTTCCTCGCGGTCGCAGGCGACCCCCCGCTCACGGATGTCGGCGAGCTCGGCCCGGAGTTCCTTCGAGATGTCCGGGTGGTCGCCCAGGTTCAGGCACGGCGCGTGGGCCAGCAGCGCCTTGCCCACCACGGTCCGGGAGGCGGGCAGTCGCATGCCCGCCGGGGGGTGCGCCGGCGCACCGGAGTAGTTGCCGACCTGGACGAGGCAGACGACCTGTCCCTCGTCGAGCACGTTCAGCTGGACCACCAGGCCGGTGGACGCGTGGAGTTGATGGAGGTAGGGCACCGCGGCGACACGGACCTGGTCCCGGTGGTACATCGAGGAGCCGAGTTCCATGATCCGCATGCCGAGCCGGTAGGTGTGCTCGTCCCTGCGCAGGAAGCGGACTTCCACGAGGTGTTCGAGTATCCGGTGGGCCGATGAGCGCGGCAGACCTGTGCGGCGTGCGACCTGAGTCAGGGTGAGCCCGTCCGCTTCCCCGAGAACATCGAAGATCTTCACGATCCGGTCGATCATCGAGACCGGCGAGGTCTGCGAGACCGGCGGGACCTGCGGGGCCTGTGCGTGCGTCCTTCTGTCCATGTCGACCGCCCATCATGAACCCGGCGAGGCATCGGCGTCTCGTGTCGGAAGGTTATGCGCAACCCGTCACACGCGGGAAGCACCGCCGAAAGCCGGTCCGATCGAACCGGTCGGCTGCCCGGCGCCCCTTTCCGGCATCTCTTTCCGGCGTCTCTTGCCGGCGTCTCTTGCCGGCGTCTCTTGCCGGCGTCTCTTGCCGGCGTCTCTTGCCCGCATCTCTTGCCCGCATCTCTTGCCCGCGCCTCTTGCCCGCGCCTCTTGCCGGTGCCCCCGCCGAAGCCTGCCCCCGCTTCTTTCCCGGTCAGCGGGAGCCTTCTTGGCCGCCCCTCGGCCACCGCCGGAGACTCGGCGGCACCGGCACCGGCCGAAGCCGTCATCCCAGCGTGTGGAGGACACCACATGAACGCTCACGGCGCCACGGAAGCGGACGTCAGAACCATCGACGCGGGTGCACCCCCGTCGCGATCCGCCAGCGGTCGGCACCGCCTCGGTCCGCGTCGCCGGCATGGCGCGCAAGAACTCCCGGGCGGCGATCGCACGATCACGATCGGCCGGGTCACCCGCGCCCAGGCCCTGCGTGATGCGAGCCCTCTTCTCTGCTTCCGGCGCACGACCACCGCCTCACCCCCTCCTGGCCGCATCTCTCCTCCTTCCCCTCCCTCCTCGCCCTTCTCGCCCTTCTCGCCCTTCTCGTCCGAGACAGGAGCACGACCGTGAAGTTCTCCATGATCTTCGAAGCCCAGATGGCCGACCCCACACCGGAGCACGAGCGGCAGGTGATCAACGACTGCGTCGAACAGGCCGTCCTCGCCGAGGAGATGGGCTTCGACCGCGTCTGGGCCGTCGAGCACCATGCCCTCAACTGGTACGCCCACATGAGCGCCTCCGAGATCTTCCTGACCTGGGTCGCCGCCCGGACATCCAGGATCCGCATCGGCCACGGCGTCGTCACCATGCCCTTCGGCTACCAGCACCCGGTACGGGTCGCCGAGCGCGCGGCCATGCTCGACGTGCTCTCCGCAGGGCGTGTCGACATCGGAGCCGGCCGCGGTGCCACCCGGCGGGAGATGTCCATGTACGGCGTCCGGCCCGAGGACACGTACCCGCAGATGGAGGAAGCCCTGCGGATCTTCGCGAATGCCTGGCGCGAGGAGCAGTTCGAGTGGCACGGCTCGATCGACATCGGGCCGGGCGCGATCCTCCCCCGGCCCGTGCAGGACCCGCACCCGCCGCTCTTCATGGCCTGCTCGAAGGACGACACCTTGCGCACGGCCGCGGACTACGGGATCGGCGCCCTCGTCCTCGGCTTCGCGGGCGCCGACAACATCCGCTCCAAGCGCGCCATCTACGACGAGGCCATCGCCGCCCGCACCGGGGAGAAACTGGTCTCCACCGAGATCAACGACCACTTCTCCGCGCTCTGCCCCACCATCGTCCTCGACGACGCCGAGCGGGCCCGCCGGATCGGTCTGCGCGGCCAGCGGTTCTTCGCCGAGTCCATCGCCCACTGGTACGGCAACGGTCCGGTGCCGGACCAGCGCACGGACGCGGGCGACGACCGGGCCGCCCTGGACCGGGGCAGGAAGGACCTCGTCGCCAGGCTCCACGAGGCGGAGATCCCGGTGACGCCGAACAGCACCGGCACCTACAACCCCGATCACGCCTACGGCAGCGCCGAGACGGCCATCGCCTACGTCGAGCAGCTCCGTGAGATCGGGGTGGACGAGGTGATGTGCCTCGTGCAGATGGGCACGGTGCCGCAGGAGGCGTGCATGGAGACCATCCGGCAGTGGGGCGAGCGGGTCATCCCGCACTTCCGCGTGCCTGCGGGGAGGTGACCGCCATACCCACGCAGCCCCTGCTCTTCAACCCGGCGTCCACGCCGGCTGCGCGGCCGAGGTCCACCGCATCGACCACGCGCGTCCCCGCTACCGGGTCGCGGACCCCGCCGCTGCCGGGGCGGCATCCCGTCGAAATAGCAGGGGCTGTCTCTCCGTTGGCTTTACGCCTTCGGGGAGACAGTCCCCGTTTTCTGGGCCGAACATCACGAACGAGCGCCCGCGAACGAGTGCGGCCGGCAGACACGGTCCTGGGCTCCCGAAACGGGGACCTCAGCCGCCGAGAAGCTCCCGCAGCCGGCCCACGGCCCACTCCTGCGCCGCCGCCGCTTGTGGAAGCTGCTCGGTGAAGTCGAAGAAGCCGTGGAACATCCCCGGGGCCGAGTGGATCTCGGCCCCGGGGAGCCGGGCCGCGTAGGCCCGGCCTTCGTCGCGCAGCGGGTCGCACTCGGCCTCCACCAGCAGCGCGGGCGGCAGACCGGTCAAGTCCGGTGCCAGCAGGGGTGATTCATGTTCCGTCGCCTCGGCTCCGGCCAGGTACTGCTCCCAGTACCACCGCATGTGGGCGGCGGTGAGGAAGTGGCCTTCCCCGAAGGTCCGCATCGACTCGGAATCCAGCCGGGGGTCCAGTGCGGGGTAGATCAGCAGTTGGGCCGCGGGAAGCGGGCCACCGCGTTCGCGGGCCAGCAGACAGGCCACCGCCGCGAGGTTTCCACCGGAGCTGTCGCCCGCCACGGCGAGGCGGGCCGGATCGCAGTTCAGCTCTCCGGCGTGGGCCGCGGCCCACCGCAGCGCGGCGCAGGCGTCCTCCGCCGCCGCCGGGGCCCGGTGTTCGGGGGCCAGGCGGTAGTCGACGGAGACGACTACCGCGTTCACCCCCGCGGACAGTGTGCGGCACAGGCCGTCGTGCGAGTCCAGCCCGCACAGCACGAACCCGCCGCCGTGGAAGAAGAGGACGAGCGGCAGCGGCGCCCCGCTCCGCCGGTCCCGGCCGGTCTCCTCGTGCGGCTGGTAGATCCGCACGGGCAGCGGCGGCGCTCCGGCAGGGCCCGGAATCGTCCGGTCGGTGACCGAGGCCAGTGCGGGCAGGCGCAGGGGCTCGTGGGCCATGGCGCGGCGGACGGCCGCCACGTCCGTGTCGGGGCCGAGGACGGGAAAGCCGTCGGCCAGGAGGTCGGCGATCCGGCGCGCCTCGGGAGTCAGGGAAGGGCGGCTCATTGCGCTGCCAGCCCGCCGTCGACCGCGAACTCCGCGCCCGTCACGTACGAGGAGGCGTCGGAGGCGAGGAAGAGCACGATGCCCGCGACGTCCTGCGGGGTACCGATCCGCCGCGCGGGAACGTGCGGCCACTCCTGCAGAGCGGCGTCCCCGTCCCCCGTCACGGCCGCGATCATCGGTGTGTCGATCACGCCGGGGTGGACGGAGTTGATCCGGATGCCCTCGGCGGCGACGTCCAGCGCGGCCGACTTCGTCAGGCCGCGAAGGCCGAACTTCGTCGCTCCATAGGCGGAATGGCCCGCGATGCCCTTCAGGCCCGCGGTCGAGGAGATGTTGATGATCGATCCCCCGCCCACCGCGCGCATCGCGGGCAGTACGGCCCGGATGCCCAGGAAGGGGCCGAGGAGATTGACGGAGAGCAGGGTGCGGAACTGCTCCTCGGACTCCTCCGAGACGGGCGCGGTGCGCCACAGTGCCGCGTTGTTGACCAGGATGTCCACCCGGCCGAAGCGCTCCCGCGCGAGCGAGACGACACGGGACCAGTCCTCGCCGGAGGAGACGTCGTGGGGAACGAAGAACGCCGCGTCCTCGCGTCCCGCCTCCCGGCATGTCTCCGTGGCCCGCACGGCACCGGCCCGCTCGTCGAGGTCGGAGAGGACGACCGAGGCTCCCGCGGCGGCGAGTGTGCGGGCGTGCTGTGCTCCCTGGCCACGGGCGGCCCCGGTGACCACGGCGACCCGTCCGGTCAGGTCGAGGTCGTGGGAAGGGCGGGAGGGATCGGGTGCTGTGGATGGATTCTTCATCGGCGCGTCCTCTGCATCCGTTGGCGACCGGGCATTCCTAACAGCGCGGACCCGGGCGGCGGGAGAGAGCTTCCGCTCAGCGGGAGATCTGGTGCGGCGGTGATCAGTCCGTGTGCATGGCGTCGCGTCGTGAACAGCGATCCGCGTCGTCGCGGTACGCCGGAACGCCGTCTTCCCCCAGGGCGACAGCGCCCTCGACGCACAGCCGAAAGGCGGCCGTCGTGGCTGCGGAACGGGGAGAAGCGGCCCGGCGATGGCCTCCTCCATCGCCGTGAACGGCCTCGCGGCACGGGGCCGGTCCCTGCCGCCGGACGCCGTACGGCATGCGGCGGTCCGACGACAGGGACCGGCCGGCCCCCGGGCCGTGCTCGCGGCGCGCCCGACACGGCCCGGTCAGCGGTTGAAGGAGGAGCCCAGCCTCGCGGCCTTCGCCACCGTGCCCAGCGCGCCGTGGCCGAACGTGAACGAGCCCTTGGCCGTCACACCGGAGACCGTGGCCGGGAAGACCCACAGGGAGCCCGCGTCCGCGTTCTCGCCGGGGGCGCCGACCACCAGTTCGGCGCGGCCGTCGCGGTTGGCGTCGACCAGTCCGACGGCTCCGCCGAACTGGTCGTTCGCCTCCGCCACGCCGGGAACGTTCGGCGTGTCCTGGTTGAAGCCCACGGTGCCCTTCCCGGTGGGGCCGGACGCGGTGCCGGGCAGGACCAGGACGGAGCCGGCGTTCTTCGTCGTGCCCAGGTCCTCGTAGGGGACGCCGACGGCGATGTCGCCGTAGCCGTCGCCGTTCACGTCGCCGATCGACAGTGACGCGCCGAACCCGTCGTGGACTTCGGCGACACCGGGGACACCGGAGGTGTCCTGGTTGAAGACCTTGGCCCGGTCGCCCCGCGGGCCGGTGGCGCTGCCCGGTACGTAGGTGATCATGCCGCCCAGGGCGAGCGGATAGTCCAGGTCGCTGTCGTAGCCCTCGATCGTGCGGCCCACGACGAGGTCGGCGTACTTGTCACCGTTGATCTGCCCGGCCGCTATGGTCTCGCCGCCCTGGAGGCGGTAGCCGTTCGGCCGGTTGACGACGGTGTACTTCTCGGCAAGGCCCTTGGCTCCGCCGTTGCGGATGTGGATGCGCCGGGCGTCGAACTCGTCGCCGTCGTGGACGACGGCGGCCAGGTCGTCGCGGCCGTCCCCGTTGAAGTCGCCTGCGGCGAAGTCGAGATGACGCAGATCGTCCATGTCCCGGATCACCCGGACGGGGGCCGCGGCGCTGCCGTCGCGCTTGAACGGACCGGACAGGACCTGGAGGTCGCCCATGCCGAGGGTGACGATGTCCATGGCTCCGTCGCCGTCGAAGTCGCCGACGACGGTCTTGGCGCCGATCCCCGCGTACCGCTCGTCGCCGGTCAGCAGGGTCGCGCCGCCGGACAGCCCCTGCGGGGCGCCCCAGATCACGGTGAGCGAACCGGCGGCGTCGGCCGTGCCGACCTTCTCGGTCCCGGCGCCGACCACGAGGTCGCTGTACCCGTCCCGGTCCAGGTCCGCGGAGACCATCGAGCTGCCGAACGCGTCACCGGCCTCGGCGGTGTCCGGGATTCCGGCCGAGTCCTGGGTGAAGACCTGCTTGGTGGAGGTCTGCAGACCGGTCTTGGAGCCGTACACCACACCCACGTACCCGGCTCCGGCCTTCCCGCCGACGGTGGCACCGGGCGCGGTGAACGCCACGTCCGGGTAGCCGTCCCCGTTGAAGTCGTCGCGTCGCGGGGCCGGGGCGGGCACGGCCCCCGCGGGGGACGCCGAGGCCGTGACGGGGGCGGGCGTCGACGCCTGGGCGGTGGGGAGGGTGATCACGGCGGTCGCCACGGTGATGGCGAGGACCACGGTGGTTCCGAGAACACGGTGTGCCACGTGGACTCCTTCGTTCGTTCAGGGATGGGGGGTGCGGCGCACTGGGCACCGTGCAGACTCAGACCGGCGCGCGCGGCCGAGGGTTGCGTTCCCGGCATGAACCATCACAGCTCCTCTTCGAGCAGCCGGAGACGGCGGACGAGGCGATGGTCCCGCCGACCGAGGGTCTTCCACCTCGCGTGACACACGGCGGGCCGGCCCCTTCACGGGAAGGGACCGGCCCGCCGTCCCGCTCGGAGCCCTCGTCCTACGCGGGCGCCGTCCCGCACGGGACCCTCGTCCTACGCGGCGGCCACGGCCAGCAGCGCGAACGCGGCGAGGGACAGGACCGTCCGGATCCGGTGGAGGTTGTTCCAGGGGGACTCGAACGCCGCGCGGGCGGCGCTGTCGTCGCCGCCCTCGGAATCCGCGAGCTGTTTGTTCAGCGGGATGTTCCCGGCGATCGTGATCAGGTGACTGCCGACCGCGCAGACCAGCGCCGCCGCGGCGAGCAGTCGGCCGGTGCCGCCGCCCCCACCGACCACCGCGGCGGCCGGGAAGGCGATCACGCCGAGGAAGAGGATCAGGAAGACCGGTCCGGGCACCTTCTCGTTGAAGCGGCGCATCGCGGCCGTGAACCGCTCGTCGGGCAGTACCGCGATGCCGGGCATGACCGCGATCAGGAACGTCAGCAGGAATCCCGCGTAGAGGCCGGTCGTGATCACGGCGAGCGCCAGAAACAGGGAGGACATGGTGCACATCATGGCGTCGGCGGGCGGGCCGCACAGCCGACTTTCGCAGGTCTGTGCGACCGGCGCCGTTCCGGACCGCCCCTTTCCCGGTCCGCGCGGCCGTCCAGCGGGCCGGAACGGGCCGTCGTCTCCCCCGTCCGCGCGGCCGTCCAGCGGGCCGGAAGGGCCGTGGTCCCCTTCGGTCAGTCCATCTCGCCCTCCCGCGCGCCCCCGGACCCGTTGCCGTCCGTGCCGCCCTTCAGCCGGTCCGCCTGTCCGATCGCGGTCGCCAGCTCCCGTACCGACTCGTCCTCGGTCGCGGACGCCAGCTTGTCCGCCCGCGCGGCGAGTTCTGCGAGGCCGGGCTCGCCCGGCAGCCCGCCGCCGCGCAGTGCGTCGGCGAAGTAGGCGGCGACCGCGGTCACTTGGAGCCGCTTGCCGGCGCCGCCCCACAGCGGCCCGTCGATCGCGTTCGTCTCGACCGAACCCGTCTGCTCGTGCGGCGCCCGGGTCCTGGGGTCCAGCCAGCGCACGGTCGCGGTGGCCACATGTCCCTCGGCGCCGTCCCTGAGGTGTACGGCGTAGAGCGCCGTCACCGTGTGGCCGGGGCCGACCTCTCCGCCGTCGACACGGTCGTTGCGGAAGTCCTCGTCGGCGACCTTCCGGTCCTCGTAACCGATCAGCTTGAACCGCTCGACGGTCTCGGGGTCGAAGGCGACCTGGGCCTTGGCGTCGCGCGCCGTCAGTCGGAGATGCGCGGGCAACTGGTCGACGAAGACCTTCCGGGCCTGGGTCTCGTCGGCGATGTACGTGGTGTGGCCGTCGCCCTTGTCGGTGAGCTGCTCCATCAGCGCGTCGCCGTAGTCACTGCCCACACCGACGCCGAAGAGGGTGATGCCGTACTCGCGGCGGGCGGTGCCGATACGTTCGAGGATGGCTTCGGCATCGGTCGCACCGGTGTTGGCGAGGGCGTCGGAGAGCAGGACGACCCGGTTGTTGGCACCCTCGACGCGACCATGGACCGCCTCGTCGTACCCACGACGGACACCCGCCTCCAGGTTGGTGGAGTCGGTGGGTTCCATGGAGTCGACCCGGTCGCGGATCGTGCCGCGGTGGTCCCGCAGCCGCGTCATCGGCAGCAGCGTCTTCGCCTCGTCGCTGAAGGTGACCAGAGAGACCGAGTCGTCGTCGCGGAGTTCGTCGGTGAGGATGCCCAGGGACTTCTTCACCAGGTCGAGGCGGCCCGGCTCGGCCATCGAGCCGGAGATGTCGACGACGAAGGTGAGCGCGGCGGGCGGGCGTTCGGCACGGGCGGGGGCGGCCCGGGTGGCCAGCCCGACCCGTATCAGCGACCAGCCGTCGGCTCCGGCCCGGGCCCCGTCGAGGTTCACGGCGAACCCGTTGCCGGCCGGGCGCCGGTAGCCCTGGCGGAAGCTGTTGACGAACTCCTCGGGCCGCACGGTGCCCGGATCCGGCAGGTTGCCGTCGGCGAGGGTGCGTCGCGCGTAGCCGTACGAGGCCGTGTCGACGTCCAGGGCGAAGGTGGACAGGTAGTCGGGGGGAGCGGACTCCCGCAGCCCGTCCCGCTTCTTGGCGCCGTCGCGGTCGGCGGCGCCGCCCGACGCGGCGGGTGCCGGGGCGGGGGCGGGTGCGCCCCGGCGGTCGGTGGCGGAACGCTGTTCGGTCGACGTGCCCGAGCACCCGGTGAGCAGCACCCCGCCCATCAGCAGCCCACCGAGTGCCCGTTGCCATGCCCGTACGTACTTCACCGCGTACTTCCCGGTCCGGCGTTCCATGCCCAGCCCCCAACGTCGTCGTGTCAGCACTTGTGAATGTGACGTGCGAGACGGTGCCGGGGAGCAGACGAGGACGTTGCGGATGAATCTCGATGCGGCAACGAAGGCCGGGAAATCGGCGGAACGTCAAGCTCAGGACACGATGTCCTTACGACTGAACCCCCGGAAGGCGAAGGCGAACAGGATCAGGGCATACGTCACCGAGATCGCCGCGCCCTTCGCCATGCCGCCCCACTCCAGATCGGGCTGGAGCGCGTCCGCCCAGGCGAACTGCCAGTGCGCCGGAAGGAATTCGCGCCAGGAGCCGAGCGCGGTGACGGCGTCCAGCACATTGCCGACGATGGTCAGTCCGACCGCACCGCCGACCGCCCCCAGCGGGGCGTCGGTCTTCGTGGACAGCCAGAACGCCAGCCCGGCGGTGACGAGCTGGGAGACGAAGACGAACGCGACGACGAGGGCGAGGCGTGGCACGGTGGCCGAGGTCGCGAGCGCGCCGCCGGTGGGGAGTTCGAGCGGCCCCCAGCCGTACGCGGCGGCTCCCGCGGCCAGTGCGACCAGCGGCAGCAGCACCATCGCGGCCAGGCTGAAGCCGAGTGCCACGACGAGCTTGCTCCACAGCAGCCTGGCCCGTGGCACGGGCGCCGCCAGCAGATAGCGCAGCGACGACCAACTGGCCTCGGAGGCGACGGTGTCCCCGCAGAACAGTGCCACCGGTACGACGAGCAGGAACCCGGCGGACACGAACAGGCAGGTCGCGGCGAAGTTCGCGGCGGACGCGGTCGCGGTGTCCATCAGCGTGATCCGGTCGCCGCCGCCCCGTGAGGACGGCGTGCCGCCGATCGCGAACGCGGCGATCAGGATGAACGGCAGCGCGGCCAGCACCCCGCCCATGAGCAGGGTGCGGCGTCTGCGCAGCTGACGCACCGCCTCGACGCGCAGCGGCAGGGTGCGCCGGGCGCGGTAGCCGGGGGCCTCGGCGGCTTCGGCGAGATCGGCTGCGGCACTCATGCGGAGCCTCCGGAGATCAGGGTGAGGAACGCGTCCTCCAGGCGGCGGTGGGGGCCGACACCGGTCAATGGCACGTCCAGTCGGACCAGTTCGGCGATCAGCTGGGACGAGGTGGCGCCGTCGAGCCGGACGAGCAGCCCACGGCCGTCGTCCGTGCGGACGGCCGAGCCGATCCCCGGCAGTGCGGCGACCTTCTCCACGAGGGGTTCGGCCAGGTCCTGCGCGCTGGTGACGAGCAGCATCTCGCCGGAGCCGGTGATCTCGGCGACGGGGCCCGCCTGGACGAGCCGGCCGCGGTCCATGACCACGAGGTGGGTGCAGGACTGTTCGACCTCGGAGAGGAGGTGGCTGGAGACGATGACGGTCCGGCCCCCGGCCGCGTACCGGATCATCACGTCGCGCATCTCGCGGATCTGGGGCGGATCGAGTCCATTGGTCGGTTCGTCGAGGATGAGCAGGTCCGGCATGCCGAGCATGGCCTGGGCGATGGCGAGCCGTTGCCGCATGCCCTGCGAGTACGTACGGACGGCGCGGGCCAGGGCGTCGCCGAGCCCGGCGATCTCCAGGGCCCCCTCGATGTGCGCGTCCTCGGCGGGGCGCCCTGTGGCCTGCCAGTACAGCTCCAGATTGGCGCGCCCGGACAGGTGCGGCAGGAAGCCGGCCCCTTCGACGAACGACCCGACGCGGGACAGCACGGGCGCGCCCGGCCGGATGGCCTGCCCGAAGACGCGGATCTCGCCGTCGTCGGGCGTGATGAGGCCCATCAGCATGCGCAGGGTCGTGGTCTTGCCCGCGCCGTTGGGTCCGAGGAGCCCGAGCACCTGTCCCTTCTCGACCCGGAAGGACAGTTCCTTCACGGCATACCTGTCGGCGGACCTGGCGTACTTCTTCGACAGGCCGGTGATCTGGAGGGGCACCTCGGCGAGCGCCGGGTCGGGTGCGGGGGTGGCGGTACGGCGGCGGGCGGTGAGCAGCAGCAGGGCGGCGATCACTACGGCGGCGGCCGGGAGCCCCCAGGTCCACCAGGGCAGGGTGGCCGGCGCGGTCTTCAGGGCGGGGTCGGTGGGGACGGTCAGCGGGCCGAGCGCGGTCACCTTGTACGTCGTCGGCTCGGCCGGTGAGGCGTAACCGAGGTCGGTGGCGGAGAAGACCAGGCGGAGCCGGTGTCCCGCGTCGAACGAGTGGTCGATGGCGGGCAGGGTCAGGGTCACGGGTCCGCCCTGTCGGTCCGGGGTGATCCGGAAGGGTGCGACCAGCTGGGAGGGCAGCACCTGCTGTCTGCCGTCCGGCGACACGTCGTACACCTTGCCGAACAGCACGGCGTCGCCGCGCCCGGCATCGACGCGGACCCGCACGGTCGGGGAGCCGGTGACGCGCAGGGACGTGTCCAGCGGGGCCGAGTCGAAGCGGGCGAACTGTCCGGGGAAGTCGAGCGAGAGGCCGACGCCGAGGGAGGACAGCCGGGAGAGCCCGCCGCCGATGCCGGGAACGGCGGAGATGGCGGGCGGGTTGGCCCCGGCGGGGTTACGGAACGTCTGGGTCCGATGTCCGAGGCCGAAGGTCTCCGCGCCGCCGGTCAGCCCCGGGTACGTATCGCTGGTGGCCCCGCGGGTGAGCACGGCCCCGTCGGTGGAGTCGACACCGCCGGTCCGGGTGACGCGGAATCCGGGGCCGGTGTCGGCGCCCTTGTCGCCCTTCAGGTAACGGTCGAACCACTCGCCGATCCGCTGCCGCACCCGGTCGGTCTCCGTCTCACCGCTGTCGTGGCCGCCGGCGATCCAGTCGACGGCGACCGGTGCGCCGTTGCCGCTGATCGCCTTGGCCATGGCGTCGGCCTGGCCGAGCGGGAAGAGGGAGTCGCTCTGACCCTGGACGATGAGCGCGGGCACCTTGATGCGGTCGGCGACGGCGCTCGGGGAACGCTCGGTCAGCAGCGCACGCGCGGCGGCGTCCGGCTTTCCGTCGGCGGCGACCCGTTCGTACATCGCGCAGAGCCGCGGCTCGAACTTCTGGCAGCCGCCGCCGGTGGTGATGAAGACTCCGGCCCAGAGCTTCTTGAAGACCCCGTCGGGGAACAGCGCGTCGGCCAGGTTCCAGTAGGTGATCTGCGGTGCGATGGCGTCGACGCGCTTGTCGTACCCGGCGGCGAGGAGCGAGACGGCTCCGCCGTAGGAGGCCCCGGTGACCCCGACCCGTGGGTCGCCCTCCGCGTCGAGCTCCACCTCGGGCCGGTCCGCCAGCCAGTCGATCAGCCGGGACACGTCCTTGACCTCGCGGTCGGGGGCGTTGAGCGAGATCTTCCCGCCCGACTTCCCGAACCCGCGGGCGGACCAGGTCAGCACGGCGTATCCGGCGCCGGCCAGTTGCTCGGCCTGCGCCCGCACATCGTTCTTGCTGCCGCCGAACCCGTGCCCGATCAGCACGGCCGGCCGGCGCTCCGTGCCCCCGGTGGTGAAGTACGAGGTGTCGATGGACACCCCGTCGACCCGCATCATCCGGTCCTGGCGGTGCACGGCGGGCCCGCCGTCGTCGGCCGCGGCGGTCCAGACCCCCGCACCGGCCAGCACGACGAGCACCGCGAGTGCCGCGGCCCATCGGCCGCGTTGACGAGGCGGCGGTCGCCACCACCGGGACGTACGCGCATCAGGGGTCTCCATGGTTCCCGACTCTAAGCGGGCGTTCGCCTTGTGCGGGCAGCCGCCAGGGCGAACTCTCCCGCCTCCTTGCGGCGTAGGGCGTCCCTCCCCCGTACTCCGGACGCGGTATGCCGTGCCGCTCGGGCGGGCGCGTTCGGGCGGCCCCGCCCGGCGCGCCCGCGCAATCGCGTCGCGGGAGACCGCATGGGCTGGCACCCTGCCGACATGGATCACGCAGAGGTACTGCTCATCGGCGGGCGCGCGGGCGTAGGCAAGTCGACGGTGGCCTGGGAGGTTTCGGCGCAGCTACGGGCCGTCGAGGCGGCGCACGCGGTGGTGGAGGGCGATCTGATGGGCCAGGTCCATCCCGCGCCGGAGGGCGATCCGCACCGGGCGGGGATCACCGAACGCAACCTGACGGCGGTCTGGTCCAACTTCGCGGACCTCGGCTACCGGCGCCTGATCTATACGAACACGGTGAGTGTGCTGCCGGAGTCGGCGGCGATGTTCGAGCGTGCGATGGGTGCGGACGTACGGATCGTCCGGGTCCTGCTCACCGCCTCCGACACCACGACGTACGGCCGGCTCGCGGGCCGCGAGATCGGCTCGGAACTCGACCGCGAGGTGGCGAACAGCGTCCGCAAGGCCCGTCTCCTGGACGAGCGTTCACCGGCGGACACGGTCCGGCTGGCGACGGACGGCCGGAAGGTCACGGACATCGCGCGCGAAGTGGTGGCCGTGACGGGATGGGCGAATCCGGCCGGGGCGGCCGGGACTGCGTTCTCGCCGTGAAGGCGGCACCCTCCTGCGAGGCGGCGCTACGAAGAGGGCGCGCATCGGGCCCTCTTCGCCGGACGGCACCACCGGGCCGCACCCGCGCCGGGAGCCGGTGAGTGAGTACCGGCGGCGATCCACGAAGGGAAGGCATGTGCGCAGGTCGACCCGGCCCCTGCCCGCCGTCCGCTGTCCGCTGTCCGCTGTCCGCTGTCCGCTGTCCGAGCAGCATCCGGGGCGGTTCACATGGTGTTGACGATGAGTCCGATGTGGGTGAAGTAGTTCAGCCCCCCGAAGAGCAGGAACGCCAGTCCGGCCAGACCCCAGACGACCCCGATGACCGGGCTCATCCAGCCTCTGGGCCGACGCAGCGCGAACGGGAACAGGAGCGCGCCGATGCCCACCAGGACGTAGAGCCCGGACATGAAGCTCGCTTCCAGCATCGGCCACTTCGCGAACTCCCCGGAGATGGGTTCCTCGGGCGGAGCGGCGAAGAGGGTGTACTTCCAGCCCGCGGCGGCGATCCCGAAACATGCGAGCCCGAGGCCGAACACGAAGACGGAGATGGGCGAGGCGACGCGGGCCGTACGGACGATGCGATCGGCGCTGTTGAGTTCGGCGCCGCGTTTCCAGAGGTAGAAGCTCGCGGCGAGAAGGAAGACGCCGAAGGCGAGTGCCGGTTCGCCGAAGATGACGTTGTCGAACGGGAAGCCCTGTCCGGCGAGCGGCCAGGTCAGGGTCATGTGGAGGCCAGTGGTGACCAGGGTGAAGCCGATGGCGCCGAAAGCCAGCACCCAGCCCTCGGGGGTGATGACGCGTCCGGGCGTGAGGAGCTGACGCCCCAACACCACCACGAGCAACAGCCCGGCACCGGCGGCCACCGACATGATCGTGTTGTACGTCGGCATCCTGGCCCAGTCGATCTTCAGGCCGGTTGCCGCCAGGGAGATGGCATGGTGGATCATGCGCGGAGCGTATCGCCGGATATGCCCCTTATCGGGCATTAACTCTTCTGCCCGGGTCACGGGGTCAGATCGTGGCCCCCGTGGGGAGCGGGGCGTTGGCCGACGGATACGGCGACTCCGGCGGCAGGAGTCCCGCCGCGTCGTCGAGCCGCCCGGCCGACACCCGTTCATGGATCCGCCGGGCGAGCGGGGTGACGTCGGCGATGGACACCGTCCACTCGTCCGCGTAACGCCGCGCCGCCTCGCCGGAGAGCCCGAGCTGGAGGGAGCGGTACGGGAGCCGGTCCAGGCGGAGGTCGCGCTCGGGGTCCCACTGGACGCGGGCCGAGCTCCGGCGCAGGCTGCGCTGCCAGGTGGCACGGTCGGGGTGAACTCCCCTTACATAGTGGGACAGTTCAGAGTTGGCCAGGGACCAGTCGAAGCCCTCACGGCTGATCTCGACGGCCAGGACGGTCTCCTGACCCTCCTTCGTGGCCCAGCCGCAGCGGTACATCATCCACAGGAAGCTCGGCTTGATCCATGTCATGCGGTCGCGCTTCCAGACGTCCGGGAAGCGCCCGTCGCGCGCGGCGGGGAGGCCGATGTGCGGGGCGTACGCCTGGTAGACGGTGATGGTCGTGTCCGTGTACTGGGCGCGGATCTCGTGCTGCGGCCTGGTCGGGGCGGTCATGACCCCATCACAGCATCGGCCGGCCGGGTACGGCGAGCGAGTTACCGCCCCGTGCGCGCGGCAGTCGGTGCGGGTCGCGGCGGCGGCCTTCCGTGCCTTGGGTCACCCCACCGCGCGCGCGGCAGTCGGGCCCCGTCACCGGGGCCTTGGAGTTCTCGCGGCCCGGTGCGCCCCGCGCGGGCCCGGCCGGGGGTCCGTGGGCCGTCACCGTGGTCCGGCACCCGACGGAACCAGCGGTTAGGCTATTTGCATGGGAACGCAAGTTACGCCGTGGGACGCGGCCGGTGCCGACCGGGTGGTGGCGGTACTGAAGGCGGTGGCCGATCCGACGCGCTACCGGCTGTTGTGGACGTTGAGCCAGCGGGAGCTGCCGGTGAGCACGCTCGCGACCATGCTGGGCGCGCACGTCGCCGCGACCTCCCAGCATCTGGCGAGGCTGCGGTCGGCCGGTCTGGTCACGTCCCGGCGCGAAGGCACCCGCATCTTCTACCGGGCGGCCGGGACACATGTCCGGGCACTGCTGGAGGAGGCGTCGCTGGTGGTGGACGAGACCGGGCGTGCGGCCGGTTCCGCGGTCCCGCAGGAGGCGCCGGACGCGACCGCGCAGGAGCAGCCGGCCCGGGTTCGTCCCGTACCGGTACCGGCCCGGCTCCGGCCGGCGACCGGGCGGTAGACGCACCGTCCGGGCGCGCCCCGCACCGGTGAACCTTTCCGCTCACAGCACTACACGCCAGGAGCGACGCCGGTGTGCGGGGCGTCCTCGTCGAGGTGGTACTCCTGCGGTTCGGCGTCGTAGGAGTACAGCTCGGCGTAGCGGCCCCAGTCGGTGGCCACTTCCAGTTGCCGGGTGACCTGCTCGCTGGTGAAGTGGTGGGCCAGGACGTCGCGGAAGAATCCGGCGCGCAGGGTGCCGTCGGGGTTCTGCCGCAGGCTGGTGGTGATCAGCCTCACCAGGGGGGCACCGAGGGCGGCCTCGGCGAAGATGGTCTTGGACTGCTGGACATCGGCTCCCGCGTAGGCGGTGCCGGCGTCGGTGAGGAGCAGGTCGTCGCCGCTGATCTTCGCGAAGCCGAGCAGATCGAGGGCGTCGACCAGCGGCAGGATGTCGTCGATCTCCAGGCCGAGGCGGTCGGCGAGGTCGGCGAGGTCGCAGCTGCCGCCCCGGTGCAGCACCATTTCGGCGAGACCGGACAGGCCGTCGACACCGGCCGTGGGCAGGGGGGTGTTGGCGGCCGTCCGCTTGTCCGGCCCGACGCCTTCGGGGCGGCCGGGCAGCCGGGTCTCCTTGGGGCGTCCGGTCATCGTGCGGTAGACGCGGTCGATGAGCTCGTCGAAGGCGGCGGAGTTACGGTCGCGCGGGCGGTCCAGGCCGACCTCGAAGGTCTCCCGGATGGTGCCGTAGGGGCGGGAGCCGAGTACGACGATCCGGTCGGCCATCAGGACCGCCTCCTCGATGTTGTGGGTCACCAGCACGATGGCGCGGGTGGGGAACTGACCCGACTCCCACAGCTCCATCAGCTCACCGCGCAGGTTCTCCGCGGTCAGCACGTCCAGGGCGGAGAACGGCTCGTCCATCATCAGGACATCGGGCTCGACGACCAGGGCGCGGGCGAAGCCGACCCGCTGGCGCATGCCGCCGGACAGCTCCTTCGGGTAGGCGGACTCGAAGCCGTCCAGGCCGATCAGGTCGATGGCCTGGAGGGCGGCCTCGGCACGCCGGTCGGCGGGGACGTTCCGGGCTTCCAGGCCGAGTTCGACGTTCTGCTGCACGGTGAGCCAGGGCAGCAGGGCGAATGTCTGGAAGACCATCGCGGTACCGGGATTGGCGCCGGTCAGCGGCTCGCCGCGATAGGTGGCCGTGCCGGAGCTGGGCGGAATGAGGCCGGCCAGGCACCGCAGCAGGGTGGACTTGCCGGAGCCCGACTTGCCGAGCAGGGCGACGATCTCCCCGGCACGGACCTTCAGGTCGATGCCGCCCAGGACCGGGAGTTCGCCGTCGGCACCCGCGTAGGTCTTGGTGAGGCCGATGGTCTCCAGCAGGAGGTCGCCGTCGGCGGGCCGCGAGGACGCGGCGGTACGGAAGGCGGCGGCGGAGCGGTGGGCGCGCAGGTTGCGCAGCGTGTTGAGAACCATGAGGGGCTCCAGGGAATTCGCGGAGGGTACGGGGGAGGTCAGAGGGCGTAGCGGGTCTCCGCCAGCCGGTACAGGCGGTGCCACACCAGACGGTTGAGCGCGACGACGTACAGGCTCATCACCGCGACCCCGGCCAGCAGATGCGGGAAGTCGCCGCTCTCGGTGGCCTGGGCGATGTACGCGCCCAGGCCGGTGGCGGTGAGCGTGGTGGTGCCGAAGGTGACGACCTCGGCGACGATGGAGGCGTTCCAGGCGCCGCCGGAGGCGGTGATGCCACCGGTCACGTACGACGGGAAGATTCCGGGGATGATCAGCCGCTTCCAGCGCTGCCGGCCGCGTACTCCCAGGTCGTCCATGGCTTCGCGCAGGTCGCTGGGGATCGACATGGCACCGGCGATGGCGTTGAACAGGATGTACCACTGGGCACCGAGCGCCATCAGCAGGATGCCGCCGACGTCGATGGACAGTCCCGTCCTGAGGAAGAACCAGACCGCGAGCGGGAAGAGGAAGTTGGCGGGGAAGCTGGCCAAGATCTGGACGAGGGGCTGGGCGATGCGCGTCAGCTTCGGCGAGAAGCCGATCCATACCCCGATCGGCACCCAGATCACCGTCGCGACCACCACGAGGACGACGACCCGGGCGAGGGTGGCAAGGCCCAGCAGCAGCGGTTCGCCGAAGACCCCGAGTCCCGTACGGTCGTGGAGATAGCGGCCGAGGTCGAAGAGGCCCCACGCGATCAGCCCGCTCGCCAGCAGCGCGAAGACGAGGTCGGCGGTGCGTCGCCGTGTTGCGTCGATGACCAGCGGCCGGTCGTCGGTGCCGAAGATCCGGCCCGCGCGGTTGATGACCCGCCCGGCCGGGCGCAGCGCCCGGCCCAGCAGCTGCGGCCAGTTGGAGCGGCGCAGGAAGTCCAGCACGACGGAGCGCTGCACCTCGGTGGCTTCGGACTGCTCGTTCTTGAACCGCTCGGCCCACGCGGTCAGCGGGCGCCAGAACAGGAAGTTCACGCCGATGACCATGACGGCCATGGTGGCGATCGCCCAGCCGACCCTGCCCAGGTCGCCGTCGACGATCGCGGCACCGGCGTAGGACCCGACGCCGGGCAGCGCGTAGTTCTTGTTGTTGACGCTGATCGCCTCGGAGGCCACGAGGAAGAACCAGCCGCCGCCGAAACTCATCATGCCGTTCCACACCAGGCCGATCGCCCCGGACGGCAGTTCCACCTTCCAGAACCGCATCCACCGGGTGAAGCGGAACGAGCGGGAGAGCTCGTCGAGTTCACGAGGCAGTGAGATCAGCGAGTGATAGAAGCCGAACGTCATGTTCCACGCCTGCGAGGTGAAGATCGCGAAGATCGACGCGCACTCCAGTCCCAGCATCGAACCGGGGAACAGCGCGATGAACCCGGTCACCGCCACGCTCAGAAAGCCCAGCACCGGCACCGACTGCAGGATGTCCAGCGCCGGGATCAGGATGCGTTCGAGCCGCCGGCTCTTGGCCGCCGCACAGGCGTAGACGAAGGTGAAGGCGGTGGCGACGGCGAGCGCGATGAACATGCGCAGCAGGCTGCGCGCCGCGTCGTAGGGCAGCCGCGAGGGGTCGGTGTCCACCTCCACCGACTGGTTGGGGTGGAAGGAGACCGTGGTTCCCTGCCCGACGCGCAGCGTCACGTACAGCAGGACCAGCACAGCGGCGGCGACCACCAGGTCCACCCAGGACAGGCGCGGCCTGCGCCCGGGAAGAGGGGCCGGCAGTGCCGTGCGCGAGGGGGCATTGTTCGTGCGGAACGACATCACAAATGACCTCCGCCCACACTCTGCGCATGCCGCCGCACCCCGCCCCGCGAACGGCACGCCGCGGGAACGAGGCAGGACGGGCCCGCCAGTGTGGAGCAACAGAAAGGGTGGAACACGCTCGGGACAGCGGTCACCGCGGCATCACGGAAGCGTGTGCCGGGAGCGTGTGGGGACGGAGAGCGTCAGTGGCTGCCCAGGGGGCAGCGCGGACTGGGAGGGTCTGCACCCATGGCTGCCTCCGTTCGTGATGCGGTTCCGCCTCGGCGTGCGGCGCACACCGGGGTCCGACGTGAGAAGTGTGCCGCTTATTGCGTCGATACGCAAATAAGGAAGTCACCACCGGACGGGGCAGCGGCGGCTGTCGCGCGCGCACGCCCTGGGGCGGTCGCACCCCTCCGGGTGAGCCGCGTCGGCCGGCGGTCGCGTCATCGGCGACGGCTGACATTCGTCATACGGACCTCGGTACACGCGGCTCTGCCGGGCAACGGGGCCCGGCGGCCAGTCTGTGCGTATCGGGAGCGGGGCCGCGAAGGTGCCCGCCGGTACGGGAGAGGAACCCGTCATGACCAGCCCGGCCGCCACAGCCACCGCCCCTGTCGCAGATGCTCCGGTCGCCGCCCCGTTCGCTCCTCGTAAGGCGCTGCTGGACAACATGATGCCGCTGCTCGTGGATGTGGGGGTGCCGCTCGCCTCGTACTACGCGTTGAAGGCGGCGGGCACGGGCACGTTCGCCGCGCTGGCCTGGAGCAGCGTGCTGCCGGCCGTGCGCACCGTGTGGGGGGTGGTGCGCGAGCGTCGGCTCAACGGGCCGGCGGCGCTGATGGTGACGGTCGACACGGTCGGGCTGCTGACGAGCCTGCTGGTCGGTGACCCTCGGCTGATGCTCGCCAAGGACAGCGGGGTGAGCAGCATCATCGGGATCGTCATCCTGGTGACCGCGCTGAAGGGGCAGCCGATGATGAGCGCGGGCCTGCGGCCGTGGCTGGTCAAGGGTGACGCGGCCAAGGGCGCCGCCTGGCAACGCCTTTCGCTGGAGTCGGCGGCGTTCCGGCGGGCGGAAGTGCGGTTCTCGGCGGTGTGGGGCGCGGCGCTGCTGGGTGAGTGCGTCGTACGGACCGTGGGCGCGTACACGGTTCCGGTGGACACGATGGTGTGGCTCGGCACGGTGATCATGGTGGCGACGCTGGTGCTCGCGTTCCTGGTCTCGGGGCGGGTCGGCGCCGTCCCCATGGAGCGGATGATCGACGAGGCGGTCGGCGCCGGGAGGACCACGGACGTCGCCCGGTGACACGGTGGGACCGAGAGGGGGAGCCGCTTTCGCGGCTCCCCCTTTTTCTGCTGTTCCCCGGCCGATTTCCAGCCGCCTTCCGGCTGCTTTCCGGCCGCTTTCCGGCTACGGCGGACGGGCCCGCCACAGACCGCGAGCCCCTCACCGCGAACAGGCCCGCTCCCGCGTGTTCCCGCTCCGGCCATGGCGGTGAGGGAGCGACGAAGGGGAGCCGGTGCCGCCGAGCCGGTCCGAACTCCCTCGACCGAGCGGGCGACGATTACCTGAGAGGTAATTGAGATGGCCGCGCACCGGTCATTACGGTCCCCGTATGGGCATGCGTTCCTCCGAAGACGACGGCGTCCTGGGGCTGCTTCTGCGTGACCTGCGGCGCCAGAAATCGCTCAGCAAGCAGATGCTTGCCGAGCGGGCCGGTTTTTCCCTGAACCATCTGAGGCGAATCGAGGCCTGCGAGCAGACCCCCGACGCCGAGACGGTTCTCCACATCGCCCAGGCGCTCGGGCTGCCGCCCGCGCACCGACAGCAACTCGTCGCCCGCGCGGCCGCGGCGGGAAGGCTGCGCTGGTACGACAGCGTCCCTCCGCTACCGGATGACGTCCGCCCGGTTCTGGAGAAGGTGCTGACCGGTCATGAACCGTATCCGGCCATGGTCACCGACAGTTGCTGGAACATCGTGGCCCTCAATCACACGATGGAAATGCTGATGAGCGATGTCCCGGGCCATCTCCTGGCACCCGCCAATTTCCTCCGCATCATTCTGCACCCGGATGGACTGGCGCCGCACCTGACCAATCTCGCCCAGGTTCGCTACCACGTCATACGCATGCTCCGACGCTGGAGCGAAATCACCGGGGACGGCCGCCTGCGGGAATTGGAAGCGTCCATAGAAGGCCTTCTGGAGAAGAAGGGCACGGAATTCCCCGCCTCCGAGGAGTCGGAATTCACCGATTCCGGTGAGGCGGACCGTCTGCTTCTGCCCATCGAACTGAACCGGGAGGGGCGCCTCCTGACCTTCTTCCACATCGTCACCTCGTTCGGTGAGCGCCCCGGCACCCTGTTCTCCGATCTCCCCTGCGGTCCGCTGAGCGGCATCGCACTCGAATCGTTCCTTCCGGCGAACACCGAGACCCGGGTCCTCCTCGGTTCACCCACCCCGGTGTTCCCCGACGCCGGGGGCACGACCGGCTCCACCCTGCACACACCTCCGGATCAGCAGCACGACAACGAAAGGAAGACCTCATGACGTCGTCCCAGAACGCGGGTACGGTCCCGGCGACGGGCGCCGCCCGTTCCGACAGCCTCCTGCGGTTCGCCCTCGTGGCGGACGTGGTCCTCACCGGTGCGAACGGCATCGGCTACCTCGCACTCGCCACGGTCCTGGACTCGTTCCTGGGCGTGCGCCTCGCGGTGCAGTACCCGGTGGGCGTGTTCCTCACGGTGTACGCCCTGTGGGTGCTGGTCGTCTCCCGCCAGGAGAACATCAACCGCGGCGCGGTCTCGGTCATCATCACCATGAACGTGGCCTGGGCCGTGCTCAGCGTCGCGACGGTCGCCATGGACTCGCTGAGCGCGACGGGCATCGGCAACGGATGGATCGTGTTCCAGGGCCTGGTGGTGGCGGCCATGGGTGCGCTCCAGTACGCGGGTCTGCGGCGCATGTGAGGGTGTGCCGGGCCGGGGCGGACCGGGCCGGCACACCATCAGCGGGACGTCAGGGCCATGTCAGGACCCTCTGGCAGACTCTTACTTGTGAACGGGACGGGAAACCGGACCGGGAACACGGAGAGGTGCCCGGAGTGGTTTATCGGGGACCGCGCGCAAGCAAGGTCGGGCCCGCAAAGGTCCACGCAGGTTCGAATCCTGCCCTCTCCGCAGCACGCAGCAATGGATCCGGCCCTGCACTCCACCAGGAGCAGGGCCGGATCTGTCTGACTTCCCGCTGCGCGGCGGCAGACCGCATTACCCGTCTATTCTCGTGGGGCGTGCAGGATGACTTCCAGTGTCACAGCAGACAGCATCGACTTCGACAACACGCTCCGCGCCATGGCGGAGTTCAGCGACAATCCCAGCGCGTTCCTGGCCCTCAGCAGCGGTAATTCCCGCTTCTCACTGCCGGGTGTACCCGGAGTGATCGTGTACCGGACCTCCGGTCCCTATCTGGTGCAGTTCGGCGGCCCTTTCTCTCCCCCGGACGCCGCGAGCCGGCTGTTGAAGGGCTTTCTGGAGTTCGCCGCCGCGCAGGATCGTCTGGTCGTGTCGGTCCAGCTCCAGCGGGCGGAGACCGGCCTGTACGCCGAGCACGGCTTCACCGTGAACCAGGTGGGCGCGTCGTACGCCATCGACCTGGCCGACTTCAGCCTGCGCGGCACGCGCTTCATGCAGCTGCGGAACAAGATCGCCCGCTCGTTCCGGGCCGGGCTCACGGTGGCGGAGAGTCCCCTGGCGGACTGCGCGGAGGCGGTGGCGGAGGTCGACCGCGCCTGGCTGGGCAGCAAGGGCGAGCACGCCAAGCCGCTGGAGTTCCTGGTGGGTGAACTGGGCGGTGAGGCACAGGCACTGCGCCGTCTCTTCGTGGGCCGGATCGACGGCAAGCCCGTCGGGTACATCTCCTACTCCCCCGCCCACGGCAGCCGCAGCGGCTGGCTGCACGACCTCAGCCGCCGGCTGCCGGACAAGGTGCCGGGCATCATGGAGGCCATCAACAGGACGGCCATCGACACCTTCGCCTCCGAAGGGGCCGACTGGCTGCACTTCGGGTTCACGCCGTTCACCGGGCTGGACGAGGAGTACGAAGTGCCGGGCGCCAGCAAGGGGTTCGCCTGGTTCATGCGGTGGCTGCTGGCCAATGGCGCGGCCGTGTACCCGGCTCAGACGCAGCTGGCCTACAAGCACAAGTGGGCGCCGCTGGTGCTGCCGGAGTACGTGGCCTTCCAGGGCGAGGCCCGGCTGAGCGGACTCCTGCACATCTTCAAGGCGGCCAACGCCGTCTGAGGCGGTGCCCCACCCGTCCGACCCGATCCGAGACCCGGGAGCTTGTCATGGCACCGACACCAGAGCAGCTGGAAGCCGCCGAGGGCCAGCTGCTGACCACCTTCTTCGGCCTGGCCGGCGACCCGGACAGCGCCTCCGCCGCCGCCGCGGCGGACCTGGCGCTGACGGAGCTGGACGCCCTGCTGGCCACGGCGCCCGAACGGGCCCCCGCCTGAAAGAGCCGCGGCGCCGAGCAGGCCGCCGACCGAAGAACCACCGCCGGACGGTCACCCCTCGCCGTCCGCAGGACCCCCTGGACCCACCGGTCCAGGGGGTCTTCCGCGCTGTGCGCACCGTGTCCCGTCCAGCACCCGGCCGTGCGAGCACGGCGGACAGCGAGCACGGCGGACAGCGAGCACGGCGGACAGTCACAACAGACCGCGGACGACAGGCAGCGGGCTCGACAGGCAGCGGGCTCGACGGACAACGGGCGACAGGCAGCGGACACAACAGACAGCGGGCGACGGACAACGGGCTCGACGAACAGCGGGCGCGGCGAACACGCGCGACGAACTGCGGGCATGTCGAACAGGGACCCGCCGTATCCGGTCCGGCGGGCCCCTGCGCGATGTACGGGCGTCGGCCCGGGTGACTCAGTCCTGCGGCGGCAGGCCGTCGACCAGCACGATCTCGTCCGGAACCGGTCCGGCGGGCCGGTGCTCGGCCAGCCAGTCGAGGATGGCCCGGGGGTCGAGGCGCGGCTTGCCGGAATCGGCCGAGGCCACCACCGGCCGGGGATCGTCCGCGTACTCGGGGCGAACCGCCTGTACGGCGTACCGGCCGGTGCCGCGCAGCAGGTCCTCCTCGGCCACGACGGCCCGGAAACCGTTCTCGGTCAGCAGGTCCGTCACGAGCTGCACCCGGCCCTCGGTCGGGGTGCCCTTCTCGTCGTGGACCTCCATGCTGATCTGCTGGATCACGGGCCAGTGACGCTCGTCGACGCCCCGCAGGACGTCCAGCTCCGCCCGCTGGACATCGATCTTCAGCAGATCGATGCGCTCCACTCCGGTCTCCTCGATCACATCGGAGAGTGCCCTCAGCCGGCAGTGCCGCTCGGTGAGTTCGAAGTCCTTGGCGACCAGCGCCTCCACCTGGGCCAGGTGGGCGTCCCGGCCCGAGGCACCGGTCTCCCGGGTGTTCGCGACGTACTGCTTGATCAGGTCGACCTCGTTGTCCAGGTCCGCGTAGTCACTGCGGCACGACATGATCGAGATGCCCGGATAGAAGTTGAAGACGATCTCCTGCTCCCGGTCGGACAGCCCGAAGGGCAGCAGCCGCGCGGAGACGCCGTGCCGCTCGACGTTGCTGCGCAGCACGTCGAAGACGTCGGGCACCGGTTCGTAGGCGTAAACACTGGCCGAGGGGCAGCGGGCACCGACGAAGAGGCTGAACATTCCGATATTCGCGCCCACGTCGAAGACCACGGCGTCCTCGCGGAGGGTGATGCCGCCCTGCAAGTAGGATTCGGCGGAAAATATCTCGTCGTAGAGAAAGCGCGTTTCGTGCGGATTGATCTCGGCGAGTTCGCTCAGCGGCCCGGCCGGTGAGAGGTCATTCGCGTGGTCCCAGCCCTGGACGCGCGCGGTCAGCCGGCCCGCGGCCGTCCGCTCCAGTCGCGCACGGGCGACGCCGGGGTAGCGCAGAATCAGATCGCGCACATCGTCGAGTTCCGTCGTCGGCACATCCGGTGAAGTGGACCGGTCGGACTTCGTCACGAGAAATTCCTCCGTCATCGACAATCGCATTCCGGGGTGCGTGGAGCGGGGAGCGGTGTGCCGGGGCGTCGGGTCAGGACGCGACCGCGGTACCGCACAGCGGGGCACGTGCCACCACGAGCCGTTCGACACCGCCCAGCGCCGGGTCCTGGTTGAGGATCGCCAGCATGCAGCTCTTGACGCTCGGCGAGGGCTCCATCCCGAACTCCTCGACCAAGCGGCTGCGCAACTGGTTGTAGGTCTGTATGGCCTCGGCCTGACGGCCGAGCCGGTAGAGGCACACCATCAACAGCTCGAACAGCCGCTCCCGCCAAGGGGCGAGGTAGGCGAGCATCTTCAACTCGCTGACGGCCTGGGCGTATCCATCGATCGCGATGTCGAGCTGTATCCGTGTTTCCACGGCCGAGAGCCGGTTCTCCTCGAACTGCGCGGCGGCGCTCTGGCAGATCGGGCCGCCCGTGACGCCTTCCAGGGGCGCACCGTGCCAGAGCGACAGGGCCCGGTCGAACAGTTCCCTCGCGGCGACCGGATCGTTCCGCATCAGCCCGCGCGCCTGTTTCGTCAGGGAGCCGAAGAGGTGGACGTCCACCTCCAGCGGATCGACGTCCAGCACGTAGCTGGACGGACGGGTGATGAGCCGCCGGCCGACGAACTCGTCGCCGAGCTCCGCGCGGAGCACCTTCCGCAGCCGGGCCACCTGGGCCTGTAATGCGTTTCCGGGCTGACTCGGTATTCCTTCCTCCCACAGCTCCTCGAAGAACTGCTCCTTGGTCACCGGCTCACCCGCCTTCAGGAGCAGCAGCGCGAGCAACGTGCACTGACGGGCACCCCGTAAAGCGGTCAGGCCGGTTCCGCTTGTTATTCCAACTGAGCCAAGAACCCTGAATGTCACGAATCCCCCCGCGTCCAATCGTCCGTTGACCGTCGGGAAGGGCCGCCACTCGTTGAATGTTTATCGAGCATGCCCCTCGCTCGACCAACTGTGCAGGAGGGCAATTGGCGAAGTCCATTACCCACTCAGTAATTGACGCCGCACCGGGGTCGTGATAAACCCATTCTCGGCGGGTTGTGCAAAAAAACAGCCAAGAATACCTGTGTGCCGGCCGGTACGACCGAGCGTCCGCGTACCATCCGGCGCACGGGCCCGGCGGCGCCCGATGCCGCGCGGCGACGCGCGGTCCGGCACCGTCGGACCCGGCCGTGACACTCACGCAGCCTGCGGTTCCGCGCCGTTGCGGGCCTCGTCGCTGACCTGCCCGAGGAAGGCGGCCACCTCGCGGTACGACGCCCAGGCCGACACCTCGCGGTACGGGATGGAGTGCTCCGCACAGTAGTCGATGACCATCGGCCGCACATGCCGAAGATTGACACGGGGCATGGCGGGGAACAAGTGATGCTCGATCTGGTAGTTCAACCCCCCGTACATGAAGTCGGTCAGCCGGCTGGACCGGATGTTCCGTGACGTCAGCACCTGACGGTGGAGCCAGTCGAGCTGGACATCGCTGCGGTAGACCACCATGCCCTTGTGGTTCGGGGCGAAGACGGCTCCCAGATACAGGCCGAACACCGCCTGGTTGAGGAGCACGAACACCACCCCGGTCAGTGGTGACAGCACGGTGAACACGGCGGCCAGGCAGACCACGGCGTGCACCCCGATCAGCCCGAGCTCCAGGACGGGGCGGCGCAGCCCGCCCGCGCGCGCGGCCTTGAAGCCGGACGCGTGCAGCCGCCAGGCCTCCTGTCCCAGCAGCACGAAGAACATCACCGACTGGAAGCGGATGACGAACCGCCTGAAGCCGCTCGTCGCCTTCGCCGGCATCTCGTCCACGTCGAAGATGACCTGACGGCGCATCGTGTCCGGGTCGCGGTCGAGGTTGTTGGGGTTGCTGTGGTGCCGGTTGTGGTGGTTGATCCACCAGCCGTACGCGGTGCCCATCAGCAGGTTCATGTGGATGGCACCCAGCACCTCGGAGGGCACCTTGGCCTTGCTGATCTGCTTGTGGCCCGTGTCGTGCGCGATGAAGCCGGTCTGCACGAAGGCCAGTCCCAGCACGACCGCCGTCACCAGCTGCCACCAGGTGTCCCCGAACCAGAACAGGGCTGCCCAGCAGGCCCCGAACAGAACGAGGTTGGAGATTATCTTGAAGGTGAAGTAGTCCTTCCGGGGATCCATCAGCCCGGCCTGCTTGACCTGTTCGGACAGCTCCTCGAAGGAGCCTGTCGGCGAGATGGTCAGCGAGTCCTGTCGGGCAGGCATGAGCGTTCTCCTTCATGTCGAGCCGAATGGCGCCGCGGTCAGGCCGCGGTGAACACGAGCACGGCGTTCTGTCCCCCGAATCCGAAGGAGTTGCTCAGCGCGACTCCGATCGGCAGAGCCCGCGGCGCCTTCGCCACGATGTCGACCTCGATGGCGGGGTCGACGCTGTCGAGGTTGGCGGTGGGGGGCACGGTCCCCTGTTCCAGGGCGAGGACGGTGAGCGCCGCCTCGATGGCTCCCGCGGCGCCGAGCGAGTGCCCGGTCACGCCCTTGGCCGAGGTCACCGCGGGGCGCGTCCCGAGCACCCGCTTCAGCACCCGGGCCTCGGTGAGGTCGTTGAGCGGGGTCGAGGTGCCGTGCGCGTTCACATGGTCGACCTCGTCCGGGGCCACCCCCGCGTCGCGCAGCGCCGTGCGGATCGCGCGTTCGGCGCCGCGCCCCTCGGGGTCGGGGGCGGTGGCGTGATGGGCGTCGGCCGACGCCCCGTACCCGCTCAGCCGGGCCCGCACCCGGGCGCCGCGGGCGCGGGCGTCGGCCTCCCGCTCCAGCACCAGCACCCCCGCGCCCTCCGCCGCCACAAATCCGTCCCGGTCGGTGTCGAACGGGCGGGAGGCCGCGGCCGGATCGTCGCTCCGCCTGGAGAGTGCTCCCATCCGGGCGAACCCGGTCAGCACCGTCGGGGTCAGGCTCGCCTCGGTGCCTCCCGTGATCACCACGTCGCAGGTGCCGGACCGCAGCAGGTCCCGCGCCGTGCCGATGGCGGTGGCGCCCGAGGCGCATGCCGTGGCGGTGACCAGGTTGGGACCGAGGGCGCCGAACTCCATGGCCGCGTAACCGGACACCATGTTGACCGCGGACATCGGCACCAGCATCGGCGAGACGGATGCCGCCCCCTGCCGGTCGAGGGTGCGGACCTGCTGCTCGAAGGTGGCGGTGCCGCCGAGGGCGTTGCCGAGGACCACGCCGACCCGGGCTCCGTCCCAGTCGGCGGGGTCGAGCCCGCTGTCGTGGACGGCCTCCGCGGCGGCGATCAGGGCCAGTTGCACGTAGCGGTCGAGCCGCCAGGCCCGACGCTTGCCGAAGTGGGCCACCGGGTCGAAGTCGGCGGCGCGGCAGCTGAAGTCGACCGGCAGCCCCGCCAGACCGGGATCGCGGGCCGCGGTCGGTTCGGCGTCCAGGACCCGCGTCCAGTTCTCCGCCACCCCGATGCCCGCGGGAGTCGCCAGGCCGAGGCCGGTGACCGCGATGTCACAGGCCCCGGCGCTCTCGCGGTCGGAGGTCACAGCACGGCGCTCTTGCTGTCGATGAGGGCGATCAGGTCCTTGACCGACGATTCGGCGCCGACCTCCTCGTCGTCGATCTGTATGCCGAACTCACCACCGGCGACCAGGGCGAATTCCACCAGGGCCAGCGAGTCCAGGTCGAGATCGCGCATCGTGGTGTCCTCGGTGACCTCCTCCGGCTCGACTCCGAACCGGCTGACGAGAACCTCGGTGATCCGGTCGAGAACGCTGGTCATCTCTGTCTCCTTAACGATGTACGCAGGGGGGTGGGACGGGACGGGTGGTGGGACGGTGTGCTCGTGCCTGCGGTCAGACGGCGTCCAGCTGCGGCCAGCGCAGCGTGGTGGAGCCCCAGGCGAGGCCGCCTCCGAAGGAGGTGAGCACCACCGACTGGCCGGCGCGCAGGGTGCCGTCGGCCACCGAGTCGGCCAGCAGCAGCGGGACGGACGCCGCCGCGGTGTTGCCGACCCGGTCGATGTTGGACAGGGCGCGTTCCCCCGGCAGCCCGAGTTGTTCGGTCAGGGCGTCGAGAATGCGGGAGTTGGCCTGGTGGGCGGCGAGCCGGTCGAGGTCCCGCACGGTCCAGCCGGCCCGGTCGACGACCTTCCGCACGGAGCCGGTCATCCGCAGCACCGCGTGCCGGAACACCTGCTTGCCCTGCATGGCGAAGTAGTGGTCACGGGGCCCGGCCGGTACGCCGCTGCCCCGCTGGCGCGAACCTCCGCCCGGCACCTCGATCAGATCGGAGAGGTGTCCGTCGGTGCCCAGGTCGAACCCGCCGAGCGCGCCGGGCTCGTCCGCCTCGCCACGGCGCAGTACGACGGCTCCGGCGCCGTCCCCGAAGATCGGACCGGTGGTGCGGTCCTCGGGATCGAGCAGTGTCGAGTAGGTGTCCGCGCCGATCACCAGGACGTCGTCCGCGGTGCCGGAGGCGATCAGGCCCGCCCCGGTCGCCAGCGCGTAGACGAATCCGGCGCAGACGGCCCCGATGTCGAAGGCCGGGACGCCGTCCAGACCGAGCCGCGCGGCCACCTCCGGGGCGGTCGCCGGGCACGGGCGGTCCGGGGTGGTGGTGGCGAGGACCACCGCGCCGACGGATTCCTGCTGCGCCGACTTCAGGGCCCTGGCCCCGGCCTCGACGGCGAGCGAACCGGTGGACATCCCGGGCTCGATCACATGGCGCTGCCGGATGCCGGTGCGGGTCCGGATCCACTCGTCCGAGGTGTCCAGCCGGGCGACGAGCTCCTCGTTGGTCACCACGCGGGGCGGCAGCCAGGCGCCGAGCCCGCACAGCACCGAGGCCGGGCCCGTCATATGAGGGCCTCTTCCAGCCCCATGTACTTCAGGCGCTTGGCCTTCATGTCGTCGGACCACTGGTCGGCGGTGTCCTGCCGCTCCTGCGGGGTGGTGTCGATCAGCCGCCGGCCCGGCCAGATCTCGTAGTCGCCCACCACGTCACCGTGGCGGCGCAGCCCCTCCTGGAACCTCTCCTCGCGCCAGTGCACCATGTCGTGGGTGGGGAGCTCCTCCCACATGTCCATGCCGCGGCGGATGAGTTCGACGACCCGGTCCTTGTCCTGCGGGTGGTCGATCAGATGGCGGCGCGCGATGTCCGCCCCGACCGTCAGATGACGGATCTCGTCGATGCCGGCGCCCTTGTCGATCTCCGCTGCCGCCGGGTCGAGGGGACGCCACTTGCGCTCGCTCAGTTCGGCGGCGGGGGCGAGGGCGCCCTCCAGGATGATGGTCATCATCACCACGCCGCCGATGAAGTCGCGGTCGTCACGCATGATTTCCAGGCTGCGCTGCTCCAGCGGCTTCAGCACGCTGTCCTTGTACGGCGAGGCGAAGGTGTCGACGGTCTCGACCAGCCGCTCGGGGGCGATGCCCAGCGCCAGCAGGTGGTTGCGGAAGACCATGGCGTGCCGGCACTCGTCCAGCACCTGGGTGGCGTAGAACTCCATGGTGTCGTTGTCCGGCGCGATCGGGACGAGGTACGACAGCACCCGGGTGGCCTTCTCCTCGGCCAGTGCCCGGAAGGCGTACTCCTGGGTGATGGCCTCGAAGAACGGCCCCTCCAGCATGTACGGGGCCACGGTGAGCGCGGGGTCGTGTCCGTCCGGCCGGCCGCGCAGGATGCCCTGCGGTACTGCCTGCAGCCAGTAGCGGAGGTTGCAGTCCGCCGCGGTGAGCTCCAGGTCCATGGCGCCTTCGAGCAGCCCGGGGGCCTGGTCCCAGTCCGCCTCGGCGGGAATCTGCGTGGTCATGTGGTTTCCTCCTCGATCCGGATGTGACCGGGGTGAAGATGCCCGGCGAAGTACAGCAGTGGGGCCCCGTCGCCCTCGGCCGCGCAGGCCGTCACGGTGGCCAGTACGACCATGTGGTCCCCGGCCGGAACGCATTCGTGCACCCGGCAGTGCAGCCAGCTCAGGGCGGACCGCAGCCTCGGCACACCGCCCTCGCCCGGTGTCCACTGCACCCCTTGGAACTGGGCGCGTCCCGCGCTCTTGGAGCGGCTGGCGAAGTGCCGGGCCAGCGCGGACTGGTGGGCGGCGAGCACATTGACGGTGAAGTCGCGGTGCTGCGTGATGCGCGGGAGCAGCGAACTGTCGTTCTGCAGACAGACGGAGATCAGCGGAGGTTCGTGGGAGACGAAGGAGAACGCGCTGACCGTGCTGCCGTGCACCGCGTCCCCGCTGCCCACGGTCACCACCGACACCCCGGTGGGGAACCTCCGGGCCGCGCTCCACACCGTGGTCTCGACGACCGGCCGGTGCGCCGTGCCGATCGGCGAGCTCATGAGGTGGCGGACTGACGGGCGGGAGCCGGGGCGGGGGCGGGGGCCTGGGGCCTTCCCGTTCCCTGCTCCACGGCCGCTTCCAGCGCGGCGAACTGTGGGTGGACGACGGGTTCGAAGCTGACGCCGAACGGCTTCAGGAAATTGCCGAACAGGGCCCGGTCGCCGCACAGATGGATGGGGAGGGCGAGCAGCGCCCACTCGTTGCCGATCAGCAGGATCCAGAGCAGGGCGACGACGCCCTGGGTCGCCAGACTGTGCATGGTGTTGTACAGCACGTAGTACGCCTTCGGTATCCGCTTGGTCTTGCTGCGGTGATAGGCGATGGCGCCGGGGATGTAGCCGATCAGGTCGATGTAGACGAAGAGCAGGGCGAAGGGCCACCAGCGGATGTCGCCCAGGTGCCGGAAGAAGAAGTAGAAGCCGACACCGAGGGCGAAGAGGTATTCGAGCCGGATCAGCCGGTAGGTGGTCCTGGTGTCGAAGCGGTTGAGCGCGTCCATCAGGCGCCTCCTCGGGCGGAGAGCGAGTGGGCCGGCTCCGGAGCGGGACCGGGCAGATCCGTGAGCGCCTCGCCGCCCTCCAGCACCGTGATGGAGCCGAAGAGCCCTTCGAGTACGGAGCAGATGGCCCGCTTGATCACGCGTTCGGCGATGGGGTCCATGATTCCCACGAGGCTCTCGATGCCGAAGTCGTAGGTGACCTCGAAGCGGACCTCGATGCCGGCACCGGCCGGGGTGAGCTGCCAGCTGCCCCGGAACTCCTCGAAGTCGCCGTCGGTCTGGTCGAATTCGATCCTCAGCTTCTCCGGATCGACGATCTCCGCCTCGTTCCAGCGCATGATGCCGCGCCGGAAGTTGACCTCCCAGTCGCTGTCACGGGGTGCGTCCGGGGCGGTGGGCTGATGGGTTTCGACGACGTGGATGTCCTCCGCGATGTCCGCGAAGCGGGTGAAGTCCGCGATGGTCTCGAAGGCCGCCGAGGGGTTCTCGGTGTCCAGGGCCACCAGGAGGTGAATGCTTCTCACGGTGATTCTGCTCCAGTTGTCGGAGGGGGAAGGGCGGCCGTACGGTCCGGTGGCTCAGGCGATGACGGCGAGGGCGGCCTTCTCGAAGGCGTCGAGGAGGAACTGCACGTCGTCCTGGCTGAGCACCGCCGGTGGGGTCAGCCGCATGACGGTGGAGGAGTTGAGCGAGTGGTTGGCGAGGACGCCGGCGCCGATCAGCTCCAGGAGCAGGTCCCCGGCCAGTCCCGGCACGGTGAACTCCAGGCCGATGAGCAGACCCGCTCCGCGTACTTCGAGCAGCCGGTGGCCGAGCACCTCGCGGGCGATCCGCTCCAGCTCGGTCAGCAGCAGCCGTCCCAGCTCGTCGGACCGTTCGACCAGGGAGTCCTCCTTGATGGCGGCGAGCGCCCCGCGGGCGGCGGCCATCGCGAGCGGGTTGCCGGAGAAGGTCGAGGTGTGGATGAACGGGTCCTTGTCGAAGGGCCGGAACGCCTGAGGGGTCGCCACCAGCGCCGAGACCGGCACCACACCGCCGGCCAGCCCCTTGCCCACCAGGAGGATGTCCGGCACGACGCCCTCCCGGTCGGCGCCCCACCAGGTGCCGAGGCGGCCGAGTCCGGTCTGGATCTCGTCGAGCACGAAGAGCGCGCCGTACTCCCGGCAGAGCCGGGCGACGTCCCGCAGATAGCCCTCGGGCGGCACGATCACACCGGCCTCGCCCTGCACCGGCTCGACGATGACGCAGCCCTCTCCGGGGTAGCGCGCCAGCTCGGCCTCCAGGGCGGCCGCGTCGCCGTACGGCACGTGCGAGACCTGCGGCAGCAACGGCCGGAAAGGATCCTGGAAGACGTCCTTCGCGGTAAGGCTGAGGGCGCCCATGGTCTTGCCGTGGTAGCCGAGGTCCATGGAGATCAGACGGCTGCGGCCCTGGGCGCGCGCCAGCTTGATGGCGCCTTCGACAGCCTCCGCGCCGGAGCCCGCGAAGTGCACCTTCTGCAGCCCGGCGGGAACGACGTCGATCAGTGCCTCGGCCGCGTCGACGACGGCGGGTTCGAGGAGCAGCCGGGTGGCGATCGGGTTGGTGTTGAGCTGCCGGGTCACCTCGGCGACGACCCGGGGGTGCCGGGCGCCCATCAGGAAGACGCCGTATCCGCCGCAGTTGAGGATGCGGCCCCCGGACGCGGTGTGGATCCAGGGGCCCTCGGCGGCGACCTCCACATCGCCGCCGAACATCTCGCCGAGCGAGGCGCGGCCCTTGCTCAGGAAACGGCGGTAGCGGGTGACGAGGTCGGCGTACGGGTCCTTGGCGGGCGCAGGCGCGGTGTCGGTGTACGTGGTGGTCATCGTGGACGCTCCCGGTGTCATGCCACGACCAGCGGCTGGCCGGCGTAGTAGTCGAGCAGGCCGTCGACGGTGCTGGTGCGCGACGGCGGGTGGAAGGCGATCGCGTGGGTCGCCGCGGCGAGGTACGCGATGTCGGAGGAGGAGATGAAGGCCATGCCGCCGAGCATCTCGACGGCCTGTGAGGTGATCTCGGCGATCAGCTTCTGCACGCCGAACCGGGTGACCAGGGCGGCCGCGAGCCCGTCGTTGTCGGTGTCGCCGTCCATGACGCGCCGGGCCAGTCCCTCGGTGAGCGCGGCCGCGGTCTCGATGCCGACGGCGAGCGCCCCGCGGTCGGCGGCGGAGCCGCGTCCGCGCTTGAGCACCCGGTCGACCAGGGAGCTGGCCATGCCGGTGTAGGCGGCGCACACGATCATCTGGAACCAGATCAGTCCGACCTCCTGGAGCTCGCTGAGCTCCTCGGCCAGTTCGGCCGGCGGCTGGAGGATCTGGCGATCGGTCACGAACACATCGGTCAGACGCACCTCGTTGCTCTCGGTGCCCTGCAGCGCGCTGGTCTTCCAGAAGGGATGCACGCTGATGCCAGGGGTGTCGGCGGGCAGGATCAGAAAGCCCATGTCGACCGAGCCGTCCGGCCGGCGCATCCCGACGCTCGCGGTGATCAGGTCCATGGACTTCGACAGGCTGCACGGTTTCTTGGACCCGGTCAGCAGATACCCGCCGTCCACCGGCCGGGCCTCCATGGTGGGGCTGAGGATCCCCTGTTCGGTACGCCCTTCGGCGAAGGCCGAGGCCACCAGCAGGCGTTCCTCAGACACCCGCTTCAGCAGCAGGTCGTCGAGGTCCGTGCCGTCCGCGAAGGTGTCGGCGACACCGAAGAGCGTGCCGATCGAGAAGTGGTGCATGGCCGTCGCCACGGAGAGGGAGGGGGCCGCGGCGCCCAGGGCGCGCACCACCCGGGCCGCCTGGAGCGCGGTGGCGTCCGCCCCGCCGAACGCGGCGGGCACCAGCAGATTGGATCCGCCGTGGTCGCGGAAGATCCCGACGGCGGGGCTGTCACCGGACTCCAGCTCGGCGAAAGGGACTTCGGCCAGCCGGTCCAGCAGGCCGGGCAGCAGCGCGTCACAGGTGTCGCGGTCGGCTTGCATGAACTGCATTACTGCTCCTCAGAGTTGTTTTCCGGCGTGGCGGTCGGCAGCGGCCCCGGACGCATCCCGGCGAGCTCGGCGTACGCGCCGAACACCGCCTCGCGCGGCCGTACTCCGGTGGCGCGGGAGACGCCCTGCAGATGAGTGGTGCGCAGCATCGGGTAGTTGGCCTCACCGAAGGCGCCGCCGGTGCGTCCGGTGCCGCCGTGCGTCGGCAGGTAGGGCAGGAAACCGATGTGCGAGTCGTTGACCTTGAGCAGGCCGCCGTTGGACACCTCGTTCACGAAGCGGTCGGCGACGGCCTCGTCCTTGGTCCACAGCGAGTTGCGGAGCCCGTAGGGGTTGCTGTTGACATAGGCCAGCATCCGGTCGAGCAGTTCGCCGTCGGGGGCCTGCTCGGGCACGATGACCGGCAGCAGCGGGAAGAACGTCTCCTCGGCGACCGCCTCGATGTCCCGGCAGTGTTCGAGGCCGTCCACCCGCAGAACCGTCGGCTCCAGGAAGAGGCCCGTGTCGGACGGCGTGCCGTCGGTCTCCATCCGGCGGGCGCCGTGGACGAGGGTGGCGCCCTTGTCCAGTGCGTCCTGGACGTAGGCGTAGAAGCGCTCGCTGCGCAGTACGGGGGAGAGCAGCGCGCCGGGGTCCTCGGGCAGTCCCGGGCGGATCAGTGACGCGGTCAGCCGCAGGCGTTCCAGCAGTTGCTCGGCGACGGCGGGGTGCACGATCACCTGGTTGGGCACCATGCAGATCTGCCCCGAGCCGAAGAAGCACTCGACGAGTGCCTCGCAGGCGGCCTCCAGATCGGCGTCGTGCCAGATCAGCACGGCGTCGTTGCCCGCGAGTTCGAGGATGGGCTTCTTGCCGTGCGCGACGCAGTCCCGCTCCAGCTCCAGGCCGGTGGTCACGCCCCCGGTGTAGAAGATGTCGTTGATGTGCGGGCTCTCCAGCCAGCTCTTGATGGCCGGTCCGGGGCGGGAGCAGAAGACATTGAGCGTGCCGGGGGGAGCGCCGATGTCGTCGAGCGCCGGGGCGACCAGCTCACGCATCGCGTACATGACGCCGAGCGGTGCGCTGCGCGGCGCCCGTACGACCACGGCGTTGCCGGCGATCAACGGGGTGATCCCGAACAGGGCACTGCTGGCGGGAGCGTTCTGCGGCGGGTTGACGGCGACCACGCCGTCCGCCACGCGCCGTACGGTCATCCGCCGGCCGGCGTGCTCGATGCTCTGCTCCATCTGCCGGGCGCACCAGCCGAGGGTCTCCTCGCTGAAGATCTCCAGCAGTCCGGCCACCTGCCACTCGGCGAGCGCCCTGGGGTTTCCTTCGGCGATGAGCAGGTCGACGAACTCCAGGTGGCGGCGGAGCAGCCGTTCGCGGATTCCCCGGCCCAGCGCGAGGCGCCGTTCCAGCGGAAACCGGGCCCACACCGGAGCCGCCGCGGCCGCTTCGCGGGACGCCTCCTCGACCGTGCGGTCGTCGGCCAGCGCGCAGCGCCCCACGACAAAGTCCGCCGCGTCCGCCGGATCGGCTTTACCACGCTCCAGTTTCCGCTTGAGTGTCAGGCTCCTGAACACATCGTCAAGAATCGACGACGTCTTCACCGTGTAGACGTGTCTTTCTGCTGGCACCTCATGTCCGGCGATATACGAGTCGTAGCTGAGGAACACGGGTCGGGACGGCCGCGAACCACTCGTGGCGACTTGTCCGAAGGTCCCTGTGGGAGATTCCACGATTCGACGTCTTCCTTCCGAGGTGCTGGATGCTCGACGCTGCGGAGACAAAGGCTGCGGAAACACGGAAGTGGCCGAAAGCTGCGCGACTCGGCACGTCGGCGATTCTGGCAGGGGGCACTGATATGGCCCTGACGGTCGACTGACCCATCCGGATACTGGACGGTCACGAGGCCACACGTCCGAGATCAGGACAGTCCGGATTCTTATCGTCGATTCGCTGTTTATTTACGAGGAGGCCAACACCGGGGCAGGGGATTAAAAGCCCTGCGGCCATGGGCGAATCATTCCGGCCAAAGTTTATTACAGCTCACGGCCGGGCCGGGAAGGGTGAAGTCCACCTGCCTACCATGGACAAATGCGCGGACACACGATGCCCAGCGGACACACGAAGCCCAATCGAATCGGCCCCATGCTCCGGGAGTGGCGCCACCGACGCAATCTGAGCCAAATGGCACTCGCCCTGATGGCGGAGACATCCAGCCGTCATCTGAGCTTCATAGAGACCGGGCGCGCCAGGCCGAGTCGCGAACTGCTCCTGCGTCTCTGCGACCAGTTGGACGTGCCCGTGCGTCAGCGCAATCGTTTGATCATGGCCGCCGGATATGCGCCGGCCTATGAGGAGACTCCCATCGGCGCGTCCCACATGGATCAGGCCAATGAGGCCGTCGAGCGGCTCCTCACCGGCCACGAGCCGTACCCCGCCCTGGTCTTCGACACCGTTTCGGATCTGTGCCGCGCCAACAGGTCGGCGATGGCGCTGCTGGACGGTGTGGCGGAGGAACTGCTGCTGCCGCCCGTCAACGTCGTGCGGCTCGGGCTGCATCCGATGGGTATGGCGCGGCGGATCACCAACTTCGCCGAGTGGCGCCGGCATCTGCTCTGCCGGCTGCGACGCGATGCCGCGTTCACCAACGACGAGCGGCTCGACTCCCTGTACGAGGAGGTCCGCGCCTACCGGTACCCGTCGGGTCTGCTGGAGTCCGAGCCGGGCTCCCCCGACCCCGCGGACGCCCACCACATCGCGATTCCGCTGCACATCCGCGCGCTCGGGACCGAGTTGAGTTTCTTCAGCGCCGTGACGGCCTTCGTGGCGCCCGTCGACATCACGCTGGCGGAGCTGACCATCGAGACGTTCTATCCCGCCGACACGCACACGGCCGCCACGCTCCACTCCCACCACTGGAGCGAGTATCTGCGCGCCGCGGTTCCGGAGGGCTCCCCCCTGCTGCCGACCGGCCGCTGAGCACACCCGTGGCTGCGGGTGCGCTCAGCGGATCCGGGTGCGGGTGCGAATGCGAATGCACGAAGCGGATCAGGCCACAGGCGTACGCCAGTCCGTATCCGGCCACGATCAGCTGGACCTGGGCCGTACTCGCGCCGAGCTCGGTCTGCATCGCGGGGATCGCGACGTTCACGATGAAGAAGTCGAGGACGACCATGAAGGTGCCGGCCAGGATCACCGGCAGCGCCAGGGAGCCGGTTCCCCCGGAGGTGGCGCGGCCCGCTTTCGGTGGTGCGGTGTCGGCGTCGTTCACAGCGCTCTTCCCCACGCTCGAACCAGTACAAGTTCCGCCACCTTCCGCGCGCGGTGGAGAGGGTGTCGATTACCTGGCAAGTAATTGTCCGGCCCCTGCCCGCTGCCTAGCGTCGAGTGGTAAGGACGCGAGGCGGCGGTGGCGGCAAGGTCCCCGTCCCTCGCGGCACAAGCGCGGGAGGGGCAGATGGTCCAGGAGAACGCGGGGCTCGGCGCCGCTTGGTTCCACACCGGCCGGGCACGGCCCGACGCGGCGTGCCGGCTGTACGTGTTCCACCACGCGGGCGGGTCGGCCGCGACGTACGCCCGCTGGGCGCAGATGCTGCCCGACGACGTGGAGGTCGCGGCGGTCCAGCTGCCCGGTCGGCAGAACCGCCGCGCCACTCCCGCGTTCACCGATCTGGACGACCTCGTCGAGGCCGTGTACGAGGCTCTGGAGGACGACCTCGACGGACGTCGCTTCGCGTTCTTCGGGCACAGCATGGGGGCGCTGATCGCCTACCGGTTGACCCTCGCCCTGCAGAAGGACGGTGCCCCCGCTCCCGCTCTGCTCGCGGTCTCCGGATGGGAGGGGGGCGCGCACCGGCCGAGCCCGGTGCCCGTCGCCCAGCTCCCCGACAAGGAATTCCTGGCCCGTGTCGAGGAGTTCGGGGGCCTGCCGCCGGAGGTCACCGGGAACCGTGAGCTGCTCGACCTCGTACTCCCCACGCTGCGCGCCGATTTCACCGTGGTGAACGGATACACGGACGACCGCGCACGGGTCGACTGCCCGGTGGTGGCCTACGGCGGGGCCTCGGACCCGCTTCTGGGCGGGGGCGCCATGGGCGCGTGGGCCGACCGGGCGGACACGTTCCTGGGGCTCAACGAGCTGCCGGGCGGTCACTTCTACATCTACGAGCAGGCCATGGCGGTGGGCGCGGATCTGGCACGCCGGCTGCGGCGCGGCGCGGCGGGCCCGCGACGGGGCTGACAGCGGCATCGGCCCCGGCGCCGGCACCGGCTTCGGTACCAGTGCCGAGGCCGGTGAAGGAGCCTATGCCGGGGCCGATGCCGGTTTCGGTTTCGGCACCGCTACCGGTACCGCCGTCGGCCGTCAGCCGTCAGCCGTCAGCCGTCAGCCGTCAGCCGTCAGCCGTCAGTGGATCTTGCTGGTCCGCCCCGCCCAGAACCTGTCCCGAAGTTCGCGGCGGAGCACCTTGCCGGTCGAGTTGCGGGGCAGGCCGTCCAGGAAGTCGTACCGGACGGGGATCTTGAAGTCGGCGATCCGCCCCTTCAGGGACAGCATCAGTTCCCTCGGGGTCGCCCGCATGCCCTCGTTCAGCACCACGCAGGCGTGCACCGCCTCGCCCCAACGAGGGTGCGGGGCACCGATGACCGCCACCTCGGCCACCGCGGGGTGCTTGCCGAGTGCCTCCTCCACCTCACCGGGGTAGACGTTCTCCCCGGCGACGATGATCGTGTCCTTGATCCGGTCGCAGAGATAGAGATAGCCGTCCTCGTCGAGGTAGCCGGCGTCACCCATCCCCAGCCATCCGTCCGTCAGGGTCCGCGCGGTGGCCTCCGGCAGGTTCCAGTAGCCCAGCATGACCGCGGCCGACCGCACCCACACCTCACCGGTCTCCCCCGTCGCACAGGTCCTGCCGTCGGCGACGATCCGTATCTCCACCCCCGGGCACGCGCGCCCGGCGGCACGCAGCCGGGGGCTTCCCGGTATGTGGTCGGGCATCGGCAGCAGGGCCACCGCGTTGCCCGTCTCGGTGGCGGCGTAGGCCTGCACCAGATCGGCCTCCAGCACGTCGAGGGAGCGGACCAGCAACTCCTCCGCGATCGGCGAGCCGCCGTAGACCGCCTTGCGCAGCGTCGCGAAGGTCTCCTTGGACGCGGCGGGCTCGGCCAGCATCATCTGGAGCATGGCCGGGGCGACGAACGTGGTGGTGACGCCCACGTCCCTGATCAGGGCGACCGCTTCCTGCGCGACGAACATCCGCATGATCACGTTCGTCACACCGGCGGTGAACCCCTGCATGGACCAGGAGAGCCCGGCGATGTGCAGTCCCGGCAGCCCGATCAGGCTCTTGTCGTCGGGTTTCCAGTCCACCCAGTCCAGACCGTTGTCGTCCATGGCGCGGCCCAGCGCGAAGAAGCTCCGGTGGGGCAGGACCACCCCCTTGGGCAGTCCGGTGGTGCCGCTCGTGTACATCTGGGCGACGGGCTGGGCGGGATCTGGACGGTATCCGGTGCCGGAGTCCGGGAAGGCGGACTTCCAGTCCGCGTAGCCCGCGCCGCGCCGTCCCCGGGCGTCCATGCCGACGACCGTTTTCAGCTCCGGCAGTTCGGCCTCGATCTGCTCGGCGGTGGCGCGGTACTCCTCCTCCACGAAGAGCAGCCGGGCGCAGGAGTCGCGCAGTTGGTGCTCGACCTCGCTCTCGGTGAGCCGCCAGTTGACCGGTACCAGGACGGTGCCGCTCTTGGCGCAGGCGAAGGCGATCTCGTAGTAGTACTGCGACTCCATGCCGAGGAACGCGACCCGGTCGCCGGGAGCGAGCCCCGCGGCGAGCAGGGCGTGCGCGGCGCGGTTGCTCTCACGGTCGAGTTCGGCGTACGTCACCTCGGTGTCGAGGTGGATCATGGCGACATGATCGGGCCGGACGGCGGCGTGGTGTCCGGGGATGGCGGCGAGTGTCTCTGGCGTGGCCTCGTCCATGATCTCTCCATCAACAGGTCCGGCTGATCGGGAGGTTGCTGCCCGGCCGGGTGCGGCGCGGGGTTCAGTCCGAGGTCAGCCGTTGCTCGGCGAACTCGGCCAGGGAGCGTGCGCTGGGGTGGTCCAGAACCTCGGACACCGTGGTCCTGCGGCCCAGGGCCGTGCCCAGCTGCCCGCTGAGCCGGGCGGCGGCCAGCGAGTCCAGGCCCAGGTCGAGGAAGTGCGCGCCCGGCTCGATCTCCGCGGGGTCGTCGAACTGGAGCTCGGCGGCCATCAGCGCAC
Source organism: Streptomyces sp. NPDC104309 (assembly GCF_055584025.1). NCBI lineage: Bacteria > Bacillati > Actinomycetota > Actinomycetes > Kitasatosporales > Streptomycetaceae > Streptomyces > Streptomyces sp. NPDC104309. The sequence goes on along the minus strand of NZ_JBVJMV010000005.1, from coordinate 85,166 downwards.
GGATGTGTCCGGTGAGGGCGGCGAGCCGTTCGTCGTGGCCCATGGAGAGCAGTCGCCCGGTGTCCAGCTCCGCCGGGGCGGTGGCGACGGGCCCGGTCGCCGGGGCGTCCGGTGCGGTGTTCGGCCGGGCACCCGCTCCGGTCCCGGGCGAGAAGCGGCGCGGGTTCGCCGACCGGAGCCAGTACTCCTGGCGGTCGAAGGCGTAGCCCGGCAGTACCACCCGCCGCATCCGCCGCTCCGCGTGGAAGCCGGTCCAGGACACCGGGTATCCGGCGGCGTACAGCTTGGCCGCCGACGACAGCAGCGCCAGGTCGTCCTGCTGGGCCGGGCGCAGGCTGGGCAGCCAGATGTCACCCGGGGCGTCGAGGTTCTCCCGGGCCAGCGAGGACAGCGTGGCGGACGGCCCGATCTCGATGTACGTGTGCCTGCCGCGCCGGGCCACGGTGCGCATCCCGGCCGCGAAGTCCACGGGTTCGGCGATGTGCCGGACCCAGTAGTCGGGCTTGGAGATGTCCCGCCAACGGGCCACCTGGCCCGTGAGGTTGGAGATCAGAGTGAACTCGGGCTCGTGGAAGACGATGTCGTCGAAGGCCGCACGGAACTCCTCGGTGACCGCGCCCATCAGCGGCGAGTGGAAGGCGTGCGAGACGGGCAGCCGCTTGACCCGCACGCCCTTGGCGGCCAGCTCGGTGGTCGCCGCGTCCAGCGAGGCGGCGCCTCCCGAGATGACGCACTGCGTGGGTGCGTTGTACGCGGCGACGGCGAGGTCCTCGTACGGCTCCACCAGGGCGTTCACCGTTTCGGCGGCGGCCCCGACGGCCGCCATGCCGCCGGGAGCGGTGACCGAGTCCATCAGCCGGGCCCGGACCGCCACCAGCCGGACCGCGTCGGCCACGGTGAAGAGTCCGGCGACGGTCGCGGCGACCACCTCGCCGATGCTGTGTCCGATGACGGCGGAGGGCCGCACGCCCCAGGAGAGCCACAGCCGCGCCAGCGCGTACTCCAGGACGAACAGGGCGGGCTGGGTGTACCGGGTGCGATGCAGTTCCTCGGCGTCCTCGGTACGGCCGAACATCAACTCCCTGATGGAGCGGCCCAGATGCGGGGCGAACAGCTCGTCCAGCTCGTCGACGGTCCGGCGGAAGAGCGGGTGGCGCCCGTACAGGGCGAGGCCCATGCCCGGGTGCTGCGCGCCCTGTCCGGTGAACAGGAAGACGGTCTTGCGTACGGCCTCCGGCCTGTCGGCCACGGGCCTGTCGGCCCGGTCGGCGAGCAGGGCGGAGAGACCGGCGTGGTCGCGGACGACTCCGGCGATCCGGTGGTCGAAGTGGGCGCGACCGGTGTTGCCGGTGTAGCAGACGGCGTCGACGGGCAGGTCGGGCCGGTCGGCCAGCAGCCGCTGGTAGCGCTCGATCTGCAGGGCGAGGGAGCGGGCCGACTTCGCGGACAGCGTGAAGACGTGACCGCCTTCCCGGCCGCTGCCGTCGGGCCGCCCGTCCGCCTCACGGCTCGCGTCCCCGGACCGGCCGGCGCGGCTCGCGTCCCCGGAGCCGCCATCGGCCTCTCGGCTCGCGTCCCCGGTCGGGACCGCCTGCTCGCGGGCGGGGGCGTCCGCGGCGGCGGGTGCCTCTTCGAGGACCGCGGACGCCAGAGTTCCGGCGAAGCCGAAGGAGTTGACCATCGCGCGTCGGGTGCCGGACGTCCAGGGGCGGGTCTCCGTGGGGATCTCGACCGGGGAGACCTCCCAGGGAATGCGTGACGACGGCTTCTCGAAGTTGAGGTGGGGGAAGATCTCCCCGCTGCGCAGCTGGGCGACGGCCTTGATGACCCCGCCGATCCCCGCGGCCGGCTCCATGTGTCCGAGATTGGTCTTGGCCGAGCCGACGATCACCGGATCGTTCCTGCTGTGCGAGTCCGCGAAGACCTCGCTGATCGCACCGATCTCGATCGGGTCCCCGAGAGGGGTTCCGGTGCCGTGCGCCTCCACGTACTGGACGTCGCCGGGCTCCAGCCGGGCGCTGCTGAGCGCCCGCCGCAACAGGGTCTCCTGCGCGGCGCCGTTGGGCACGGTGAGCCCGGCGCTCTCGCCGTCCTGCCCGACGGCGCTGCCACGGACGAGTGCCAGGACGGTGTCGCCGTCGCGCCGGGCGTCCGAGAGCCGCTTCAGCACGATCATGCCGCAGCCCTCGGCCCGGCCGTAGCCGTCGGCCGCGTCGTCGAAGGTCTTGCAGAGGCCGTCGGGCGAGAGCGCGGTCAGATCGGAGAAGAGCGCGGTGCTCCGGGGGTGGTGGATGGCGTTGACCCCGCCGGCCAGGGCGATGTCGCACTCGCGGCGGCGCAGCCCCTGGACGGCGAGGTGGAGCGCGACGAGGGAGGCCGAGCAGGCGGTGTCCACGGTGATGGAGGGCCCGCGCCAGCCGAGGAAGTACGAGAGTCTGCCGCAGATGCCCGCGTGCGAGACCCCGGCCGCGATCCGGCCGTCCAGTTCGTCGTCGGGGAGCTCGTCCATCTCCATCACGTAGTCGAGGGAGCTGGCGCCCACGTAGATGCCGCCATTGCCGTGCCGCAGTGCGGTCGGGTCGATTCCGGCGTGTTCGAGGGACTCCCACGCCGTCTCCAGCACCAGCCGCTGTTGCGGGTCCAGACAGTGCGCCTCGGCCGGGGCCGTCCTGAAGAACTTGGGGTCGAACCGTTCGAGGCCGTCGAGAAAGCCGCCGCCCGTGGTCCGGATGACGCCGCGGCCCTCACCGGACGCGTATGCCTCGACGTCCCAGCGGTCCTTCGGGAGCGGGCCGATGGCGCTGCGTCCCTCGCGCAGGAACTCGGTGAATTCCTCCAGGGAGTTGTTCCCGCCGGGAAAGCGCAGGCCGACGCCCACGATCGCGATCGGTTCGTACTTCTCCCGCAGCAGCTCCTTCAGGAGCTCACGCTGCCTGCGCAGATCCTCCCTGGCCTGCGCCAGGGCGTCGGCGGTGGTCGCGTCGTCCAGGTCTGCCATGTCTCCTACCCCTGTCCCTGGTAGAGGTTCTTGAGGGCTTCGTCGACCAGATCGTCCGCCGAAGGGTCGGCGGCGGCGCGGGGGCCGGGGACGGCGCCGGACGTGGTCCCGTCGCCGGGCGCGGACGCGCGGGCGGGGCGGAACAGGCCGGGGAGCAGCTCGTCGCAGATGTGGTCCATCAGCTGACCCACGGTGGGGCTGTTGAACAGCAGGTTCGCGCTGAGTTCGTGCCCGATCATCGACTCCAGGCTCTGCTTCAGATCGGTGATCGTCAGCGAGGTGAGCCCCAGGTCGAAATAGCTCTCGTCCATGGGGAGTTCGTCATGGTCCTCCATGAGCAGCGCGATCTTGAACTCGGCGACGACGAGGTCCTCCAGGGCCTGCCGCCGCTCGGACCGGGCGAGATCGAGCAGGTCGTCCACGACCGTGGTGGCGTCCATCGTCTCGGGCCCCGAAGGGCGTTCGTCCACCGCACTCACTGCCATCGCCTCCACCACGTCGAGCCTCCGCAAGAGCCCCCGTACCGTGCTTCGTGGGTGCCGGATCCATTCCAGTCGACGAGCACGAGGGCAGTCCAGCGCCGTCGGACCGGCGGTACGGCCATGTGCCCGCGCCGTCAGCGCCACGTCAGCGCCAAGGGCCGTCCCGTCATCCCTGGTGGAGCAGCGCGCGGCGTCGGGTGCGGTGCATCGCAAGGCGGAGGGACGTCCGCATACCGGATGTATGCGGACGTTCCGACAACGCGGCGAGGATGGGGCCTCCCCTGTTCGAGCGCAGCCGAGAGCTTGGGGAAGTAGCTGGCGTCGCGCGCCCGCCAGGGGTTACGGGACGGCCCTTGGGGTGCCGCGGACACGGCGACGGCCCGTACGGACACAGTGTCCGTACGGGCCGTCGGGTGGGGCTACGGGTCAGTGGTTGCGGGGGAAGCCCAGGTCCACGCCCGCCGGGGCGTCGGCCGGGTCCGGCCAGCGGGTGGTGACTACCTTGCCGCGGGTGTAGAAGTGCACGCCGTCGTTGCCGTAGATGTGGTGGTCGCCGAAGAGGGAGTCCTTCCAGCCACCGAAGGAGTGGTAGCCGACCGGCACCGGAATCGGCACGTTGACGCCGACCATGCCGGCCTCGATCTCCAGCTGGAAGCGGCGGGCGGCGCCGCCGTCGCGGGTGAAGATCGCGGTGCCGTTGCCGAACGGGGAGGCGTTCATGAGGGCGACGCCCTCCTCGTACGTCTCGGTGCGCAGGACGCACAGGACCGGGCCGAAGATCTCGTCCTTGTACGCGTCCGAGTCGGTGGACACGTTGTCGAGGAGGGAGAGGCCGATCCAGTGGCCGTCCTCGAAGCCCTCGACCGTGAAGCCCGTGCCGTCGAGGACGACATCGGCGCCCTGGGCGGCCGCGCCCGTGACGTAGGAGGCGACCTTGTCGCGGTGGGCGGCGGTGATCAGCGGGCCCATCTCGGACGTCGGGTCGTTACCCGGGCCGATCTTGATCTTCTCGGCGCGCTCCTTGATCTTGGCGACGAGCTCGTCGGCGATGGAGCCGACCGCGACGACCGCGGAGATCGCCATGCAGCGCTCACCGGCGGAGCCGTACGCGGCGGAGACGGCGGCGTCGGCCGCGGCGTCGAGGTCCGCGTCCGGCAGCACCAGCATGTGGTTCTTCGCACCGCCGAGCGCCTGGACCCGCTTGCCGTTGGCGGTGGCGGTGGTGTGGATGTGACGGGCGATCGGGGTGGAGCCCACGAAGGAGACCGCGGCCACGTCGGGGTGGGCGAGGAGCCCGTCGACGGCGACCTTGTCACCGTGCAGGACGTTCAGCACACCGTCCGGCAGACCGGCCTCGGAGGCCAGCTCGGCCAGCCGGTTGGCGGTCGACGGGTCCTTCTCGCTGGGCTTGAGCACAAAGGTGTTTCCGCAGGCGATGGCGAGCGGGAACATCCACATCGGCACCATGGCCGGGAAGTTGAACGGGGTGATGCCCGCGACGACACCGAGCGACTGGCGGATCGAGGAGACGTCGACCCGGCTGGAGACCTGGGTGGACAGCTCGCCCTTGAGCTGGGTGGTGATGCCGCAGGCCAGCTCGACGATCTCCAGACCGCGGGCGACCTCGCCCAGCGCGTCCGAGTGCACCTTGCCGTGCTCGGCGGTGATCAGCGCGGCGATCTCGTCGCGGTGGGCGTCCAGCAGCGCGCGGTAGCGGAAGAGGACCGCGGTGCGGGCGGCCAGCGAGGACGTGCCCCAGGTGGCGTAGGCGTCCTTGGCGGCGGCGACCGCGGCGTCGACCTCTTCGAGGGAGGCGAGCGCGACCTGCGTGGTGACGGCGCCGGTGGCCGGGTCGGTGACCGGGCCGTAGTTGCCCGACGCGCCCTCGACGGTCTTGCCACCGATCCAGTGGTTGACGGTCTTCATGACAGAACTCCTTCAGTGGCGTCTTCAGAGGTGGCGGCGTCGGTCGGCGACGTGTCGGTCGTACTCTTCGCGGGCTTTCACGGCCGACGGCCGGGTGGCCGTTTCGGCTACGGGAACATCCCACCATGCCTGCGCCGGAGGGGGCCCCGACACTGTGTCTGCCGTTTCGGTCTCGACGTAGACACAAGTGGGACGGTCCGCGGCGCGTGCCTCGGCAAGGGCTTCGCGCAGGTCACGCACGGTCTTGGCACGGAGCACCCGCATCCCCAGCGAGCCCGCGTTGGCCGCGAGGTCGACGGGGAGCGGGGGGCCGGTGAAGGTGCCGTCCGCGGCGCGGTGACGGTAGGCCGTGCCGAAGCGCTCGCCGCCGACCGCCTCGGAGAGACCGCCGATGGACGCGTAGCCGTGGTTCTGGAGGACGACCAGCTTCACCGGGAGCTCCTGCTGCACCGCGGTGACGATCTCGGTGGGATTCATCAGGTACGTGCCGTCGCCGACGAGGGCCCAGACGGGGCGGCCGGGGGCGGCCAGCTGGACCCCGATCGCGGCCGGGATCTCGTAGCCCATGCAGGAGTAGCCGTACTCGACGTGGTACTGCCGCGGGGAGCGGGCCCGCCAGAGCTTGTGCAGGTCGCCGGGGAGCGAACCGGCCGCGTTGATCACGATGTCGTCCTCGGTGACCAGGGTGTCGAGGAGGCCCAGGACCTGGGCCTGGGTGGGGCGGGCGTGCGGGTCGTCGGCGGTGAACGCGGCGGTGACCCGCTGCTCCCATTCCTCCTTGGCCTCGGTGTACTCGGTCTCGTAGGACGGCTCGACGCGGTGGCCGCGTGCGGCGAGCTCGGCGGTGAGGGCTTCGAGGGCGGTACGGGCGTCGGCGACGAGCGGGAGTGCGCCGAGTTTGTGGGCGTCGAAGCCGGTGATGTTGAGGTTGAGGAAGCGGACCGCCGGGTTCGAGAAGAGCGTGGCGGAGGCCGTGGTGAAGTCGGAGTAGCGGGTGCCGATACCGATGACCAGGTCGGCGGTGCGGGCCAGCTCGTCGGCGGTCGCGGTGCCGGTGTGGCCGATGCCTCCGACGTCGGCGGGGTGGTCGTGGCGCAGGGAACCCTTGCCGGCCTGGGTCGAGGCGACGGGGATACGGGTGGCGGCGGCGAACGCGGCCAGGGTCTCCTCCGCCGCGCTGTGGTGGATGCCGCCGCCGGCCACGATCAGCGGCCGACGGGCACCGCGCACGGCCCGTACCGCCCGGTCGAGCTCGTACGGATCGGGAGCGGGGCGGCGTACGTACCAGACGCGCTCGGCGAAGAACTCCTCCGGCCAGTCGTGCGCCTCGGCCTGCACGTCCTGCGGCAGCGCGAGGGTGACCGCGCCGGTCTCCGCCGGGTCGCTCAGGGTTCGCATGGCCTGGAGGGCGGCCGGGATCAGGGCCTCGGGGCGGGTGATCCGGTCGAAGTAGCGGGAGACGGGGCGCAGGCAGTCGTTGACCGAGAGGTCGCCGGCGGACGGGACTTCGAGCTGCTGGAGCACGGGGTCGGCGGGCCGGGTCGCGAAGGTGTCCCCGGGCAGGAGGAGGACGGGGAGGTGGTTGATCGTGGCAAGCGCGGCGCCGGTGACGAGATTGGTGGCGCCGGGGCCGATGGAGGTGGTGACGGCGTGCGCGGAGAGCCTGCCGGACTGACGGGCGTAGCCGACGGCGGCGTGCACCATGGCCTGCTCGTTGCGGCCCTGGAGATAGGGCATCGCACGGCTCGACTCGATGAGAGCCTGACCGATTCCGGCGACGTTGCCATGGCCGAAGATGCCCCAGGTGGCGCTGATCAGGCGCTGTCGCCGGCCGTCGCGCTCGGTGTACTGGCGGGAGAGGAAGGACACCAGGGCCTGGGCGGTGGTCAGCCTGCGGATGCGTGGTGCGCTCATGAGGTCGCCTCCGAACCGTACGGCGGGACATTCCCGTACAGCGGAAGTCTGGGGTCCACCGGCTGCGAGGGCCAGGTGTCACGGATCCAGCCGTGGTCGGGGTGGTCGCTGATCAGCCACTCCCGCTGCTCGCCCGGACCCGCCATCACATTGAGGTAGTACAGCGTGCGGCCGGGGGACGCGATGGAGGGGCCGTGCCAGCCGTCGGGGATGAGCACCGCGTCACCGCTGCGGACCTCGGCGAGGACGTCCGTACCGCCGTCCTTCGACGGCGACACCCGGTGGTAGCCGAGCCCGTCGTGCTCCAGCTCGAAGTAGTAGATCTCCTCCAGCACGGACTCGACTCCGGGGCGGTCCTCGTCGTGCTTGTGCGGCGGGTAGGACGACCAGTTGCCACCGGGGGTGAGGACCTCGACGGCGATCAGCCGGTCGCACTCGAAGGTGTCGGCTGCGGCGAAGTTGTTGACCTGACGGGAGCAGTTCCCGGTGCCGCGCAGCTCGACGGGTACCTCCGGCGCGGGGCCGTAGCGAGCGGGGAGTCGTCGCTCGCACTTCGCTCCTGCCAGGGCGAAGCGGCCTCCTGCGCCGGAGGCGATCTGTGCATGGGCGTCACGCGGTACGTACGCGAAGTCGGATACCCCGCTGAACACGCTTTCCCGGCCCAGCAGTTCAAAGATCTCACCTGAGGTGTGCACCGTACAGCCACCGGTCAACGGCAGAACGATCCACTCGCTCTCCCCGGTGACAAGCGTGTGAATTCCGCCCGGTCCCAGCTCCAGCACACGCAGGCTCGACCGGTCCCAGCCGGCCCGCTCCGGGTCGATGTCGAGGGCATAGGGGCCGCTCGCCGCGTTCCCGGCGCGAAGGTGGTACCGCGGTTCGTTGTCGGTCGTCATACCCACTCCCTACCCGGTGCCGGGCTCTGTCCCGTTCCTCTCGGCTCCAGCAGCGATACGGCCGTGTCGACGGCTTCCGCCACCTTTCCGTCGGCCGGGTAGAGCAGCGAACGCCCCACCACCAGGCCCTGGACGGTCGGCAGTCGCAGCGCCGTGCGCCACTTCTCGAACGCGCCGTCCAGGTCGTCGCGCACCTCGCCGCCCAGCAGCACGGCGGGCAGCGTGGAGGCCTCCATCACCCGGGCCATGTCGTCGGGGTTCTCGGTGACGGGGACCTTGAGCCAGGTGTACGCGGACGTCCCGGCGAGCCCCGAGGCGATGGCGATCGAGGTGGTGACCGCCTCCGCACCGAGGTCGTTGCGGACATGGCCGTCCGTGCGGCGGCAGAGGAACGGCTCGACGAAGACCGGCAGCCGGTGCGCGGCCATGGCGTCGATGGCACGCGCGGTGGCGTGCATGGTGTCGAGCGAGCCGGGGTCGTCGTAGTCGATACGGAGCAGCAGTTTGCCCGCGTCGAAGCGGAGACGGGCGAGGTCCTCGGGGCGGTGGCCGGTGAAACGGTCGTCGAGTTCGAAGGCCGCGCCCGCGAGCCCGCCGCGGTTCATCGAACCGACGACGACCTTGTTCTCCAGCGCGCCGAGGAGCAACAGGTCGTCGAGGATGTCGGCGGTGGCCAGGACTCCGTCGACGCCGGGGCGGGAGAGGGCGAGGCGGAGCCGTTCCAGCAGCTCGAAGCGGTTGGCCATGGCCAGTTCACGGTCGCCGACGGCCAGGGAGCCACGGGCCGGATGGTCCGCCGCGATGATCATCAGTCGCCCGCCGCTGCCGACGAGGGGGCGTCTGCGGCGTCGCGCCGCGGCTTCGGCGACGGCCTCGGGGTGGCGCACGCGCAGTTGGACGAGTTCGGAGACCGAGGCGGCCGCGGGCGTCATGGGGTGGCTCCGGTGGGGCGGGAGGTGACGGCGCCTTCGGCCAGGGCCGTTTCGACTTCGTGCGGGAACGGCATGGCGGAGGAGCAGGCGAGCCGGGAGGCGACGATCGCACCGGCCGCGTTGGCGTACCGCATGACGCGCTCCGTCTCCCAGCCGGCGAGCAGTCCGTGGCAGAGCGCCCCGCCGAAGGCGTCACCGGCTCCCAGGCCGTTGACGACCTCGACGGGCAGCGGCGGCACATCGGCCACCGAGCCGTCGCGGTGGACGGCGAGAACGCCCTTGGGGCCCCGCTTGACGACGGCCAGTTCGATGCCCGCGGCGATCAGGGCGCGGGCGGCCGCGTAGGGTTCGCGCTCACCCGTAGCGATCTCGCACTCGTCGAGGTTGCCGACGGCGACGGTGGCATGGGCCAGGGCCTCCCGGTAACGGGCGGCCGGAACGGGGCGGGACGCGGAATCCTCCGTGGTGTCCCAGAACATCGGGCGCCAGTCGAGGTCGAAGACGGTGATGCCGGACCGGTCGCGGGCGCGGAGTGCGGCGAGGGTCGCGGTGCGGCTCGGCTCGGCGCACAGACCGGTGCCCGTCATCCAGAAGACCCGGGCGGACCGCACCGCGTCAAGGTCCAGTTCGGACGCGTGGATCTCCAGGTCGGGGGCCTTGGGCTGCCGGTAGAAGTAGAGCGGGAAGTCGTCGGGCGGGAAGAGCTCGCAGAAGGTGAGGGGCGTCGGCCAGGCGTCGACGGGCGTCACCCACCGGTCGTCGACCCCGAACTCCCGCAACTGGTGGTGCAGATACTCCCCGAAGGCGTCCCGGCCGGTGCGCGTCACCACCGCCGTCCGTCGGCCGAGCCGGGCCGCCGCGACGGCGACATTGGTGGGTGAACCACCGAGGAACTTTCCGAAGGTGTCGACCCCGGCCAGCGGCAGACCGGTCTGCAGGGGGTAGAGGTCCACGCCGATCCGGCCCATGGTGATCACGTCGTACTGCTCAGGCATACGCATCCCTTCGACCGGCGACCGGGGCGGCTGCTCCCAGGTCTAGCCCTCCCCCGGAACCCTGTCAATGGTTTGTCCGGACATAAGGACGAATGATTGACACTCGCCCCCGGGGCCGGGAGGCTGGACGGCATGACCTCCTCCGCATTGGCTCCGGCCCGTATCCGTATCGGTTCGGCACCCGACTCGTGGGGGGTGTGGTTCCCCGACGATCCCCGGCAAGTGCCCTGGCAGCGCTTCCTCGACGAAGTCTCCGCGGCGGGTTACGAGTGGATCGAGCTCGGCCCGTACGGCTACCTCCCGACCGACCCTGCCCGCCTCGCCGACGAGACCGGCCGCCGCGGACTCACGGTCTCGGCCGGGACCGTTTTCACCGGATTGCACCATGGACCGGCCGTCTGGGACCGGACCTGGGCGCATGTCGCCGACATCGCGGCACTCACCCGGGCGATGGGTGCAGGGCATCTGGTGGTCATCCCGTCGTTCTGGCGCGACGACAGGACGGGCGAGGTCCTGGAGGACCGCAGCCTCACCGCGGAGCAGTGGCGCGACCTCACCACCCAGACGGAACGGCTGGCCCGCGAGGTACGGGACCGCTTCGGGCTGCGCATCGTCGTCCATCCCCATGCCGACACGCACATCGACAGCGAGGAGAACGTCAGCCGCTTCCTCGACGCCACCGATCCCGACCTGGTCTCGCTCTGCCTCGACACCGGCCACTACGCCTACTGCGACGGCGACAGCGTCAAGCTGATCGAGACCTACGGCGAACGGATCGGCTATCTGCACCTCAAGCAGGTCGACCCGGAGATCCTGGCCGAAGTCGTGGCGCACGAGGTGCCGTTCGGGCCGGCCGTGGCGCGCGGCGTGATGTGCGAACCGCCGGGCGGGGTACCCGCACTGGAACCCGTACTCGCCGCCGCCCGCAAACTGGACGTGGACCTCTTCGCCATCGTCGAGCAGGACATGTATCCGTGCCCGCCCGACAAGCCCCTCCCCATCGCCCGCCGCACCCGCGAGTTCCTCCGCTCCTGCGGTGCCCCGCGCGCCGCTGACCCCCGCCAGGTCCCGGACACGCCGAAGGGGCCAGGGAAGTGACGTAGTGACGGTGCGCGGTGTTGTGCTCGATGAGGCGCCGGTTCGCGGTCCCGGCCGCGCCCGCCGCCGCACGCCCCACCACCGCACGAGGAGCAACTCACCGTGATCCGAAAGATGCTGTCGTTCCGCAGGACGGCCGGGGCCTCGGCCCTGGCCGCTGTCGCCCTGGCCGCAGCCCTCGCCACAGCCCCGGACGCCGCCTGCGCCGACGTGCACAACCCGCCGCCCCCGCCCGGCTCCAGCCCCGTCTGCGCCTTCTACGACGGTGACGGACCGACCTTCTTCGGGGCGCGCGGCGAGCGGGTCTCCCAGGTGCAGTGCGTGCTGGCCAACCGCCACTATCTGCCGTGGTCCGCGCTCGACGGAACGTTCGGACCGCAGACCCTCCTCGCCGTACAGCGCTTCCAGGCGGACCACCCGCCGCTCGCACCGAACGGCCTGGTCACCCCGGCCACCTGGTCGGCGCTCCAGCACGCGGGACCGACTCGCACCACCCCTCTCCCCTATCCGCCGGCGTAACTCCACACGCCCGGCCCCTCTCTCGTCATCCCTTCGAACACCAAGTACTTCTTCTGTCACAGAGATCCCACCCTCGTCACATGTGTCTTCAGTACGCGGGACTTCCGTCACAGGCGCTCGACACCCCCTCTCCGGAACTCACTCCCTTTCGTTGCACCGGACACTGACTGAGTGATCGTCAGCGTCCGTACCGCGGCTCCCCCTGGCGGCCTCCCCCGGCTGCCGCCGCGGTGCAGAGAGGTGTCACTTATGACGGACAGAAGACTCTGGTCCTACAAGGACATTGCCGCGCACATCCGGGTGCAGCCGGACACCGTCCGCTCCTACCGCAAACACGGTCTCCTCCCGTCGCCCGACCATGTGGAGGGCGGCAAGCCCTACTGGTACGCGGACACCATCCGCGCCTGGGTCGCCTCAAGACCCGGCAACCGAGGGCGCGGTCACTGACGCCTCCGGTCCCGTACGGCGAGCGGTCCCCACCCGCCGCCGCACGGGACTCCCGCTCCTTCGCCGGGGCTGGGCGGGAGGCCGGAATGAGGCGTGCCGGGAGGTCGGCCGGGATGGGGCGGGGTTGGACGGGAGGCCCCATGCCAGGACCCGCTGCCAGGACCCCCTGCCAGGACCATGTTCATCAGCGGCTGCTATGTGTGCGCGGACATGCCGTGGCCGGCGAGGATCTCCGCCCTCTGGCCGCTCACTTGGGCCACGGGCAGCCGGGCAGCCGGGCAGCCGGGCAGCCGGGCAGCCGGGCAGCCGGGCAGCCGGGCGAATCTACGCTCCGCTGGTGACCCTGTCCCGCTCCGGGGCGTCCTTCGATATCTCCTCGGCCGGAACCGGCACGGACTCCCCCTCGCTCAGGCCGAACCGCCGGTGGAAGGCCCGCAGCGGGGCGGGCGCCCACCAGGTGACCCTGCCCATCAGCTTCATCACGGAAGGAACCAGCAGGCTGCGCACGACCATGGCGTCCATCAGCACGGCCAGGGCGATGCCGAGGCCCAGCATTTTGGTGTTGGCCACCCGTGATGTGCCGATGGCGACCATCACCACCGCCAGGATCACGGCTGCCGCGGTGATCAGCCCGCCGGTGTGCCGCAACCCGAAGGTCACCGACCGCTCGTGGTCCCCGGTGCGGTCGTACTCCTCCTTGATCCGGGAGAGCAGGAAGACCCCGTAGTCCATGGAGAGTCCGAAGGCGACGCAGAACATGAGCACGGGCAGTGTCGTCTCTATGTCCCCCGTGCTGGTGAAGGAGAGCAGCCCGGACAGATGCCCGTCCTGGAAGACCCAGACGACCGCTCCGAACATCGCCGTGAGACTCAGCGCGTTGAGTACGACCGCCTGAAGGGGGATCAGCACACTCCCGGTGAGCAGGAAGACCAGGAGCAGCGTCACCACGACGATGATGCCCACCGCCCAGGGCAGCCGGTCGGCGATGGCGTGCTTGGAATCGACCAGGACGGCCGCCGTGCCCGTCACCGAGGTGTCAAAGGGGGCGGGCGCGGCCCGGAGGTCCTGGACGAGCCGTTGGGTCTCCTCGCCCACGGCCTCGCCCTCGGGCAGCACACTGAAGTAGCCGAACCGCCCCGCAGTGACCGGTCCGTCGACCCGCAGCACACCGGGAAGTCCGGCGATCCTGTTGCGGTATTCGCCGTACTGGGCCGGCGTCGCCGCACCCTCCGCGAGCACTTCGAGGCCGCCGCCCGGACTGCCTGGGAATCCGTCCCGAATGTGCTGCTGCACGACATGCGATTCGGCGGACGCGGGCAGCTGGCGATCGTCCGCCGTACCGAACTTCACCCCGAGGAACGGCAGCCCGAGCAGGACGAGTCCCACAGCGGTGGCGGCGGCGAAGACCGGCGCCCGACGCATCACCAGGGCCGCGAACCGGCCCCACCCGCGGCCGGACCCGGCCTCGGCCGGTGCGGCGGATTCGGACGGCTCGTCATGTCCGCCCGGACGCCCTCGCACGACTCCGCCGGTGCCCTCGACCGAGCGCCCGCTCGCGCGCCCGTCACCACGTCGCAGCAGCCGGCGCAGATCCAGGGAGTTCACCCGTGGTCCGAGCAGCATCAGGGCGGCCGGGAGCAGCACGAGCGCGGCGGCGGCCGCCAGCAGCACCACGGCGATCCCCGCGTAGGCGAACGAGCGCAGGAAGTACTGCGGGAAGACCAGCATCGCGGCGAGCGAAACCGCGACGGTCAGCGCGGAGAACAGCACCGTGCGGCCTGCGGTGCGCAGCGTCGCCCCGACGGCCTCCCGGGTGTCCGCCCCGGCCGAGAGCTCCTCCCTGAACCGGCGCACGATGAACAGCGCGTAGTCGATGGCCAGGCCGAGGCCGAGGGCGGTGGTGAGGTTCTGGGCGAAGACCGAGACATCGGTGAATTCGGTGATGCCGCGCAGCACGGCATTGGTCCCCAGGATCGCGACGATGCCCACACCGAGCGGCAGCAGGGCGGCGATCGCACTGCCGAAGACCATGACCAGCAGCACGAGTGTCACCGGCAGGGCGATCATCTCGGCCCGCAGCAGGTCTTCCTGGATGATCGTCTGCATCTCGTGCCGAACGGCGACCGGGCCACCGACCGAGACTTCCACCGGCCCGTGTACGCCCCGGTAGGCGGGAGCTATCCGGTCCAGGACCTCGCCCGTCGCCTTGTCGTCACCCTCGATCCGGGCGGCGATCAACGCCTCCCGCCCGTCCTCGGCACGCAGTGCGGGTGACTTGGTCTGCCAGTACGAGCCGACACCGGTGATGCCCTTCTCGCCGGTCAGCCGCTCGGTCAGCCGGGCCGCCTCGGCGGCCACCGCGGGATCGTCGACCGATGTGCCGCCACTGTCCACGAGCAACAGCAGATTCGGCTGGGACGCGGGGAATTCGCGCTCCAGCGCCTTGGTCGTATAGGTCGATTCGGCGTCCGGTGCCTCCCACCCCCCACTGCCCATCCGGCCGGCCACCCCACTGCCGGCGAACACGGCGAGCATCGTGATCGCCAGGGCCGCGAGCAGCGCGAGCCGTGGTCGCGCGGTGACGAGTCGCGTCCAGCCCCCCAGACGCTGCGGACCGTTCACTTCAGGCATGGCGCGGTGTCCCCTTCCCCCCGGATCCGACGGCGTGCGGCGGCCACGCGGGGCGGCGGCGCAGGGCAGCATGGATCAGTCGTTGCCGATTAGACTGGCAAACACGAGTCATCGCTCGCGTTTCATCAAGAATGCGAGCGACCACTCGCGTTTGTCAACCGCGCCATGAAAGCTGGGGATGGACCGTGTCGGAGGCCAGAGCGAGGCACACCGGAGGCACGAAGGACGCCGGAGGCGCCAAGGACGCGAGGGACGGCGGAGGCTCCAGGAACGCGAAAGGCTTCGGAGGTTCACGGGACGCCGGAGATTCACGGGATGCCGGAGGCGCCAGAGGCGCCAGGACCACCGGAGTCGACACGGGCGGCGCCTCCACCGCACCCCCCGGAGCGACCGCGGAAGCAGCCATCGCAGAGGGCGCCGAAACGACCGCCGGCGCCCCCCGCCCCCGCCGCCGCCAGGCCCGCGGTGAAGCCCGTATCGCCCAGCTCCTCAAAGCGGCGGCCAGCGTCTTCTGCACCACCGGCTACACCGCCGCGAGCACCAACGCCATCGCTCGCGAAGCCGGTGTCTCGCCGGGCACGCTCTACCAGTTCTTCCCCAACAAGGAGGCCATCGCCGTCGAGCTCGGCGACCAACTCCTCCACCGCTGGCGGGAGACGTACGGCGCCGCGTTCCTTCCCGACCACCTGACGCTCCCGCTGGACCGGATGCTGGACGCCATCCTCGACCCGCTGATCACCTTCAACTGCGAGAACCCGGCGTTCAACGTCCTGATGCACGGCTCGGAGATGCCCGGAATGATCACCCAGGGGCACGACGCACTGCACATGACCATGCTCAACCGCGTCGAAACGATCCTCGGCGGCTACCTGCCGGACACTCCGCCCGCCCAGATCACCCGCATCGCCAACATGATCTTCATCCTCTTCAAGGGCGGGCTCGACCTGATCATGGCTCACGAGGGCGAGGAGCGGGACGCGTACGCCAGGGAGTTGAAGACCGCGCTGCTCCGCTACCTGGAGCCGCTGGTCGGTGACGCCCCGCTCCCGACTCCCCCGAATGCCCGATAACCCCACACCCCATAAGATTCGGACAAATTAGGAGATATGTATAGGGAGTACGCGTGAACTGGCACACCGATCCCGGCAACCCGTCACCTGCCACCCCTTCCGACCGGAAGCCAGGGCCCACTTCACCGCACCCCCAGGCCCCACCGGAGCCACCGCAGCCGCGCCCCGGACTCTGGAAACGGTGCCTGTGGGGCGGCATAGCCCTCTGGATCCTGACCGCGATCGTCACGTACGCCACCCAGAACACCACCCTGCTGCCGACCCTCATCCTGCTCGGCAGCTTCCTGGTCCCGGCCGCCTTCGTCCTGTGGGCGTACGAACGGCAGGGTCGCGACCTCGGGGTGAACCTCATCCTCGGGTGCTTCCTGACGGGCGGAATCCTGGGCGTGCTCGGCGCCTCCGTCATGGAGTACTACCTAGTCAATCCGTCGCTCTGGATGTTCCTGGGCGTCGGGCTGATCGAGGAGGCCGTGAAGCTCGCGGCGCTGATGTTCGTACTCCGCCGCCACACCCACATCCACGGCATGCGAGCCGGACTGGTGCTCGGCGCGACGGTCGGATTCGGGTTCGCCGCCTTCGAGAGCGCGGGCTACGCCTTCAACGCCGCCGTCACCATGAAGGGCATCGATCTGCGCGCCCTGCTGGAGACCGAGGTACTGCGCGGGGTGCTCGCACCGTTCGGGCACGGCCTCTGGACGGCGATCGCCGGTGGAGTCCTGCTCTCCTTCCGGAGACCGAACGGGCGCTTCCACTTCGCCGCCCCCGTGATCGCCACCTACCTCGGCGTCGCCGTGCTGCACTCGCTCTGGGACTCGATGCACGGCATCGCGATCTGGCTGGTCGCCCGGGTCACCGACACCGGCCTGAGCCGCGCGCTCTTCGCGCAGGGGTACATCCCGGCCCCCACCGAGGAGCAGCAGCATCTGTTCACGCTGTTCTCGGTGGGCGGTCTCGTCGTGATCACGCTCGTCGCACTGGCCTGGCTGCGATCACTGGCGCGGAGCGCGCGCAGCAGACAAGGGGGCGCTCGCAAGGGAGAGCGGGGCGCTCGCATTCATACCCCCTAGGGGTATAGTGTGATGAGCGTCGGGCACACCGGGCCTCCCGGACCCCGACACCACACCCTTTTGTACTCGTCGAAGAGGAGAACACCATGACCACCGAGACCCAGCTCCCCCAGGCCACCGGCTCCTGCTGCTCGCCCAGCGGTTCCTGCCACGACAGCGCGGACACCGGCGACCGGGCGGCGGACGGCGTGACCACCGTCTACCAGGTGTCCGGCATGACCTGTGGGCACTGCGAAGGCGCCGTCTCCGAGGAGATCTCCGGCATCGAGGGGGTCACCGCGGTGAAGGCCGTCGCCTCCACCGGCCAGGTGACCGTGACCTCCCGGGCCCCGCTGGCCGAGGACGCCGTGCGCGCCGCGGTCGACGAGGCCGGCTACGAGCTCGCCGGTCAGGCCTGAACGCCATCGGGACACGCCCGATACACCAGATACACCAGATACGCCGAATCGGCCGTATCACCCGTATCACCCCCCTTTATCGCCGGGCCGGACCGACCAGTAGATACTGGTGGGGTACGGCCCGGTCGGCGTTACAGGAGTTCGGACATGCACAGCGCCACAGATGCCGGGACCCCGACAGCGGGGAGTTCTCGGACCGAACTCGCGATCGGTGGGATGACCTGCGCCTCCTGCGCGGCCCGCGTCGAGAAGAAGCTCAATCGGATGGACGGCGTCACCGCCACCGTCAATTACGCGACCGAGAAGGCCCGCGTCTCCTTCGGTCCCGGGATCGCCCTCGCGGATCTGATCACCACGGTCGAGAAGACCGGATACACGGCGCAGCCCGTACACCGTCCCGACCCGGCGCCTCCCGCCCCGCCGCAGGCCACGCCCGCGTCGGCCGCCATGCCGGTGTCGGCCACTTCGGGCGGCGCGCCGGTCACACGCACGGACACCGTGGCGGACATGCCCGAGGACGGCAGCCCACGCAGCGGCAACACCCGAGCCGCCCGAACCGCCGAGAACCCGACCGCCACCGGCAGCGACGTCCAGGCCGACGTTGAGGCAGGCACCGGCGGCGGAGTCGGAGTCGAAACCGCAGTCGCCGCCGACCTCTCCGAGCCGAGCACCGACCCCGCCGAACGGAGCGCGGCCCTCGCCCTCGCCGCACTGCGGCAACGCCTGCTCGTGTCGGCCCTCCTCGCCCTCCCCGTCGTGGTGCTCGCGATGGTCCCGGCCCTCCAGTTCGACAACTGGCAGTGGCTCTCCCTCACCCTCGCCGCCCCCGTGGTCGTCTGGGGCGGGCTGCCCTTCCACCGCGCCACCTGGACCAATCTCCGGCACGGCGCGGCCACCATGGACACCCTGGTCTCGGTCGGAACCCTCGCCGCCTTCGGCTGGTCCCTGTGGGCGCTGTTCTTCGGTGACGCGGGCATGACCGGGATGCGGCACGGCTTCGACTTCACCGTCTCGCGCGCCGGAGCCTCCTCCACCATCTATCTGGAGGTCGCCGCCGGCGTCGTCACCTTCATCCTGCTGGGCCGCTATCTGGAGGCGAAGTCCAAGCGGAAGGCCGGTTCCGCGCTGCGCGCGCTGATGCACCTGGGCGCGAAGGACGTCACCGTCCTGCGGGGCGGTACGGAGGTACGCATCCCCGTCGCCCGGCTCGCCGTGGGCGACCGTTTCGTCGTCCGTCCCGGCGAGAAGATCGCCACCGACGGGACCGTCGTCGGGGGCGTCTCCGCCGTGGACGCGTCCATGCTCACCGGCGAGTCCGTGCCGGTCGACGTGGGCGTGGGCGACCCCGTCACCGGGGCCACCGTGAACACCTCGGGCCGGCTCGTCGTGGCGGCGACCCGGGTCGGCGCCGACACCCAGCTGGCACGGATGGCGAAGCTCGTCGAGGACGCCCAGAACGGCAAGGCCGAGGTGCAGCGCCTCGCCGACCGGATCTCCGCGGTCTTCGTCCCCGTGGTGCTGGTGCTCGCCCTGGCCACCCTGATCGCATGGCTGCTCATCACGGACGACGTGACCGCCGCCTTCACCGCCGCCGTGGCCGTACTGATCATCGCCTGCCCCTGCGCCCTCGGCCTCGCCACTCCCACCGCCCTCATGGTCGGCACGGGACGTGGCGCCCAGCTCGGGATCCTGATCAAGGGACCGGAGGTCCTGGAGGCCACGCATCGCATCGACACGATCGTCCTCGACAAGACCGGCACCGTCACCACCGGCCGGATGACCCTGCAGGACGTCCGGCCCGTGCCCGGCACCGATGAGAACCGGCTGCTGCGGCTGGCCGGAGCGCTGGAACACTCCTCCGAGCACCCCGTCGCCCGCGCCGTCGCCGCCGGCGCGGCCGAACGCACCGGCGGCCCCCTCCCCACCCCCGAGGACTTCGCCAACATCGCGGGGCTCGGCGTGCGCGGCACGGTCGACGGGCACCAAGTGCTGGTCGGCCGTCCGCAGCTGCTCGCCGACGCGGGCATCGATGTCCCCGACAGCCTGTCCGGCGCCGTGGCCGACGCGGCGGCCCGTGGCCGTACCGCGATCGCGGTCGCCTGGGACGGGCAGGCGCGCGGCGTCCTCGCCGTCGCCGACGCGGTCAAGGAGTCCAGCGCGTCGGCCGTCGCCGAACTGCGCGCGCTCGGACTCCGTCCCGTTCTGCTGACCGGCGACAACCGGGCCGTGGCGGACGCCGTGGCCCACGCCGTCGGGATCGACGAGGTCCACGCCGGGGTTCTGCCCGAGGAGAAGGTCCACGTCATCGAGCGGCTCCGGGCCCGGGGGCGCTCCGTCGCCATGGTCGGTGACGGGGTCAACGACGCGGCCGCCCTTGCCACCGCCGACCTCGGCCTGGCGATGGGGACCGGTACGGACGCCGCGATCCAGGCGAGCGATCTCACCCTCGTTCGTGGAGATCTCAAGGTGGCGGCAGACGCGATCCGGCTCTCCCGGCGCACCCTGGCCACCATCAGGGGCAACCTGTTCTGGGCATTCGGTTATAACGTTGCTGCCCTACCCCTTGCGGCATTTGGCCTGCTCAACCCTATGATTGCGGGAGCGGCGATGGCCTTCTCATCGGTCTTCGTCGTGACGAACAGCCTGCGGTTGCGCGCCTTCACGTAACTTCCACAAAGAGATTTAGATCACACCGGTTTCAGGGTAACCATCTGGCGGGTTCGCGAGTCTTAGAGTGCGATGCCAAGGATGTCTTGGGGGATGTCCGTCGAAGTGTCTTGGGGGATGCTTCGGGCAAGCGTTGGCCGGGGCACGTGCACCGGGGAGCTTTGAGCGGCCCTCCCGTGCGTACGTACCCCGGCGGACCGCACTGGAAGTACAAGTGAAGAGCGCAGTTCGCAGTGGGTGAGGAACGCCCAGGAGCTTCGGCTCCCACAGACGCCCGGCCGGATCCCGTGGGGGGAATCCGCTCCGGGATATGGGAAGCGCCTCGCTGTCGGCCCGTGGGGGGATCGATGGCGGGGCGCTTCTCGCTGTCCGCCCCGGCAGGACCGGGGACGCGGGGACGCGGGGAGGGGCGAGCGGGGAGCCTCAGGGAGCGGCAGCAGGCGCGCAGGTCCACGGGTGTACGGAGCCGGGGGCGTGCACAGGTCCGCCCGGCGCGTACGGGGCCGGGGAGGCGCGCAGGTCCGACCGGGGCGTGCGGGCCGACCGCGCAAACACGGCAGAGCCGGGCATGCAAATCGCCCCGGACACCGCGCTCTGTGCGAAGGCGCGGTACACGGGGCGAAGACAACCGGCCTCGGCGGCCGGGGCAGTGCGGGGTGGTACGAGGTCAGCGGCCCTCGACCGGGACGAAGTCGCGCAGGACCTCGCCGGTGTAGATCTGACGCGGGCGGCCGATACGGGAACCCGGCTCCTTGATCATCTCGTGCCACTGGGCGATCCAGCCGGGAAGCCGGCCGAGCGCGAAGAGCACGGTGAACATCTCGGTCGGGAAGCCCATGGCCCGGTAGATCAGACCCGTGTAGAAGTCCACGTTGGGGTAGAGGTTGCGCGAGACGAAGTACTCGTCGGAGAGCGCGTGCTCCTCCAGCTTCAGCGCGATGTCGAGCAGCTCGTCGGACTTGCCGAGCGCGGACAGCACGTCGTGGGCCGCGGCCTTGATGATCTTGGCGCGCGGGTCGAAGGACTTGTAGACGCGGTGTCCGAAGCCCATCAGCCGGACGCCGTCCTCCTTGTTCTTCACCTTGCGGATGAAGGAGTCGACGTCGCCGCCGTTGGCCTGGATGCCTTCGAGCATCTCCAGCACCGACTGGTTGGCGCCACCGTGCAGCGGACCCCACAGCGCCGAGATACCGGCGGAGATCGAGGCGAACATGTTCGCCTGCGAGGAGCCGACCAGACGCACGGTGGAGGTCGAACAGTTCTGCTCGTGGTCCGCGTGCAGGATGAGCAGCTTGTCGAGCGCGGAGACGACGACCGGGTCCAGGTCGTACTCCTGGGCGGGGACCGAGAAGGTCATGCGCAGGAAGTTCTCGACGTACCCGAGGTCGTTGCGCGGGTAGACGAAGGGGTGGCCGATCGACTTCTTGTACGCGTACGCGGCGATCGTCGGCAGCTTGGCCAGCAGCCGGATCGTCGAGAGGTGGCGCTGCTCCTCGTCGAACGGGTTGTGGCTGTCCTGGTAGAACGTGGACAGCGCGCTGACGACCGAGGACAGCATGGCCATCGGGTGGGCGTCGCGCGGGAAGCCGTCGAAGAACCGCTTGACGTCCTCGTGCAGCAGCGTGTGCTGGGTGATCTCGTTCTTGAAGGCCGACAGCTCGTCGACCTTGGGAAGCTCGCCGTTGATGAGGGTGTACGCGACCTCAAGGAACGTCGAGCGCTCGGCGAGCTGCTCGATGGGGTAACCGCGGTAGCGCAGGATGCCCTGCTCACCGTCGAGGTAGGTGATGGCGGATTTATAGGCTGCGGTGTTGCCATATCCGCTGTCCAGCGTCACAAGACCGGTATTGGACCGAAGCTTCCCGATGTCGAAGCCCTTGTCGCCGACGGTGCTGTCGATCACCGGGTAGGTGTACTCGCCGTCGCCGTACCGCAGTACTACAGAGTTGTCGCTCACGTCATCCCTCACCGACGTAGTGCCTCTTCTTTGAGGTTCCCTGACTGTCTCCACCCTCCCCCATTTGGCTCAGGAGAGTGCACTCGGGGTCGTCCATTGGACCTACTCGCGGCACTGAGTGCCGCGAGCTTACTCATCCTGCCCCCTCGAATCCGGTTCCGGAAGGCCTCCGTGATGTTTCCCACCGATTTGATCGATCATTTTTTTCCGGGGATCCTCCGCCCTGCCCCCCTGACAGCCGGTAATCCAGCGCCGTACAGCGCCTGCCTGCGGAAACCGTGCGGACCGCCTGGCCGATCGCCTGCCGTGAGCCGACCAGCACGACGAGCTTCTTGGCCCTGGTGACGGCGGTGTACAGCAGGTTCCGCTGAAGCATCATCCAGGCGCTCTTGGTGACGGGGATGACGACGGCCGGGTACTCGCTGCCCTGGGAGCGGTGGATCGTCATGGCGTACGCGTGGGCCAGCTCGTCCAGCTCGTCGAAGTCGTAGGAGATCTCCTCGTCCTCGTCCGTGAGGACCGTCAGCTTCTGTTCGTCCAGGTCAAGGGCGGTGACGACGCCGACCGTGCCGTTGAAGACGCCGTTCTCCCCCTTGTCGTAGTTGTTGCGGATCTGGGTGACCTTGTCGCCGACCCGGAAGACCCGGCCGCCGAACCGCTTCTCGGGCAGGTTCGGCCGCCCCGGAGTGATGGCCTGCTGGAGGAGTCCGTTGAGCGTGCCCGCGCCGGCCGGGCCGCGGTGCATCGGGGCGAGGACCTGTACGTCACGCCGCGCGTCCAGCCCGAACTTGGCCGGAATGCGGCGGGCGGCGACATCCACCGCGAGTACGCCCGCGTCCTCCGTCTCGTCCTCCACGAAGAGGAAGAAGTCCTTGAGGCCCTGAGTGAGAGGCGGTACGCCGGAGTTGATCCGGTGGGCGTTGGTGACGACCCCGGACTGCTGGGCCTGGCGGAAGATCGTGGTCAGCCGGACCGCCGGCACGGGGCCGCCCTCGGCCAGCAGATCGCGCAACACCTCCCCCGCGCCGACCGACGGCAGCTGGTCGACGTCCCCGACGAGCAGGAGGTGGGCACCGGGTGCCACCGCCTTCAGCAGTTTGTTCGCGAGCAGCAGATCCAGCATCGAGGCCTCGTCGACGACGACGAGGTCGGCGTCCAGCGGGCGGTCCCGGTCGTACGCCGCGTCACCCCCCGGCTTGAGCTCCAGCAGCCGGTGCACGGTCGAGGCCTCGGCGCCGGTCAGCTCGGAGAGCCGCTTGGCCGCCCGACCGGTGGGCGCGGCCAGCACCACCTTGGCCTTCTTGGCGCGGGCCAGCTCCACGATGGACCGGACGGTGAACGACTTCCCGCAGCCGGGCCCCCCGGTCAGGACGGCGACCTTGCGACTGAGCGCGAGCCGTACCGCGGCCTTCTGCTCGGGGGCCAGATTCGCCCCCGTACGCGTGGCGAGCCAGGCCAGCGCCTTGTCCCAGTCCACGTCCGCGAAGGCCGGCATCCGCTCCTCCGGCGTCCGCAGCAGCCGCTGCACCTGAGCGGCGAGGGCGACTTCGGCACGGTGGAACGGCACGAGGTAGATCGCCGTGACCAGTTCGCCGCCCTCGGGCGACGGCACCTTCTCCCGTACGACGCCCTCCGGGTCCTCGGCCAGTTCGGCGAGGCACTCGATGACCAGCCCCGTATCGACCTGGAGCAGCTTCACGCCGTCGGCGATCAGCCGCTCCTCGGGGAGGAAGCAGTGCCCCTGGTCGGTGGATTGCGACAGCGCGTACTGCAGACCGGCCTTGACCCGCTCCGGGCTGTCGTGCGGGATGCCGACGGCCTGGGCGATCTTGTCGGCGGTGAGGAAGCCGATGCCCCAGACGTCGGCGGCCAGCCGGTAGGGCTGGTTCTTCACCACGGAGATCGAGGCGTCCTCGTACTTCTTGTAGATACGGACGGCGATGGAGGTGGAGACACCGACACCCTGGAGGAAGACCATCACCTCCTTGATCGCCTTCTGCTCCTCCCAGGCGGCGGCGATCATCTTCGTCCGCTTCGGCCCGAGCCCGGGGACCTCCACCAGCCGCTTCGGCTCCTGCTCGATGATGTCGAGGGTGTCGACGCCGAAGTGCGTGGTGATCCGGTCCGCCATGACCGGGCCGATGCCCTTGATCAGGCCGGAGCCGAGATAGCGGCGGATGCCCTGGATGGTGGCGGGGAGAATCGTCGTGTAGTTCTCGACGACGAACTGCTTGCCGTACTGCGAGTGCGAACCCCAGCGCCCTTCCATGCGCAGCGATTCACCGGGTTGCGCACCGAGCAGCGAACCGACCACGGTCAGCAGATCGTTGGCACCACGCCCCGTGTCGACGCGCGCGACCGTGTACCCGTTCTCCTCGTTGGCGTACGTGATGCGCTCAAGGACACCAGTCACTTCGCAAACACCTTCGCGGCCGCCCCGCTTGGCGTCAGCTCCTCTACTGGGCACAGCCCCACCTGCTCATCCGGTATCCGCAGTCCCTGGGAGGCTATCGCCCGCCACCGACAGAGCGGACTCGATCATGTTCCGCGAGGCTTCGCTCCGTGAATAGGTCCGCCCAGCCAAGAGCTCACCCACGGCCGCACAGCCGTCACCCAGGAAATCGTCCTCATGTCACCTCAGGACATGAGGACGTCTCGAATCACACCCCGCGACGTGCTGTCCATGGGCTGGTACCTGATCGACCCGGACCGGATGGCCCACCTCCCTGCGACGCCATCGGCTGCACCTTCGTACACGCTGACGTCAGGAATCTCACGAACAGCCCGGCCGGCGCCACACACCGGACATCCACCTCGCGCGGCCTGTTCAGGAAGCGCAAGATCTACTTCTCATGCCCATACCATCTCGGCACGGTCAACGCCGCGCTCATCTTCGGGCACAGCGGCGACCCTTCCTGAATCGTTCGAGCTCGGGGCGAGTGGTTTCGGGCAGACGTGGAGTGAGTAACGGCTTGGACTCGTGACCCCCTGGCCCGTCCGGGCACCGGCATGCTCGGGCCATGGGGAGACGCGACGGGGTGCGCAGCAGAACGGCCGGGGGATGCCTGTTCAACGGTTGTCTGGCTGTGCTCGTGCTGCTTCTTGTGTGCTTCATCGGACTGTGGGTCTGGGCGGCCACGGCGGATGACCGCGCCGAGGGAAAGGCCCGCGCTGGTGTGCGGAGTGCTGCTGAGACTCGGCAGGAGAGGCTCGTCGAGGCAGCGGCCGACGGTGTGCTGGACGACAGCGAGATCGCTCGGATTTTCCCACGGGGAAAGCCGGCTCAGGGCCTGGTCAGCATCGAGCGGCAGGGCCCTGATCTCGTGGTGACGGCAGAACTGCTGGGCATCGGGCCGGGAGTATTCCTCACCAGCGAGACATCTGTGACGGGGTGCTTCGCCTTCGAGGTCGCACTGGACGGCAAGCCAAAGCCTGCGGTCACCGTCAGGGAACTGGCCATGGAGAACCAACCGCAGTCCGCGTGTACAGCGGCAGGAGTGCCGTCTCCCAGCGTCTCCCCAAGAGAGGATCTCACCCCCTCGTGACGCAGGTCACGTTGGTTTGGTGATGTGGTATCCGCTCCAGCACACCTTCGAGGACGGCCATGTTGGACATGGTCCGACGCTATCGGTTCCCACCGACAACGCATCCCCGGCCTCGGAGGCCGCCCGTTTCCTGTGGTGACGGCGCCTGAGCGGCGCTGCCCGGACCGCCGGGAAAACATCCGGGCCAGGGCCTGTTGCGACCAGGGTCCAGGATCGGAATGATCAGCAACTCCGGTGCGAGGAGGACGCCTTGGCATCCGCCGATGGTCCGAGCGTGCACAGTGTTGTCCATGTCGAGGCAGCCGTGCCACGGGTCTGGTAACTGGTGGCGGACATCCGCCTGCCGGCCCGGTTCAGCCCGGAGTTGCGGTGCGTCGCGGCCGTCCCGTAATCCCTGGCGGGCGCACGACGACAGCTACGGCGCCTCGCCGCGTTGTCGGAACGCCTTGGGAAGCTGCTGTCCGGCGGCGCTCTGCCCCAGCCGGCCATGGCCTCATCTGTCGGTGATCCCGGAGAGCCACGCCGTGTCCTCCGGGCCCGGCGCTCCGAGGCCGGGCGCGGGCAGCCGCCGGACCTCGCCCGTTCCCAGGGCGACCGTGGCCCGTGGCCGCATCGGCTCGTCGCCCCTGCGTGAGAGCAGGACGAGTTCCCAGACTGTCGCCGCCATGGTGTCGAGCCGGGTGACACAGTCGGCGGTGACTCGCCGCGGATCCCGGGTCCGGCCCAGGGACAGATGTGGGGTGAAGTTCTCGGCGGGCCCGCTGCAGCGCGGGAACCGCTGCTGCAGCAGGCGGTGCAGGTCGGCCCACGGCGCCTGGCCGGCTGCCGTCGGGTCGAGCCACACGGTGGAGTACGCCCTGTGCCGGAAGGTGCGCACCCCGTCCAGCCGGGCGGTGAAGACCGGCGTCTCGGCCGTCGCCGCGGCAAGCAGCGGGGCGGCCCGCTCGAAGTCGGACTCCGGCACGAAGCCGAAGAGCACATTGACGTGCGGCGGCCATCGGTGGATCTGCGGATCGTAATCCCGGCGGATGTCCTGGATCGGCGGCCACAGCTCCGCAGGCGGGATCCAGGCCACCGCAGTGCGGGCCGTCGGGGGCACGTCGAGGATGCCGACAGGATCGCCCATGCCGGAGCTCGTATCGAAGCTCGGGTCCGTCTGCGGGTCCCGCACCCGGCCGGCGCCCGACGCATCGATGCGGTCCACGCCCGTGGCCCGGTCCCAGACCACTTCGCCGTCCGCCTCGATGAACACCACCCGGTGCCACGGGATGTCGCCCCCGGGCACGAATGAAGGCAGCGGGATGCGTTTGCAGGCATCCCCGCGCTGGCTGATCCCCAGCACGAACCGGGCCGGGTCGAACCACGGATCCCAGCGGACCCGGTGATAGATCTCGTCGCTGGTTCGCATCACGCCTCCTCGCCCACTCACGCCGCGACCGGCCGGACCGCCGCTTCAGTACGGCTTCACATAGTCCACCTTCACCACGTCCGGCACGTCGGGCAGCTTCTCCCGGCCGGTCAGGCCGGCATTCAGACCCCCGTCCGGCCGTCGATGCGCTCGCGGACGAGGTCGGCGTGCCCGCAGTGGCGGGCGTACTCACCGATCATGTGCGTGTAGATCCAGCGCAGGGTGACCTGCCCGCCCATGAACGGGCTGGTGTCGTCGAGCGACCGGGCGGCGCAGTTCGCCCTGGCCCGCTCCACCTCGGCCCGCCAGATCGACAGCGCCTCTTCGTAGCCGACCCCCTCGACGAGGTCGAACCCGCCGTCGTGCCCCGACGGTTCGGCGTCGGGGGTGAAGATCGGCGGCGCGTCCTCCTGAACCAGGACCCGGCGGAACCAGTTCCGCTCGACCTCCGCCATGTGCTGGACAAGGCCGAGCAGGCTGATCGGCGAGGGCTCCACGGATGCCTCACGCAACCGCTCGTCGTCGAGGCCGTCGCACTTCTGGGCAAGGGTGGTGCGGTAGAAGTCCAGCCAGCTCGCCAGGGAAGTCCGCTCATCGGCGTCCAGGGGTGGCATGACGCGGTCGGGAGTGCTCATGGGCGACAGCCTGGCACGAGGGACTGACAGCGGCAGTGATCACCGGGGCTGCCGCCGCGCTGTCACGGACGTGCGCCAGGAACGTCTCTGGGCAGCGCGACGCGATGCGTCGCGAGTCGATGCGGGAAGTCCTGCCGCCCTGGCATCGCACCGACCACCTCCCTCTGCGCTTGTGCGCCCTCGTCGTCGGACCGTCCACGGTCACGTCGAGCGCATTCCCGACCCTCGACCGAAGCCGCAACCGACCGCTCCCCGGGACACCTTGAAATTCGCTTACACACGCCGGCGGGTAAATCCGATGATGTACGCATGGCACTGAAGGAGACACTGGAGCGCGTCGACGCGGATCTCGCGGCGGGACGCGTACCCATGGCGCGCCAACGGCTGCGCGGACTGGTCTCGTCCTACCCGCACTACCCGGCTCCGCGCCGACGCCTGGCCGACATCTACCGGATGTACGGCGACCCGGCCGAGGCCGGCCGTTGGACGTACCTCGAAGAGGACAGGCTCCCGGACGAGGTCGCCGCTTTCGAGAAGAGGTACGGCGACCCGGTGCGCCGGATGCGCGCCCTGGCCTGGCAAGGCCCGGAATCGGCGGCCGACTCCCCCTTCGTCGAGGAGCAGTTGGCAACCGTTCGGACCGCAGCCTCCAAGGCCCTCGGCCACCCGGTCACGTGGGACACCCTCGCCAAGGTGCGGGGCGACGCGCCGGAGGCCGGGTCGTTGCGGCGGTCCCTGGCTGCCGTGGGCTGCGCGCTCCTGGCGATCGTGTTCGTCGGGATCTGGGTGAACGGGTTCCTCGACCTCTTCCGCTGACCGGCCGCCGCAAGCATGGCATCGTCGCCGCCGTCGGGCAGGACGGGTTCTCCGCCTGAGGCGTTCATGGCGCGCAGCCGCCTCGTTACGGTCACGGGAACAGTGCACGCCGGGCGGTGTGGTCGGTTCGCGACGGGTCCGGCCGGGCTCCGGGGCGGTGCGCCGGACCATGTGCCGGGCGCAGTGGACGCACAGGGTGGGATGGGGTCGGAACAGCCGAATGGGGCCCGGTCAGATGACCGGACCCCCCTCGCTTTCCCCCTCCGTCAGGGCTTCCCGAATCCCCCCGGATCCCTCCCCGGAAGCGCCCGACGACAGATATGACTCGGCGGGGTGCCGAACGGTTGCACCTCTTGACGATCTCTTTACCTTGGTGGCAAAAAGGCCCTTTCAGCAGGCGTGTTCGACGTAGCGGGACGCGACCTCGGCGAGGACTTCGGCGCCGTCGCGGGCCCAGAGGCCCTCGTTGAAGATCTCCACCTCGATCGGGCCGTCGAAGCCGGTGGCCTCGACCAGCGAACGGAACGCGCGGAAGTCCACGGCTCCGTCGCCCAGTTGCCCCCGGCCGAGCAGGACGCCCGCCGGGAGCGGGGTGATCCAGTCGGCCAGCTGGAAGGAGTGGATGCGGCCGGCCGCGCCCGCGCGGGCGATCTGGGCGGGCGCCTGGTCGTCCCACCAGATGTGGTACGTGTCGACGACCACCCCTACCTGGTCGGCGGGGAAGTGTTCCGCGATGTCCAGGGCCTGGGAGAGCGTGGAGACGACGCAGCGGTCCGAGGCGAACATCGGGTGCAGCGGTTCGATCGCGAGACGAACGCCGCGCTCGGCCGCGTACGGCGCGAGTTGCCCCAGGGCGTCGGCGATGCGTTCGCGGGCGCCGCGCAGGTCCTTGCTGCCTGCCGGGAGGCCGCCGGAGACGAGGACCAGGGTGTCGGTGGGCAGAGCCGCCGCCTCGTCGATCGCGGCGCGGTTGTCGTCCAGGGCGCGGGCCCGTTCCGCCGGGTCGAGGGCGGTGAAGAAGCCGCCCCGGCAGAGGCTGGTGACAAGGAGGCCGGAGTCGGCGAGCAGGCGGGCGGTGCGCTCGATGCCGTACTCCTGCACCGGCGCCCGCCACAGGCCCACCTTGTCGATGCCCGCCTTGACGCAGCCCTCGGCCAGTTCGGGCAGCGACCACTGCTTGACGGTCTCCTGGTTGATGGAGAGACGGCCGTCGCTCATCGGGTACCTCCGTTGACCGTGAGCAGGGCGCGCATCCGGGATGCGGCCAGTTCCGGATCGGGGAACAGGCCCAGCCGGTCGGCGAGTTCGTACGCCTTCGCCAGATGCGGCAGCGAGCGGGCGGACTGCAGGCCGCCGACCATCGTGAAGTGGTCCTGGTGCCCGGCGAGCCAGGCGAGGAACACCACACCCGTCTTGTAGAAGCGGGTCGGGGTCCGGAAGAGGTGGCGGGACAGCTCGACCGTCGGGTCGAGGAGGTCGCGGAAGCCCTGGGTGTCGCCGGTGTCCAGGACGCGTACCGCGTGTGCGGCCAGCGGGCCCAGCGGGTCGAAGATGCCGAGCAGGGCGTGGCTGAAGCCCCGGTCGTCGCCCGCGATCAGCTCGGGGTAGTTGAAGTCGTCGCCGGTGTAGCAGCGGACCCCGCCGGGCAGGCGGCGGCGTACGTCGATCTCGCGCTCGGCGTCCAGGAGCGAGATCTTGATCCCGTCGACCTTGTCCGGGTGCTCGGCGATGACCTTCAGGAACGTGTCGGTGGCGGCGTCCAGATCCGCGGAGCCCCAGTAGCCTTCCAGCGCCGGGTCGAACATCGGGCCGAGCCAGTGCAGGACGACCGGTGCGGAGGCCTGGCGCAGCAGGTGCGCGTACGTCTCCAGGTAGTCCTCCGGCCCCTTCGCCGCGGCGGCGAGCGCGCGGGAGGCCATCAGGATCGCCTGGGCGCCGCTCTCCTCGACGAGGGTGAGCTGCTCCTCGTACGCGGACCGCACCTCGGCGAGCGAGGCGGGTCCGGCGGGGAGCTGGTCGGTGCCGACGCCGCAGGCGATACGACCGCCGACCGCCCTGGCCTCGGCGGCGGAGCGGCGGATCAGTTCGGCCGCGCCCGCCCAGTCCAGACCCATGCCGCGCTGGGCGGTGTCCATCGCCTCGGCGACGCCGAGACCGTGCGACCAGAGATGGCGGCGGAAGGCGAGGGTGGCGTCCCAGTCGACGGCGGCCGGTGCGTCGGGGCTGATGTCCGCGAACGGGTCGGCGACGACATGGGCGGCGGAGAAGACCGTACGGGAGGCGAGCGGTGCGCCGCCGGGGGCGAGGTCGAGCGGGGTGGTGCGGGGCTCGTACGGGCCCTGCGGGAGGTGGATGGTCACGGGGTCGGCTCCGATACTCCGTACGCGGGGTGGATGGTCACGGGATCGCCTCCGACGTCCCGTACGCGAGGTGGCCGGTCAAGGGATCAACTTCGTTGCCCCGTGAGCCGGGTGGCTCGTCACAGCGTCAGCTCCGGCACGTCGAGGCGGCGGCCCTCGGCGGAGGACTTCAGCCCCAGTTCGGCGAGCTGCACTCCGCGGGCGCCGGCCATCAGGTCCCAGGTGTACGGCTCGTCGAGCGCGATGTGGCGCAGGAAGAGCTCCCATTGGGCCTTGAAGCCGTTGTCGAAGACGGCGTTGTCGGGGACCTCCTGCCACTGGTCGCGGAACGGTTCGGTGACCGGGAGGTCCGGGTTCCAGACCGGCTTGGGGGTGGCCGAGCGGTGCTGGACGCGGCAGTTGCGGAGTCCGGCGACGGCGGAGCCGCTCGTTCCGTCGACCTGGAACTCGACGAGTTCGTCGCGGTTGACGCGGACCGTCCAGGAGGAGTTGATCTGCGCGACGGCGCCGCTCTCCAGCTGGAAGATGCCGTACGCGGCGTCGTCGGCGGTGGCGGCGTACGGCTTGCCCTGCTCGTCCCAGCGCTGCGGGATGTGCGTCTGGACGTGCGCCTGGACGGTGGAGACCCGGCCGAACAGCTCGTGGAGCACGTACTCCCAGTGCGGGAACATGTCGACGACGATGCCGCCGCCGTCCTCGGCACGGTAGTTCCACGACGGGCGCTGGGCGTCCTGCCAGTCGCCCTCGAAGACCCAGTAGCCGAACTCGCCGCGCACGGAGAGGATCTCGCCGAAGAAGCCGCCGTCGATGAGGCGCTTCAGCTTCAGCAGGCCCGGCAGGAAGATCTTGTCCTGGACGACGCCGTGCTTGATCCCGGCGTCACGGGCCAGCCGGGCCAGTTCCAGGGCGCCCTCGACGTCCGTGGCGGTGGGCTTCTCGGTGTAGATGTGCTTGCCCGCGGCGATCGCCTTCTTGATCGCCTCGACGCGGGCCGAGGTGACCTGGGCGTCGAAGTAGATGTCGATGGTCTCGTCGGCGAGGACCGCGTCGAGGTCGGTCGACCACTCGGTCAGGCCGTGCCGGGCGGCGAGCTCCTCCAGCGCGTGCGCGCGGCGGCCGACCAGGACGGGCTCGGGCCACAGCACGTCGCCGTCGCCGAGGTCGAGGCCGCCCTGCTCACGGATGGCGAGGATCGAGCGCACCAGGTGCTGCCGGTATCCCATGCGACCCGTGACGCCGTTCATGGCGATGCGCACTGTCCTGCGTGTCACGAAAGTTCCTCCATACCCTCATAGCAAGCGCTTTCTATCGGAGATGACGCTAGCCTGCCGACAGCGGCCCGGACAAGAGGGGGCGCGCCGGCAACCTCTCTCACTCCTCTCACCCCCCGGCACTCCTCGGAGGAAAGCGATGACAGTCACCCTGGCTGATGTGGCGGCCCGCGCCCGGGTGTCCCCGGCCACCGTCTCCCGCGTGCTGAACGGCAACTACCCGGTGGCCGCGTCCACCCGGGAGCGGGTGCTGCGTGCGGTGGACGACCTGGACTACGTGCTCAACGGCCCCGCGAGCTCACTGGCCGCGGCCGCGTCCGACCTGGTCGGCATCCTGGTCAACGACATCGCCGACCCGTTCTTCGGGATCATGGCGGGGGCGGCGCAGACGGAGATCGGCGGGCCGGGGGACGGTTCGGGCCGGGCGGGCGGCGAGAAGCTCGCCGTCGTCTGCAACACCGGCGGCTCCCCCGAGCGCGAGCTGACCTATCTCACCCTCCTCCAGCGCCAGCGCGCCGCCGCCGTCGTCCTGACCGGCGGCGCCGTGGAGGATCCGGTGCACCAGGCGGCGGTCTCCGCCAAGCTGGCGAAACTCGCGGACGCGGGCACCCGGGTGGTGCTGTGCGGGCGGCCCCCGCTGCCGGACAGCGAGGCCGTCGTGGCCGCGCTCGCCTTCGACAACCGCGGCGGCGGGCGGCGCCTCACCGAGCATCTGCTCTCGCTCGGCCACCGACGGATCGGCTATGTCGCGGGCCCGCTGGAGCGTACGACGACCCGTCACCGGCTCGAAGGTCACCGCGAAGCGATGAGGGCGGCGGGGCTCGTCGGCGACGGACGGGGTACGGAGGGGAGTCCGGCGCACGCGTACGACCAGGAGCGGCTCACCGTCCACGGCCCCTACGACCGCCGCTCCGGCTACGACGCCACCCTCGAACTCCTGCGCCGCGAGCCCGAGGTGACGGCCGTCGTCGCCGCCAACGACACGGTGGCGCTGGGTGCCGGTGCGGCGATCCGGGACCGGGGCCTGCGCATCCCCGAGGACGTCTCGGTGGCGGGGTTCGACGATCTGCCGTTCTCGGTGGACGCGGTCCCGGCGCTGACGACCGTACGGCTGCCGCTCTTCGAGGCGGGCGCGCGGGCGGGGCGGCTGGCGATGGGCAAGGAGGCGCCGCCGCCGGGCGGCATCGCGACGATCGCGGCCGAGCTGATGGTGCGGGGGTCGACGGCGCCGCCGCGGGCGGTGTGAGGCCGCACCCCGGGGCCGGGGGTACCGGCAGGGCGGGACCCGGCGTCATGATGTGCCGGCCACCGTCCGGTCCGCGCGGGGCGGTGGCACGTACCGACGGAAGGAACACGCACATGAAGCTCGCCTTCTCGACCCTCGGAGTGCCGGGGATGCCGATGGCCGATGTCGTCCGGCTCGCCGCCGAGCACGGCTATCAGGGGGTGGAACTGCGCGCCCACCCCGAGGAACCGGTGCATCCCGGTCTTTCGGCACCCGAACGGGCCCACGTCGTCGAGGAGTTCAGGAAGGGCGGCGTCGACATCCTGACCGTCGCCGGGTATGTCCGGGCCGCGGCCGAGGGGGACGACCGGCCCGTGCTGGACGAACTCGCCGGACTGGTGGAGCTGGCCCACGACCTGGGTGCGCAGCACGTCCGGGTCTTCCCGGGCGGCGGTGACCAGGACCCCGCCGCGGCCGACGCGACCGCCGCCCGACGGCTGGGCGCCGCCGCTCCGCACGCCGCCGACCAGGGCGTACGCATCCTGCTCGAAACCCATGACTCGCACCGGGCGGGCGCCGACGTGGCCCGGATCGTCGGAACGGTCGGACACCGGCAGGTCGGCGCGCTGTGGGACATCATGCACACCTGGCTGGCGGGCGAGGAACCGGCCGCCAGCCACGCCGTGCTGGCCCCGCACCTGGCCTACGTACAGGTGAAGGACATCGCCTCGGCCCAGGACACCGAACCGTTGGCGCTGGGCGCCGGGGTGCTGCCCCTGCGGGACTGCCTGGACACGCTGGACCCGGACAGCTGGGTCTGCTGGGAGTACGAGAAGCGGTGGCACCCGGGGGCGGCGGAGCTGCCGGGGCTGCTCGACGCGGGACGGGAGCATCTGCTGCGGCTGGGGGCGCTCAAGTCGTAGGCGGACGCGGACGCGGCCATGGCTGCAGCAGCGGACGCGGTCACGGCCGCAGTTGCAGTCGCAGTCACGGCCGCATCCCCAGTCACGGTCGCGTTCAGACCCGCGCCTTTGGCCGCGGTTCCGGTTCCGGTTCCGGTTCCGGTTCCGGTTCCGGTTCCCTCTCCGACCCCTGCTCCGGTTCCGGTTCCCGCTCCGGCCCCTGCTCCGGTTCCGGTACCTCTTCCAACACCTCCGGTACCGCGGCGCGGGTCCGGCGCGCCCCCGCCAGCGATGTCAGGGCCACCCCGCCCACCAGCAGCGCCGCCGCGCACCACCGCAGCGGGCTCACCGACTCGCCGAGGAACAGCGCGGCCGAGGACATCCCGAAGACCGGGACGAGCAGGGTGAACGGGGCCACCGACGATGCCGGGTGGTGGCGCAGCAGGAAGCCCCAGGCCCCGAAGCCGAAGACGGTGGTGATCCAGGCGACGTAGACGATGATTCCGACGCCGCTCCAGTCGAGCGCGGACAACGCGTCG
This sequence comes from Streptomyces sp. NPDC104309, assembly GCF_055584025.1. Classification (NCBI taxonomy): domain Bacteria; kingdom Bacillati; phylum Actinomycetota; class Actinomycetes; order Kitasatosporales; family Streptomycetaceae; genus Streptomyces; species Streptomyces sp. NPDC104309. Next base: position 50,468 of record NZ_JBVJMV010000005.1, on the reverse strand, counting down.
GCATCGCGGTCCCAGCCCTCGAAGAGGAGGGAGAGGCCGAGCAGCGGGAGCACGGGGACGGTCGAGACCCAGACCATGAAGTTGAGGGAGTCGGGCGGCGCGGCCTTGCGGGTGAGCACATTGGACACCCCCCAGCAGGCCGCCGCCGCGATCACCAGGACGAAGGCGAGCACGGGCCCGCTCGCGCCCTCGTCGACCGCCGCCACGCCGATGCCCGCCAGCGCCACCCCCATCCCCAATATGCGCGTTCTTCCGGGACGTTCGCCCAGCGCGAGTGCCGCGAAGAGGGCCGTGAAGACCGCCTGGACCTGGAGCACCAGGGAGGAGAGGCCGGCGGGCATGCCTCGGTCCATGCCGATGAAGAGCAGACCGAACTTCGCCACTCCGAGGACGAGCCCGACACCCACGATCCACTTCCAGGCGACCTTGGGCCGGCCGACGAAGAAGACCGCGGGCAGCGCGGCGACCAGAAAGCGCAGGGCGGAGAAGAGCAGCGGCGGGAAGTGCCCGAGGCCGATCTCGATGACGACGAAATTGACACCCCAGACGGCGGCCACCAGGGCGGCCAGGGCGATGTGGAGGGGACGCATGCACCGAGGATCGCCCGCACGGACCATGTAGCACCAGCACGGATTCCTTCATGGTGGAATTGAGCGTTGCTAATGAATCGCGAGATTCCACGTCCGGGAGGTTCCGGTGCTCGATCTGTCCCGGCTGCGCGCACTGCACGCCATCTCCGTCCACGGCTCCGTCGCGGGCGCGGCTGCCGCGCTCGGCTACACCCCGTCGGCGGTTTCGCAACAGATCACCAAGCTGGAACGGGAGACCCGCACGACGCTCCTCGAACGCCGCGGACGCGGTGTCGCGCTGACCGAGGAGGCGCTCCATCTCGCCGCGACGGCCCAGCAGTTGCTGGCGATCATGGAATGCGCGGAGACCACGCTGGAGGAGCGCAGGGGGCTGCCGACCGGGCGGCTGTCGATCGGCGCGTTCGCCTCCGCGGCGCGCGGACTGCTGCCCGGGGTGCTGGCCGGGCTGGAACGGGACCACCCCGCCCTGGATATCCGGATGACCGAGGTCGATCCGCACCTCTCGGTCGATCTGGTGGCCAAGGGCGTGATCGATCTGGCGGTCGCGCACGACTGGGACATCGCCCCGCTGCCCGCTCCCGACGGTGTGGCGCAGGCGGTGATCGGTGACGACCAGTGCGATCTGCTGGTGCCCGAGGACCATCGGCTCGCCGGGCGGGACGCGGTGCGGCGCGAGGAGCTCGCGAAGGAGCGGTGGATCTGCCAGCCGCCGGGGACGGTCTGCCACGACTGGCTCGTACGGACGCTGCGTGCGGCGGGATACGAGCCCGACATCCGGCACCAGGCGGAGGAGAACCACACCCAACTGGCCCTGATCGCCGCCGGTCTCGGGGTCGCGATGATCCCCCGGCTGGGGCTGGGGCCGCTGCCGACGGGGGTGGTGGCGGTGCCGCTCGCCCCCGTACCGGTGCGTCGGCTGTACGCGTTGTGGCGTACGGAGGCGGCCCGGCGGCCCGCTATCACGGCGGCCGTGTCGGCACTCCAGGCGCACGGGGCGGCAGTGGGACTTCGACAGGGCTGAGGCAGAGCTCCGGCGGCAGGGTCGCGGTGCGAGCCGTGCAGGGGATCCGCAGAGGCTGCGGCGGGGCTTCGCGACCGGGGCCGCGCCGCCGCGTCCACGGGCGCCGAGTCAAGCACCGGGCAGGCTCAAAACGGTCCAGGCCCTTGACCGGAAGTTATTTTCTGTATATCCGTGCTCCTTGGAAGTTTCTTTCACCTTCTCTCTCGTCCCCGAGTACGGCCGAAGGAGCTCACGTGCACCACCGCACCTCCAGACGCAGCCTTCTCACCGCCACCGCCGCGACGGCCGCGGTCGCCGTCACCGGCGGCGTCATCGCCCCCGGCGCCGTCGCCGCCCAGAGGTCCGCGAGCAGCGGGCACAGCGGCGGTCAGCAGAACTCAGCCGCCACCACCCAGCGCCTCAAGCGGCTCATCTCCCGGATGACCCTGGAGGAGAAGGTCGGACAGCTCTTCGTGATGCGGGTGTACGGGCACTCCGCCACCGAGCCCGACCAGGCCGACATCGACGCCAACCTGGCCGAGATCGGCGTCCGCACCGCCGCCGAGATGATCGCCAAGTACCACGTCGGCGGAATCATCTACTTCGCCTGGGCGCACAACACGCGCGACCCGCACCAGATCGCCGACCTCTCCAACGGCATCCAGCGCGCCGGCCTCGCCGGCCCGACTCCCCTGCCGCTCCTCGTCTCCACCGACCAGGAGCACGGCATCGTCTGCCGCGTCGGCGAGCCCGCCACCTTGATGCCCGGCGCGATGGCGCTGGGTGCCGGCGGCTCGCGCTCCGACGCCCGCAAGGCCGGGCAGATCGCGGGCGCCGAACTGGCGGCGATCGGCATCAACCAGAACTACGCCCCGGACGCCGATGTCAACGTCAACCCGGCCAACCCGGTCATCGGCGTACGGTCCTTCGGATCCGACCCCCAGTCCGTGGCCGGGATGGTCGCCGCGCAGGTGAAGGGGTATCAGAGCAGCGGGATCGCCTCGACCGCCAAGCACTTCCCGGGCCACGGCGACACCAGCACCGACAGCCATACCGGTCTGCCCGTCATCCGCCACACCCGGGAGCAGTGGGCGGAGCTGGACGAACCGCCGTTCCGGGCCGCGATCGCCGCGGGCATCGACTCGATCATGACCGCGCACATCGTGGTCCCGGCGCTGGATCCGGCCGAGGACCCGGCGACGCTCTCCCGTCCGATCCTCACCGGCATCCTGCGCGAGGAGCTCGGCTACGACGGGGTCGTGGTGACCGACTCGCTCGGCATGGAGGGCGTGCGGACGAAGTACGGCGACGAGCGCGTGCCGGTCCTCGCCCTTCTGGCGGGCGTCGACCAGCTGCTCAACCCGCCGAACCTGGGCGTCTCCTGGAACGCCGTCCTGGAGGCCGTGAAGAGCGGTGAGATCAGCGAGGCCAGGATCGAGGAATCGATCCTGCGCATCCTGCGGCTGAAGACGAAGCTCGGGCTGTTCGACGACCCGTTCGTCAGCCACAAGGGCGTGGACCACACCGTGGGGACCCGGGCCCATCTCGCCGCCGCCGACCGGATCGCCGAGCGCACCACCACGCTGCTCGCCAACGACGGCGCGGTGCTGCCGCTCTCGCGCCGCTCCCACAAGAACCTCCTCGTGGTCGGCGCCGACCCGGCCTCCCCGTCCGGCACCACCGGACCGCCGACCACCACCCTGGCCACCGCCTTCGGTGAACTGGGTCACACGGCAACGGCGCTGTCCACCGGTACCGCCCCCACCAAGGCGAAGATCGACGAGGCGGTGGCGGCCGCACAGGGCAAGGACGCGGTGATCGTCGGGACGTACAACGTCACGGCGACCAGCTCGCAGCGCACCCTGGTGAGCGCCCTCGCGGCCACCGGCATCCCGGTGATCACGGTCGCGATCCGCAATCCGTACGACGTCGCCCAGCTGGCCGGGACCGGGTTCGCGGCGAACCTGGCCACGTACTCCTGGACCGATGTCGAACTGCGCGCCGCCGCCCGCGTGATCGCGGGCCGCGTAGAGCCGGAGGGCACGCTGCCGGTGCCCGTGCAGCGCGCCGACGACCCGGCGCGGGTGCTGTACCCGGTCGGTCACGGGCTGACGTACTAGGGTCCTTCGTCTGGGATCAGCCCGGCGTGATCCTGAACGAAAGCCCCCGGTCCCGGGAATTCGCCGAACCGGGAAGGGGCTGTGCTCGCGCACAGCCCCTTCCCTCCCCGCGAGGACGGCCTCACGAGGACCGCTTCTCAGCAACCGCTACGGACGCAGCCCGCGCTCGCTCGTCACGTCCCGCTTGTCGAGCCGCGCGTCGAACTTCGCGAGCGGCTTCGCCTTCGCCGGGTCCTCCCGCACGGCGGCCGGTGCGACGCCCGCCCAGCGCAGAATGGCGGCGGTGGCCGTCGCCTTGTCATCCGCGTCGAGCCCTGCCACGTTGGAGCCGTGGTTGCCGCCCGCCACGGTCATGACATAGCTGTCACGGGCGCCCGCTCCGAGCCGGAAGGGCTCGGCACCCCACGGGTCGTTCTGCCCGTACACGTACAGCATGTGGTTGGCGTGACGCTTCACCCAGTTGTCGACGTCACGCATCACCGACGGCTGGAACTTCATCGGGATGGAGCGCGGCACGAAGGTGCGCGGCGGCTGGTATCCGTACCGGCTCAGCTTGCCGAGCCACGGCTGCTTGATGTTCGGGGAACCGAGCTGGGTGCCCGCCTGGTAGTAGTACGGGGTGTACTTCTCCAGGCCCTGGTCGGCGTAGGCGGAGAACCCGGAGATCGAGTCGATCGAGTCCCAGATCGCCTGGTCGGGGGCGTTCTTGGCGTCGGCGGGGATGGTGTCGCAGTCGGACAGCAGACTGTACTGCCAGTACGCCCAGACGTAGTCCATGACGACAGCCTCGTACGCCCGGTCGAGCGAGCCGACGGTGTCGAAGGTGTAGCTGTTCGCGGCGGCGTACTCCTGGTACTTCTTCTCCAGCGGCCCGCGGCGGACCAGCGCCTCGCGCTGCACCCCGTTCAGCTTGTCGCGGCACTCCTTGGTGCCGACGTTCTCGAAGAACCGGTCGTACGCCGAGTCCTCCTTGTTGACCACGTCGTTGGGCGCGACGTACGCGACGACGCCGTCCATGTCCTCGGGGTAGAAGCGCTCGAAGTACGTGGCGGTCATGCCGCCCTTGGAGCCGCCGGTGGTCAGCCAGTTCTTGGTGTAGATCTGCTTCAGCGCGGTGAAGACGCGGTGCTGGTCGCTGGCGGCCTGCCAGATGTCGAGCTTGGACCAGTCGGCGGGCGCCGGGCGGGACGGGGTGAAGAAACGGTACTCCAGGGAGACCTGGTTGCCGTCGACGATCCGGGTCGGCTCGGAACGGCCGGGGTTCGTGGAGACGTTGTAGCCACTGGTGTAGAAGACCGTCGGGCGGGACGTGTCCTTGTGCAGCAGGGTGATGCGCTGCTGGAAGGTGCCCTTGGACGGGTTCCGGTGGTCGATCGGCTGGGTGTAGTTGAGGACGAAGTAGCGGTAGCCCGCGTACGGCTTCTCCTCGATGAGACTCATTCCCGGGATGGCCAGGATGCGGTCCTTGATGTCCGTACTCGTGCCGTCGTCGCCGACGGCCGTGCTCCGGAACGCGGCCGGTTCCGCGGCGGTGGCCGCCCCGGCCGAGGCACCCGTCGCACTCACCGTGCCGATGAGCACCGCGAGTGACAGGAACCCTCTGAGCGCCTTGCGCATGCACCCTCCCCATGATTCACAACATTCGTCGTGAACCTAGCGGGGCAACACCGGCACCGCCAGACCCTGTTGTCATGGGAAAGATTCCGGGGGAGAGATGCCGGGGAAAGCCACGGTCCCGGGCCGTCGGTCCTCGTCGGCCGCTCCGGCCGCCGTCGTCGGCCGGACCGACGGAGGTCGGCCCGCCCGCCTCAGCAGAGAATCCAGCCCGTGGAACCGGACTTCCCCGAAATCGTGGCCGAGGCCCGGACGCACCGGTTCAGCGCGTGGACCGTCACCGGGCCGGCCTGCCTGGTGTAACTGCCGCTGTCGACGACGGGGCTGCCGCCGCGCGGCTGGATCGTCACGGACATCTTGCGGCGCGGGCCCGGCTTCTTGGCGACCGCGACGGCGCAGGCGTAGGAGCGGCTCTTGTAGACGCGTAGCTCACCGGTCTTGAACGGGACCGCCTTCGCGAGGCGCCCGGGGCAGGCCGTCGCAGCTTGGGCGCTGCTCGCCGCGGTGCCGCTGAGCAGCAGACCTGCGGTCACCAGCGGCAGGACGAACAGGTATACGAGCATCCGGCGCCCGATGCCGCGTCCGCCCCCGCCGACCGCTCCGGCCACAACGCCGGCGTCGACCACATCAGCCGCACCGGTCGCATCGAGTGCTCCGGTCCCTCCGGCCTCTCCGGTCCCTCCGGCCTCTCCGGTCCTTCTGATCACCAGCAGCCCCATCAGCTAATCGAACATTTACGCCCTCGCTCGGTACATACGCACACATGCGTACGACGCAGGAGGTCATCCGAAGGTTGCATCCGGCGTGCTCCGCCTCCCGGGCAACCAAATCGCCACAGCATGGCTCCAACCAGGCAGAGCCACACGAAAGGCAGGAACTGCCATGCTCCAACTCCGCAGTGCACAAGGCCCCCTCGGCCGGCGCGTCGTCGGAAAGACGTTGCTCGCCACCGCACTCCTCTCCGTCGTCGCCGTGGTCCCGGCCGCCGCGTCGGCCCCGCAGGCGCCGGTGGTCGCGGCGCCGGTACGCAGCGACGCCGGAACCCCGGCCTACCAGCAGGTGGCCCACTTCTACGGTGCCTACATCGATGCCGCCACGGTGGAGGGCGGCGGCAAGCTCGCCACCGCCCTGAGGTCGTTCTACCTGACGCCCCACCTGCGCACCCAGCTGAACACCTGGGAGAAGCGCAACCACGCGGACGGTGTGCTCCGCGCCCAGAACACCCCGCTCGCCTTCCGGGTCACCCCGGACGAGAGCGGGGCGGGCCACACGTGGTCGAAGGTGCGGCTCACCTGGAGCAAGGGCAGGCACCCCACGTACACGTATCTGACCGTGCGGTCGGACCTGCGGACCGGCAGGATCTCCGGCATCAGCGGGTGAACGGGTGGGCGGGCCCGCGGTTCACACCCCGGCGGGCTCGTCCTCCCCGATGAACGTGCGCCACAGCAGGGCGTAGTGCCCGTCGCGGGCGAGGAGTTCGTCGTGCGTGCCGTCCTCGACGACCCGGCCGTGGTCCATCACCACGACCCGGTCGGCGCGGGCCGCGGTGGTCAGCCGGTGGGCGACGACCAGGGTGGTGCGCCGGCCGGTGAGCCGGTCGGTCGCCTGGTTGACCAGGGCCTCGCTGGCCAGGTCGAGGGAGGCGGTCGCCTCGTCGAGCAGCAGGACGTCGGGGTCGACGAGTTCGGCGCGGGCGAGGGCGATCAGCTGACGCTGCCCGGCCGAGAGGTTGCGGCCCCGCTCGGCGACCTCGTGCAGATACCCGCCGTCCAGGGTGGCGATCATGTCGTGGGCGCCCACCGCCCGCGCGGCCGCCTCCACCTGAGCGTCGGTGGCCTCGGGCCGCCCGTACGCGATGGCGTCGCGGACCGTTCCGGCGAAGAGGTACGCCTCCTGCGGCACGACTCCGAGCCGGTGCCGGTACGCGGTGAGGTCGAGCCGGCGCAGATCGGTGCCGTCCGCGGTGACCCGGCCGCCCGTCGGGTCGTAGAACCGGGCGACGAGCTTGACGAGGGTGGACTTCCCGGCGCCCGTCTCGCCGACGAACGCGACCGTCTGGCCGGCCGGTATCCGCAGGTCGACCCCGATCAGGGCCTCCTCGGCGTCGTCACCCGAGCCGTAGGCGAAGGTCACGTCCTCGAAGGCGATCTCGCCGCGCAGCGACAGCACGTCCAGCGGTTCGTCCGCGGCGTCGGTGGAAGTCGGCTCGCGCAGCAGTTCCTGGATGCGGCCGAGGGAGACGGTGGCCTGCTGGTAACCGTCGAAGACCTGGGAGAGCTGCTGCACCGGGGCGAAGAACAGGTCGATGTAGAGGAGGTACGCGACCAGCGCACCGGTGGTGAGCGTGCCGTGGTCGACCCGGCCCGCGCCGACGATCAGGACGGCGGCCGCGGCCACCGACGACAGCAGCTGCACGAACGGGAAGTAGACCGATATCAGCCACTGGCCGCGGACCCTCGCCCGGCGGTAGTGGTCGCTGCGCTCCGCGAACCGGTCCGCGCCGTCGCGCTCGCGGCGGAACGCCTGCACGATCCGCAGTCCGGAGACGGACTCCTGGAGGTCGGCGTTGACGACACTGATGCGCTCGCGGGCCAGCTCGTACGCCTTGACGCTCTTGCGGCGGAAGAAGAACGTGCCGACGATCAGCGCCGGCAGCGTGGCGAACACGACGAGGGCCAGCGACACGTCGAGGACCAGCAGGGCGACCATGATGCCGAAGAAGGTGACGACGGAGACGAAGGCCGTGACCAGACCGGTCTGCAGGAACGTCGACAGCGCGTCCACGTCCGTCGTCATCCGGGTCATGATGCGTCCGGTCAGCTCGCGCTCGTAGTAGTCCAGGCCGAGCCGCTGGAGCTGCGCGAAGATCTTCAGCCGCAGTGAGTACAGCACCCGCTCGCCGGTGCGGCCCGTCATCCGGTTCTCGCCGATCTGCGCCGCCCACTGCACGAGCACGACCACCAGGGCCAGCGCGGAGGCCGCCCAGACGGCACCGAGGGCGAGCTGGGAGACACCCTGGTCGATGCCGTGCCGGATCAGTACGGGCAGCAGGAGTCCGGCGCCCGCGTCCACCGCCACCAGGGCCAGGCTCGCCAGGAGCGGCAGCCCGAAGCCGCGCAGCAGCCTGCGCAGGCCGTACGACTCCTCGGCGCGGACGGCCCTCGCCTCGTCGATGTCGGGTGTGTCGGTGGCCGGTGGCAGGGCCTCGACCTGGGCGAGCAGCTCGGGGGTCGCGGGCATGCCGGCCGCCCCGGAGTCGCGCGGCTCGTCCTTGCGGATCCACAGGTGGGGACTGATGCCGCGCTCGGCGTCGAACGCGGCGTCCAGCTCCTCCTGGAGCGCGCGGTCGTCCTCGGGGGTGGTGTCGGCGGCGGCGGTCAGCGGGTGGTGTCCGGGTGAGGTGCCACCCAGCTCGTCCGGGTCGGTGAGCAGCCGCCGGTAGAGCGCGCAGCGGCGCTCCAGCTCCTCGTGCGTACCGATGTCGGCGAGCCTGCCGTGCTCCAGCACGGCGATCCGGTCGGCGAGACCGAGGGTGGAGCGGCGGTGGGCGATCAGCAGGGTCGTCCGCCCGGCCATCACCTGGCGCAGTGCCTCGTGGATCTCGTGCTCGACGCGGGCGTCGACGGCGGAGGTGGCGTCGTCGAGGAGGAGCAGCCGGGGGTCGGTGAGGATGGCGCGGGCGAGCGCGACGCGCTGGCGCTGGCCGCCGGAGAGGGTGAGTCCGTGCTCGCCGACCTTGGTGTCGTAGCCCCCGGGCAGGTCCGCGATGAACCGGTCGGCCTGGGCGGCGCGGGCCGCCTGCTCGATCTGTTCCTGCGTGGCGTCCGGGACTCCGTAGGCGATGTTGGCGCGGACGGTGTCGGAGAACAGGAAGCTGTCCTCCGGCACGAGGCCGATGGCGGCACGCAGGGACCGCTGGGTCAGCTCGCGGACGTCGTGGCCGCCGACCAGGACGGCGCCGTGCGTCACGTCGTAGAAGCGGGGCAGCAGCAGCGAGACGGTGGACTTGCCGCTGCCGGACGCGCCGACGACGGCGACGGTCTCACCGGGCTCGATGGTCAGCGAGAACCCGTCGAGGACGGGGCGGTCGTCGGCGTAGCCGAACCGTACGTCGTCGAACTCGACGCTCGCGGGGGCGTCGGCCGGGAGTTCCTTGGTGCCGTCCTTGATGGCCGGCTCGGTGTCGATCAGCTCCAGTACGCGCTCGACGCCGGCACGGGCCTGCTGTCCGACGGTGAGGACCATGGCGAGCATCCGGACCGGGCCGACGAGCTGGGCGAGGTAGGTGGAGAAGGCGACGAACGTGCCGAGGGTGATCTCGCCCCGGGTGGCGAGCCAGCCGCCGAGGGCCAGCATCGCGACCTGGCCGAGCGCGGGGACGGCCTGGAGCGCCGGGGTGTAGCGGGAGTTCAACCGGATCGTCCGCAGCCGTCCGGCGAACAGCTTGCGGCCGACCTCGCGCAGTTTGCCGGTCTCCTGGTCCTCCTGCCCGAAGCCCTTGACGACCCGGACCCCGGAGACGGCCCCGTCGACGACTCCGGCGACGGCGGCGGCCTGCCCCTGGGCGTACCACGTGGCGGGGAAGAGGCGGGCGCGGGAACGGCGGGCGATGTACCAGAGGGCGGGCGCGACGGCGATCGCGACCAGGGTGAGCAGGGGCGAGAGCCACGCCATGATCACCAGGGAGATGAGGAAGAGCAGCACGTTCCCGATGGTCATCGGAAGCATGAACAGAAGTCCCTGGATCAGCTGGAGGTCGCTGGTGGCGCGCCCGACGACCTGCCCGGTGGACAGCTCGTCCTGCCGCTTGCCGTCGAGGCGGGTGATCGTCCCGTACATCTCGGTACGGAGGTCGTGCTGTACGTCGAGGGCGAGCCGGCCGCCGTAGTAGCGGCGGATGTACGTGGATATGTACACCAGCACGGCGGCGACTATGAGGAGTCCGGTCCAGACGGCGAGGGAACGCGTGTGGTCGACGACGACATCGTCGATGATCACCTTGGTGATCAGCGGGACGAGCGCCATCACCGCCATGCCGGCCAGCGACGAGCCGAGCGCCAGCAGCACATTGCGCCGGTAGCGCCATGCGTAGCCGATCAGCCGCCGAGCCCAGCCCGAGGCCTGCGCCGCGCCCTCCGCCTGCCCTGCGTCCGTCACCGGTACCTCCCCGTTCGACCTGCTCTACCGGAAGGCACCAACGCGCTGGGCAGCGGATTTCATCCCGCTGTTACAAAAGACGGTCCCTTCGGCGTAGGTCCGATGCGACGAAAGGCACTACGCCCGGTTGCGTCAGCCCGGGGAGCCGGGGCCGCTGTGCCGGGCGAGGGCGGCCCGGCCCGCCGTCTCCCCGATCGCCGGACGAGCATGCCGCGTCCGGCGATCGAGGGCGGCTTCGGACGCGTCCGCTACGACTGCGGCGTCGCGGTGAGCATCCGTACGGCCGGTGCCTCCGGCACCGCGGGCACCGCCTCCTGCGGGGCGGCGGGCGGGGCGACGGTGGACTTCGTGGCGACGGCCGGGTTGAGGTCCTTGTGCACGGCGCGGGCGACGGCCTGGATGGTGTTGATGCCGTCGTTCATCGTCTTGTTGTCCTGGGTGAGCACGGTGATCGCGTAGTCGTGCCCCTTGCCCGTGAAGGCGCCGATGCTGTGCACCCGCCAGCCGTGGGTGGCGCGCGGCAGCCAGCCGTTCTTGACCTGGACGGTCACGCCGGACGGCGCGCCGGCGGGCGTGCCCCAGCGCTGCGAGGAGACGACCTTGCGCATCAGGCCCAGCTCATAGGAGCGCGCGTTGTCGCTCAGCACGGAGTTCTTCGCGGTCAGCAGGGTCAGCAGCCGCTGCTCGTCCTGGGCGGTGATCTGGGTCAGTCCCCAGTAGCCACCGGAGCCGGGCACGGTGTGCGTCATCCCGGCGGCCTTCAGGAACGCCTTGACCTTGGTCACCCCGAGCTGCTTCCACAGACTGGTGGTCGCGTCGTTGTCGGACTTGGTGATCATGGCGGTGGTGAGGTTGATCTCGCGCTGGGTGAGATAGCGGTTGTGCTTCTTGTTGTCCCAGAGCAGCGTGGCCAGCACGGTCGCCTTCACGACACTGGCCGAGTCGTACTTCGTCGTCGCCCGCAGGGAGCAGTTCGTCTTGGTGGTCCGGTCGTAGAGGGCCACGGCCGTCGTCGACTTCCGGCCCTTGAGCGCGGCGGTGATGTCCTTCGACAGCTTGGCGGCCAGCCCCGCCTTGCCGGACGTGCAGCTCACCGTCGGCGTCGCGGCGGCGGCGGGTGCGGCGCCGAGCGCCACGGGTGCGAGCACGCCCGCCGCGAGCGCGACGGACAGCGCGCCCCGTGCACGGCGGGTTATGTGGGATCCAGTCATGAGGCTTCCGTCCCCTGAGTCATCTGTACGGGCGCGCCCCCGGCACGCCCGACACAGATGACTCCCGACGGACCGGAAAGTTGTAGGGAACACGGTCCAATTGGCCAGGACTTGACGTTCAAAGGCCCGATGCCTGCGCCGGGACGTTCGCGGCGTCCGGGACCGGGGTAGTCAGTGGTCGCAGTCGTCGGCCGGCCCCATGAGGAGGTTCACGAAGTCATGTCCGAAGCCCAGCCGAGCACCGCCTACCGCTGCGGTCAGCTGTACGCGACCCTGCACGTCCTGTGTTCCGTCGGTACCGGCGACCGGGCGCTGGACAAACAGGAGGCCCGGGACAAAGTGCTGAAGCGGCCGGAGGAGCATCTCAGGCCCCCGCTGAGCAAGGCGGCGCATTACTTGATGGAGGCCCGGCGGAAGGGGTCGGACCGCGGAAAGGCCGCCGGCGAACTGTTCCGCGCCATAGCGGACTTCATACCGGCCAACGGCAAACTCCCCACCACTCTCGGAGAAGGAGAGAGGGGGGAGTTCACCAAGGGCTTCCATCAGCAGATGGCCGATTACGCACCCGTGCACGGCCGTCTGATGACCTGACGCACGGGGCCCGGCGCGGTCACAGATGCGTCGGCTCGAACATCCTCAGCAGGGCCGGGAGCACGACCACCGAAGGGCCCGGCTCGGCGAAGGACTTCGCCAGGTCGGCGGCGAGCGTCCCGGGGGTCGTGCGGACCGCCGGAACGCCGAAGGACTCGGCGAGGGCGACGAAGTCGGGGCGGGCGAGTTCCGTCGCCGTGGCCTCGCCGAAGGCGCCCGTCATGTACTCGCGCAGGATGCCGTAGCCGCCGTCGTCGACGATCAGCCAGGTGACCGGCAGGTCGTACTGGCGGGCCGTGGCCAGCTCCGCGATCGAGTACATCGCGCCGCCGTCGCCGGAGACCGCCAGCACCGGCCTCGTACGGTCGGCCGTCGCCGCGCCGAGGGCGGCGGGGAAGCCGTAGCCGAGGCCGCCCGCGCCCTGGGCCGAGTGCATCGTGTTCGGATGGCGGGCGTCGAAGGCGGACCAGGCCCAGTAGGCCAGGATCGTCATGTCCCAGAAGCTGGGTGACGCGTCGGGCAGCGCCTGGCGGACCGAGGCGATGAGCTGCTGCTCCAGGGTGAGTTCCTGGCCGGCGATCCGGTCGCGTACCGCTGCGAGGACCGTACGGACCCGGTCCGGCGCCGACGGGTCCTCGCGGCGGTCGACCGCGTCGAGGAGGTCGGACAGGGCCTCGCGGGCGTCGGCGTGGATGCCGAGCGCGGGGTGGTTGGACTCCAGCTTGCCGGCGTCGGCCTCGATCTGGACGACCCGGCCGCGCGGGGCGAACGTGTGGTAGTTCGAGGAGAGTTCACCGAGTCCGGAGCCGACGACCAGCAGCACGTCGGCGGACTCCAGGAAGTCCGTCGTGTGGCGGTCCTCCAGCCAGGACTGGAGCGAGAGCGGGTGCTCCCACGGGAAGGCGCCCTTGCCGCCGAAGGTGGTGACGACGGGTGCGTCGATCTTCTCCGCGAGCGCGAGCAGCTTGCCGGACGCGTCGGAGCGTACGACTCCGCCGCCCGCGATGATCGCCGGGCGTTCCGCCTTCGACAGCAGGTCGGCCGCGACGGCGGTCAGTTCGGGACGGGCGTGCAGTGCGCGAGGGGTGGCGTCCATCGCCGTGACGACGGGCAGCGTGGTCTCGGCGAGGAGTACGTCCTGCGGGATCTCGACCCAGACCGGACCGTGCGGGGCGGTCAGCGCGGACTCCCAGGCGGCCGCGATCGCCGACGGGATCTGGGAGGCCGTACGAACGGTGTGGACCGACTTCACGACATCGCGGAACGACGCCTTCTGGTCCCTCAGTTCGTGCAGGTAGCCGTGGCGTCCGCCGCCCAGTCCCGCGGTCGGGATCTGGCTGGAGACGGCCAGCACGGGGGCCGAGGCCGCCGCCGCCTCCTGGAGCGCGGCGAGGGAGGTGAGCGCCCCGGGGCCGGTGGAGAGCAGCAGCGGGGCGACCTCGCCGGTGATCCGGCCGTAGGCGTCGGCGGCGAAGCCCGCGTTGTTCTCGACCCGCAGGCCGATGTAGTTCAGCGACGAGCGGCGCAGCGCGTCGAACATGCCCAGCGCGTGCTGGCCGGGCAGACCGAAGACGGTGGTCGCGCCGAGGCCCTGGAGGGTTTCGACGACGAGGTCTCCGCCGTTGCGTCCGGCCGGGGGGTTCAGAGCGGCCGCGATCTGCTCGGGGGTGAGCTGCGGCCGCTCGTCGTGGTGGTCGTGGCTCACTTCGTGCGGGCCTCTGCGATCTGGCGGGACATGATTGTCGTCAGCTCGTACGCCGTGTGGGAGGCGGCGACGGAGGTGATCTCGGCGTGGTCGTACGCGGGGGCGACCTCGACCAGGTCGGCGGAGACCAGGTTGCAGGAGGACAGACCGCGGACGATTTCGAGCAGCTCTCGGGAGGTCAGACCGCCGGCCTCCGGGGTGCCGGTGCCGGGGGCGTGCGCCGGGTCCAGGACGTCGATGTCGATGGAGATGTAGAGCGGCCGGTCACCGATGCGCTGACGGAGCTGGTCGGCGACCTCGTCGACACCGCGCCGCATGACGTCGGCGGAGGTGACGATGCCGAAGCCCATCTTCGCGTCGTCGTCCAGGTCCTGCTTGCCGTAGAGCGGGCCGCGGGTGCCGACGTGGGAGAGCGCGGAGGTGTCGAGGATGCCCTCCTCGACGGCCCGGCGGAACGGGGTGCCGTGGGTGTACTCGGCGCCGAAGTACGTGTCCCAGGTGTCGAGGTGGGCGTCGAAGTGGAGCAGGGCGACGGGGCCGTGCTTCTTCGCGACGGACCGCAGCAGCGGCAGCGCGATGGTGTGGTCGCCGCCGAGCGTCATCAGACGGGCGCCGGTCGCGAGGAGATCGTCGGCCGCGGCCTCGATCGTCTCGACGGCCTCGTTGATGTTGAACGGGTTCGCGGCGATGTCACCGGCGTCGGCGACCTGCGCGAGGGCGAACGGCGAGGCGTCCTGCGCCGGGTTGTACGGGCGCAGCAGGCGCGACGCCTCACGGATCGCGTTGCCGCCGAAGCGGGCACCGGGGCGGTAGGAGACACCCGTGTCGAAGGGCACGCCGACGACGGCGACATCGGCGGTGCCGACCTCGTCGAGGCGGGGCAGCCGGGCGAACGTCGCGGGTCCGGCGTACCGCGGGACGCGGGAGGAGTCGACGGGACCGCGCGGCGTTTCGTTGCTGCTCATGGCGGGTGCCTTTCTTGTTGCGATACGGGTGACGCGGAGGTGGTACGCGCTTTGTGGGCGTTCGTACGTTATTCGAATGTGGCGGACGCGGTGGAGTGCGGGGTCCCCACGGCGGCGGCGGTCTTCTCGGCCGTCGGCCCGTCCTGGTCCGCCCGCCCCGCCAGCCGCTCGCGCCAGACGGCCAGTACGGCCTCGTCGGTGGGCTTCGTCGCCAGGGAGACGATCACATACACCGCGAGCGAGGCCAGCAGCCCGTAGTAGACGGGTTCGTTGGCGAGGATTCCGTACGTCGCCATCAGGCCGATCACGGCGACGCCACCGACCGACACCGCGGCCAGCGCGCCCGCCGCGGTTCCGCGGCGCCACAGCAGTCCGCCGAGGATCGGCACCAGCAGGCCGCCGACGAGGAGGTTGTACGCGACGGTCAGGGCCTCGACCACGTTGTTGAGCACGATGGCGATGGCGATGACGCCGACGCCCATGACGAGGATGAAGACCCGGTTGCCCTTCACCTCGTCGTGCTCCTCGCCACCGCCCCGCGACACCGCGCCTCGCAACCGCGACCAGATGTCGTTGTTGGCGACGGTCGCGCAGGCGATCAGCGCACCGGAGGAGGTGGACATCACCGCGGCCAGCGCGGCGGCGAGGACCAGTCCCCGCACACCGACGGGCAGTTCGTCCTTGACGATGGTCGCGAACGCGGCGTCCGCACTGGACAGGTTCGGGTACATGACCTTGGCGGCGGTGCCGATGACGGCGCCCGCGACCGCGTACACCAGACAGTACGTACCGGCGACGGTGCCGCCCCAGCGGGCCGTCCGGTCGCTCTTCGCGGTGAACACCCGCTGCCAGATGTCCTGGCCGATCAGCATGCCGAAGGTGTAGATCAGCACATACGTGAAGATCGTCTCGCCGCCGATGCCCAGCGGGTCGAAGTACTCGGTGGGCAGCTTGGCCTTCATCTCGCTGAAGCCGCCCGCCTTGATCACCGCGATGGGGAGCAGGAGCAGCAGCACACCGATGGTCTTGACGACGAACTGCACCATGTCGGTGAGCGTGATCGACCACATGCCGCCGAGCGTCGAGTACGCGACGACGATGGCGCCGCCGAGGATGATCGCGACGGTCCGGTTCACGTCGAAGAGGACGTCGAAGATGGTGGCGTACGCGATGGTCGAGGTGACCGCGAGCATCAGCGTGTACGCCCACATGACGACACCGGAGATGAGCCCGGCCCGGCCGCCGTAGCGCAGGTCGAGCATCTCGGAGACGGTGTAGACCTTCAGCCGGGCGATGCGCGCCGAGAAGAAGACGGAGAGGGCCAGCAGTCCGAGGCCGATGGTGAAGACCATCCAGGCGCCGGAGAGCCCGTACTGGTAGCCGAGGCCGACACCGCCGATGGTGGAGGCGCCGCCGAGAACGATGGCGGCCATCGTGCCGGAGTACATCCAGGGGCCGAGGCGGCGCCCGGCCACCAGGAATTCGCTCTTGGACTTGGCGCGGCGCATGCCCCACCAGCCCATGGCGAGCATGCCGGCCAGATAGACGATGATCACCGCGTAGTCGACAGCCATGGGCTTCCTCCGTTTCAGTCATGTGCGCTCGTCGTATGTGGTGAAGACGGTAGGTGGCCCGCAAGCGACGCTGAAGTGTACGTTTCATCCATAATTGAAATCCTCGATGGATGGACCGTCCATGCCGGAAGCCTCGGCCGGGGTCGCCCCGCCCAGTCCCCCTCCCCTCTCCGCTCCCCCCACGCCCCCGATCCCGCTCACGGAGCTGCTCGCCCGTGAGGAGCTCGGGCTGCACCGGATCGCGGGTCCGGCCGAGGCGGATCTGTTGTGGGTGCACACCTCGGAGATGGCCGACCCGTACCCGTATCTGCTCGGCGGTGAGCTGCTGCTGAGCGCCGGGGTGCTGCTCAAGGACCCGGACGCCTATGTGGCCCGGCTGGTGGAGGCGGGGGCGGCGGCGCTCGGTTTCGGGGTGACGCCGGTGTTCGACACGGTGCCGCAGGCGCTGATCGAGGCGTGCGACCGGCATGGGCTGCCGCTGGTGGAGGTGCCGCCCGAGACCCCGTTCACGACGATCGCGCGGGCGGTGTGGCGGCTGATGGCCGAGGCCCGGCACCGCGAGCTGCGCCGGGTGACCCGGGCCCAGCAGGCCCTGGCCACGGCGGCGGCCAGGCCGGACCCGATCCCCGCGGTACTGCACCAGCTGGCGGCCCAACTGGAGGGCCGGGCGGTGCTGCTCTCCGCCGACGGCGAGGAACTGCACGCGTCGGGCCGCCGCCCGGCCCCCGACATCGGGGCTGCGCTGACCCGGCTCACCCGGGTGGTCTCCACCGTGACGCGCCCCGCCCCGACGTCCGCCACCGACACCCTGCGTAAGGCACACCTGTCCGCGTACGCGCTGGGCGGCGGCCAGGGCCTCGTCCTGGCACTGGCGACGGACCGGCGCGAGGCGGGCGACCACACCATCGCCGGGGTCGCGGTCGTCCTGCTCTCCCTGCTGGCCGCCCCGCACCAGGGCGCCGACGCGGCGGGCCGGTCGGCCGCCCTCGTCCGGATGCTGCTGGGCGCGGACCCGCAGGACGTCGCGCCGCTGCTCGGCTGCGCCGAGCAGTGGACGGTGGTGCGCGCGCGCCGCAGCGGCGACGGCCCGGTCGACCCGCTCACCGCCGGCGCGCTGGGCGCCGCCCTCGGCTCGGCCCTGGTCGACGCGGGCCGGGGCCGCGACGCCGTCAGGGTGCTGGTCCCCGGCGGCGACCGGATCACCCCGCAGCCCGGCTGGACGCTCGGCGCCTCCTCCCCCGCACCCATCACGGCACTCGACCTCGCCGACGGCCAGGCGACCCGCGCCCTGGGCCGCGCCGTGGCCACCCGCACCCCGCTGGCCCACCACCACACCGGCGCCGGAGCCGGCCTGGCCGCCCTGATCCCTCCCGACCAGGCGGAGGCCCACGCCCGCGCCCTCCTCGCCCCGCTCACCGAGCCCCTGGCCGAGACCCTGCGCTGCTGGCTGAGCCTGCACGGCAGCTGGGACCGCACGGCCACCGCCCTCCAGGTCCACCGCAACACGGTCCGCCAGCGCATCGCCCGCTGCGCGACGCTGCTGGACGCGGACCTGGACGACATGGACGTACGGACGGAGCTGTGGTTCGCGTTGCGGCAGCGGTGAGCCGACGACACTCCTGACATACCGACACCACACCGCCCGTCGGCCCCAGTTGGCCGAGGTGCGGGCCAAACGATGCGGCTGCACCGGGATGCCGAGGCCAGGGGCCTCACCCCGCCCACGGCGCGGAGGCGAGCAGCCGTATCGGCGACAACGATCCACGCATTGCTGAATTCACGAATTCATGTACTGTCATGGTGTGCTGACTCTCGCCGCTGACATCGAGGTGCTGGCGCGGTTCGGTCGCGCCCTCGCCGACCCCATCCGCTGCCGCATACTGCTCGCCCTGGGGCAGGCCCCGGCCTACCCGGCCGACCTCGCCGACTCTCTGCAGATCTCCCGGACCCGGCTGTCGAATCACCTCGCGTGCCTGCGCGACTGCGGCCTGGTCGTGACCGTCCCCGACGGCCGGCGCACCCGCTACGAGCTCGCCGACGAACGTCTCGGGCACGCCTTGGACGACTTGCGCAACGCCGTCGTCGCCGTCGAGGCCGACCGTACCTGCGTCGAGGCGGACGAGAAGGGATGCTGCTGAATGACCGCGGTATCACTCGGCCCGAGCCCGGCCCGCCGTGATGCGCTGACCCGACGCATCCGCCTGCTGGTCGCCGCGACCATCGCCTACAACGTCATCGAGGCAATCGTCGCGATCACCGCCGGCACCGTCGCCTCCTCCACCGCGCTGATCGGCTTCGGGCTCGACTCCGTCATCGAGGTGTCCTCCGCCGCAGCCGTCGCCTGGCAGTTCTCCGCGACCGACCACGCCGTCCGCGAAGCCCGCGAGCAGCGCGCGCTGCGGATCATCGCCGTCTCCTTCTTCGCCCTCGCGCTGTACGTGAGCGTCGACTCCGTGCGCGCGCTGACCGGATCCGGCGATGCCGACCGCTCCGTCCCCGGCATCGTCGTCGCCGCGCTCTCGCTGGCGATCATGCCGTTCCTGTCCGCGGCCCAGCGCAAGGCCGGCCGGGAACTCGGCTCCGCCTCCGCCGTCGCCGACTCCAAGCAGACCCTGCTCTGCACCTACCTCTCCGCCGTGCTCCTGGCCGGCCTGCTGGCCAACCTGGTGCTCGGCTGGTCCTGGGCCGACCCGATCGCCGCCCTTGTCATCGCCGCCATCGCCGTCAGGGAAGGCCGTGATGCCTGGCAGGGCAAGGGCTGCTGCGCCCCAAGCTCCGCCCCCACGACGCCGGCCGCCGCCTCGGAGGCCGACCCGTGCGGCTGCCGCCCCGGCGGCGACTGCCGCACCTGATCCCGACGGGAACACAACATGCACAACGACGCCATGAAGATCGAACTGCTGGTCGTGCCCGACTGCCCGAACACCCGGACCGCCGCCGACCGCCTCCATCAGGAGCTCGCCGGGCTGGGCCTGCACGATGTGACGTTCCGGACCCGCACTCTCACCACCCAGGCCGAGGCGGAGGCCGCGCACTTCACCGGCTCGCCGACGATCCTGATCGACGGACGTGACCCCTTCGCCGAGCCCGGCCGGGCCCCGGGACTGACCTGCCGCATGTACCGGACCCCGGACGGCCTGGCCGGCGTACCAACGGCCGACCAACTGCGCCAGGCCCTGGCCGACGCCCTCCGGGACGACACGGCCTAGGCTGTCGGGGAATCCGGAAAGGGAAGAAAGCGGATATGAGCGACGGCGCCGAGGAGCTGGCCGAGACACAACGGCAGCACTGGCAGAACACCTACACCTCCCACCCGGGCATGTACGGCGAAGAGCCCTCCGCCCCCGCCGTCCACGCCGCCCGGGTCTTCCGCGCGGCCGGAGCGAAGGACGTGCTGGAGCTGGGCGCCGGACACGGCCGCGACGCCCTCTGGCTCGCCCGCCAGGGATTCAGCGTCCGGGCCGCCGACTTCAGCCCCGTCGGCCTGGAACAGCTGCGCCGGGCCGCGCTGTCCCAGGACGTCGCCGAGCGGGTGACCACCACGGTCCACGACGTACGCGAGCCCTTGCCGCTGCCGGACGCGTCCGTGGACGCGGTCTTCGCGCACATGCTGCTGTGCATGGCCCTGCCCACCGAGGAGATCCACGGCCTCGTGCGTGAGGTCCGTCGGGTGCTGCGGCCCGGCGGGACCTTCGTCTACACCGTCCGGCACACCGGCGACGCCCATTACGGCACCGGCATCGCCCACGGCGACGACATCCACGAACACGGAGGCTTCGCCGTGCATTTCTTCCCCCGCCGTCTGGTCGACTCCCTCGCCGACGGCTGGACACTCGACGAGGTCCACGCCTTCGAGGAAGGCGACCTGCCCCGCCGCCTGTGGCGCGTCACCCAGACCCTGCCCCGGTGAGCGGCGACCTGATGCCCCCGGCGGACATCACCGTTGACGGCGCCGGACTGCTGTGCGTCACGCTCCTGCTGCGTCTTCGCAGGCAGATCGAGGGAGCGCCGCCGGGGACCGTGGTGCACGTGATCGCGACGGACCCGGCCGCACCCCTCGACCTGCCGGCCTGGTGCCACATGGTCGGCCACGACTACCTGGGCCCGGTGCCCGGCGAACGCCCGGTGTACGCGCTCCGGCTGACCGCGGACGCCCACCCCACCCTCGCTGACGCACCTTGGCACCCGGTCCCGACTCCGTGAACGCAAGCCTGCTCGACGGCGAAACAGGAGGGATCCTCCAGGACGGCCGGGACAGAACCTGACAGCACGGCAGCAGTCGCCCGGGCTTGACGTGTCCTCGCTGTCCTCGCCGGCATCGCGCCGCAAAAAAGTACCCTTCGCTCCGCCGAAGGTCACTTTCAGCAATCTCACAAGCAGAGCCATGAGGCACCGACCGAGAGCGATCGTGTCCCGTCTTCAGGGACCTGGTCTCATCTCAAGGGATCTGGTCCGATTCACCTTGGGTCTCAGGTGACCTGGTCCGCCCCTGTCGGTCCGGCCTTCATCCTCTGGCGCCGACGACTCCCAAGCCGTCCATGTAGTCGCGGACCCGCGTGATCAGTCCGCTGTGGACGTGGAGCATCAGGAGACCGGGGACGGTGAAGGTGGTGCGTCTGGTCGGCAGCGTTGCTACCACGACATGCTCAGCGATGATCACTTCCGGATCGGCGGTCTCGTGGGCTGCGGTCTTCCTGATCTCCTCCACCCGGACGGGGCTGGCGCCCCAGGCCACCCGGTATCCCGCACGCACGGCCTCGCGCCCCTCGTAACGCGGGGGAAAGCCAGGAGAGGTGAACGGGAACTCGTGCACCGCGTCCACGGCATACAGGTCGGCGAGATCGTCTGCGGACTTGTCGAGCATGGCCTGGTAGTAGCAGGCCAGCACCTCGCGAGGGGTGCGGAGGGCAGGTGTCTCCAGGTCCGGCACAGGGATCACTCCATTCACTCAACACGCGTTGACCCAACCACCGTAGGAGTCGGCCGAGGGTTCGGTCAACGGCTGTAGAGTGAATTAGTGCCCTCCCCTCACCGGTCCCGCGCCGACCGCCGCCGAGCCACCGAACTGCGCATCCTCAACAGCGCCCGGGAGCTGTTCGCCGAGAAGGGATTCGATCGCACCACCATCCGCGCCGTGGCGACCGCGGCAGGCGTCGACCCGGCTCTCGTCATGCAGTACTTCGGCTCGAAGCGCGAGCTCTTCACCCAAACGGTGCAGGCGTTCCCCACACTGCCGGCAGCCACTGACACCGACGCGCTCGTCGATCAGCTGCTGGCCACGCTCGACCTCAAGCTCGGCGGCCTTCCCGAGGGCACGCTGGTGATGTTGCGCTCCATGCTCACCGACCCGACAGCAGCCGATCACGTCCGCGCCACCCTCGATCGGCAGATCGACAGCGTCAGCGCTGCCCTGCCCGCAGCCGAGTACCCCGAGCTGCGCGCCGCACTGGTCATCGCCACCTTGCTGGGCGTCACCATCGGCCACCAGTTCCTCGGCCTGGCCGCTCTGCGTGACGCCCCGGCCGACCGCATCGCCGACCTGCTCCGCCCGGCGTTCAAGGCCCTGGCAGGACCGCCGGGCTGAAATAAAGGACTACAGGCGTGGCCGGCGATCCGGGCGTAAGAGTCCTTGCCGTGCCGGGCCGAATACCTCCACCAGCGCGGACGGCGGCTGTGACGCGGCGGGACGCTGCCGTCACTACCGCAGCCCGAAGCAGGGCAGCCAGTCGCGCGAGGCGTTGTGGTCGGCGGTGAGGAGGGCGCCCAGTGCGCCCGGGGCTCCGTCGAGCAGCGAGGTGCGAGCCGCCGAGGTCCGGCCGGGCCGGGTGGTTCGGGGTCCGCCGGAGGTGAGCGCCGCCGGGAGTCGTCGGCCCAGGTGATCGGCCAGGCGGTCGCCGAGCGCGGCGGCGGCCGGCAGGCGGGCCCATCGGTGGAAGGCGTCCGCCACGGCCAGCACGCCCGCCGCACCGTGACACAGCCCGAGTCGGTCCGTCAGGGGATCGCCGAAGAGGTCGAGGTCCTCGTCGTACCGCTCCGCGAGGGTGGTGAACGCGGTCGCCGCCCAGTCGGCCGTCGACCTGTCGCCCAGGGCGTCGGCCGCGTCCCACAGCGCCCAGGTGACACCGGGGGTGCCGTAACACCACGCCTGGCGGGCTCGTGCCCCTGAAGGAGGCAGGCCGTCGAGCCCCGCCGGGTCCCAGCTACGGATGGACCGGTCGTCGTCGAAGGACTGCCGTACCAGCCAACGGGTGGCGCCGCGCAGGGCGTCCAGCAGCTCCTGCTCCGGGCCGACGCGGCGGACGGCGGCGGTGAGCGCGGCGACGAGCCCCGCCACGCCGTGCCCCATGCCGGTGTTCACCCGGCCCTGCATCCAGCCCAGGCCCGGGTGGCCGGAATACTGGCCGGCGCGCAGTCGACGCAGGTCACCGCTGTCGCACAGCTCCGTCAAGTGGACTGTGAATGGCAGGAGTTCGCTCCGTCTCGGCTGGGGCGTGCCGACGCAGAGCGCCAGCAGTGTGCCGGACGGTCCGCTGATGAGGTCGTAGTCGGACAGGCCGACGTCCGCCGCCCGCCAGGGGCGCGTCCCCGCCCTGTCCAGCAGGTGGTCGCGCAGCCGGTCGGCGGCGCGGTGCAGGGGTGGGTGGATGCGGGCGCCGAGTCGCAGGCCGACGAGCGTTCCGGCCAACCCGCCGTCGTACAGCCCGGAATGGCAGGCGCCGCGACCGATGGTCCGCGCCCACGTGGCCACCGCGCGTCCGGCGCTCGCCGCCGCCACGGGGTCGGGTGTCCGCGCCGCCGGGCCGCGCGTCTCGGCGACCAGACTGGCCAGTACGGGAATGCCGGGGTCGGGCGTCGCGTGCCCGCCCTCGGAGAAATCGTCGAACAGTCGGACGGCGGTTCGGATGGCGCTGTCGAGAGCCGCGCGGCGCGACGCGGCCTGGCTGCCTGGGTGCATCGGAGCTCCTCGTCGGGGGAGCCACCCGGATCGGGTCCGGGTGACTCCGTTCAACTCGGCGGTGGACAGGTGATGTCCGGGTGGAGAGCCGTCAGCAGTTGACGGTGGATCCACCGAAGGTCGAGTCGCAGACGAGGACCGAGCCGCACGCCAGGCTGTCGACGGCGGGCAGCTCGGTGCCGGTGATCCGCTCGTCCGGTTCGTCGATCAGGGGGTCGAGGTCGGTGCGTTCCATGATGGGCATGACGCTTCCTCCTGTTTCCTTCCGGAGCGGCAGCGCCGAGGAACCGGCCCTCGGTCGCGGCGTGACGGGAGTGGACTCGGGCGTCGGTCATCTCAGTCCCCCGCCCCGTCGTCGGCCAGGGCCTCGGCGAGCAGGCTCTGCCGGGCGTACGACAGCCGTCCCCGGTTCCAGTGGAAGATCACGGCGTGGGCGGCGGCGCGGCGCGGTCCACGCACCACGTCACCGGCCTCGAAGTAGCCCGTGCGCCAGCGATCCGCGGCCCGGCGTACCGCCTCGCCGTGGAGCTCCTGCGACGCGCGCCAGGCCTCGGGCATCGCGTCCAGCAGTTGTGCGCGCGGCCGTTGCCAGTAGGTGCGGATGCCCTGGGCGGCCTGGCGGAGCGCGACGTCCCAGGGGCCGCCGGCCAGGGCGCGTCCGGTGTCCGTGCGCACCGCCTCCCAGACGCCCCGGTGCTCCCGGCCGACGATCCCCAGGCCGTCGAACATCTCGCGGAGCAGCAGGAGGGAGAGGCGCCAGTCGGCCGGCGCCTGCCCGTCACCGTCCCCGCATCGGGCGTAATGGTCGAGCCAGGCCAGCGAGTCCGCCGTGAACACCTCGTGCACCCACGGCATGGAGGCGGGCCCGCCGAAGAGATAGGACTCCGGCTCGTACACCGCGCACACCGGCGGGGCGGCCAGCCCGTCGAACCATGCGAGCTGGTCGAGGAGTTCGGCCCGCAGGGAGAAGGCGGCGCCCGCCCCGGACGCCTGGAAGCGCACCCGCAGGCCCGGGGGCTTGTGCATGTAAAAAAACGCGCGTGCGGCATGCGCGTCGAGGAGGTCGCGTGCGGCGTCGGCGAGCCAGTCGTACAGGCTCGGCCAGGCACGGGAACGCGGGGTCAGGTTCACCTGTACCCAGTTCGCCTCCGGGTGTTCCACCCCCTGCATGGGCCCCTCCGTGTGTCGCGGTTCCGGCACTGCAGGGCCCCTCACGGACCGCGGTGCGTTGGCTGCGGATGCGTCCGGGACATCGGGAGAAAGCCCTTGGTTTCGCTCTGTGTCGCCCGCGGGTTCACAGGATGCGGTGGAGGCCGCAACGCTCGCCGGTCGAACCGGATGCGCGGGGGGTGGGTGGCCGAAGCCGTCCTGCTCGCTGGTGTCGGGCCTCCCAGACCCTTCACCCACCTCAGTTCCCGCTTTGCCACCAACTGAAAGAGATATTTCAATTAGTCACATGATGAACGGGTGTGCGCTTGGCGCGTCCATGAGGAACACGCGTAGTCGGCTGCGCCGTCGCACGGATCGGCATTCATGGTCACTCCCATTGCCTGGTGGGGGGCGTCGGGCGAGCAGGCAGCGGCGAGGAGGGACCGCAGCCTGGAACGCAGCGACCGGCCGAGCCTCTCTCGCGCAAGCGCCGGCGCGCCCGTCAGTCGAACTCGCTCAAGCGCCCTCACCAGCCCAGTCGCCCCATGCACGACGTGGAGTCCGCTCGGTTCACGAAGGCGGCCGATCTGTGCGAGATGAGCAAAGCCGCGTTTCTTCCTGCGTCGACAAGAGGAGTCTCTGCGACGTTCGAGTAGTGCGCAGGGGTTTCAACCGGAATGGATCCGGGTCCGCCCGCAGTTGGTAGCGCGTGACGGGTATGGTGCCGACTCCGCCGTGGAGGCGTCGCCGCTACTGAGGGTATGGGGGCGCCCAGGTTCGTCGGCCGGATCCGCGCTCGGGCCGCTTCAGGCGGGGGATGAGCCCTGGGCTGAGGGCTCAGTGGGCAATGCCGTCAATCAGCTCCCGCGCCCCCTGACGCAGCAGGGCAACGGCAACGGACGTGCCGAGCGTGGCGGGGTCGAGACGGCCGGCCCACTCGTGCGCGTTCAGGACCGTTTTTCCGTCGGGCGTGAAGACCTTGGCCCGCAGCGAAAGTTCGCCGTTGCCTTCGACCCGGGCGTATCCCGCGATGGGGCTGTTGCAATGCCCCTGCAGGACGTGGAGGAACATGCGCTCGGCAGTGGTCTCGCGATGCGTGGCGGGGTCGCCGAGTGGGCTCACGAGGTCGATGAGGGCGGTGTCACCCTCGCGGCATTGCAGGGCGAGGACCCCGGCCCCGATCGGCGGGCACATCGCCTCGGGCGACAGGATCTCTGTGATCACGTCGGTGCGACCGATGCGGTCCAGCCCGGAAGCGGCCAGGAGCAGTGCGTCTGCCTCCCCTGCGGCGAGCTTCTCCAGGCGCCGGTTCGCGTTGCCGCGCATCGGCACGCAGACGAGGTGTGGGTGGGACGCGGTCAGCTGGGCGATGCGCCGTACGGACGAGGTGCCGATCCGGGTGCCGTGCGGGAGCTGGTCGAGGTGGAGGCCGCCGGGGTGGATGAGCGCGTCGCGGATGTCGTCGCGTTTCAGGAAGGCGGCGAAGGTGGTGCCGGCGGGCAGGGGCCGGTCGGCGGGGACGTCCTTGACACAATGCACCGCGAGATCGGCCTCGCCCGCGAGCAGCGCCTGGTCGACCTCTTTGGTGAACGCGCCTTTGCCTTCGACCTGGGCGAGGTCGCCCATCCATTTGTCACCGGTCGTTTTGACCGGCACAACTTCGGTGGCGGTGGCGGGGTGGAGCGCGGCCAGCTCGGCACGGACGCGCTCCACCTGGGCAAGGGCCATAGGCGAGTCGCGGGACACGATGCGGATCAGCTCAGGGGCGGACATGCCGCCCACGATAGTCCGTCAGATACGTGTTCCGACGAGCACCCCGGATGCCCATGTCGCGGCTGTTCCAAGCAAGTTGGCATGCTCGGGCAGTTGTGCGAGGAAGCTGTCGACGCGCGGCTGATGGTCGCTGGGCCATGTGGGTTGCGGCAGCAGGTCGTCGACGACGTAGAGGCCGCCCGGCGTCATGAGGCCGATGAGGTCGTCCAGGCGATGGAACTTCCCTGGTCGGCAGTCGACGTAGGCGGTGGCAGAGCGGCGTGACCGCCAACGGGACGCGGCCTGATTCTGCGGTGGGGCGCGCCCTTGTCGGCCTGGTGCTGCTCGCCGAACTGAGAGTGAACGGGGCACTGGACATGGGGGGCTGTGCGACGACTCCGAACCCGCTATGTACGCCGGGCCCGCTCACCGATCTGGTCACCACGGATCTCTCGTGCGGCTTCGCAGCCGCCTCCGGCCCAGGACGCGAGGGGCATCACCGGGCCGGGGCATGGTGAATTCAGGACTCCGAAGGACACGCGTCGGCGTCCGGGACGCCGGGACCCCGGCCGGAGGACCGGAGGCGAAGGCCCCTGCTCTCGGCGATGCGGCACACATCGCGCAGCGCCTCGGCCATGCGGGCCACGACATAGCGGAGCTGCACCGACGTGACCTCGGAATCGTCGAACATGTCGTCGACGTGATCGAGGAGTTCAGCGGCCATGCCGAGTTGCACGCTCTCGACGTTGTCGGCGACGCGGGAGACGTATCCGGTCCCGTCACCGATGACGTAACACGGGTTCCCGTCCACGCCGGACCACGGAAGCAGACGTACCAAATCGGAGTCCTGGGCGTTCGGGGCGATCACGCGGTCACCTCGACACCATGGATCGGGCGAGGCGCGACGCCGACGCCTGGCGCGGGGTGTACGCCTGCGGTCGGCTCGGCACGATACGAGTCCATGGGCTGGTGGCACCCCTGGGCGGGCCACAGGAACCGCAACAGCGGCTCAAAAGCATCGGCGATACAGCACAGCACGTCGTCAACTCCGTTGAGGTAGATGGCCGTTTTCCCGGACCGTGTGACGGCAGCGGTCGACGTCCGGACGAGCCACCGCTGTGTAGCGATCCACTCACAGAGTGAGACGGCGCGGACTAGGCTCGCCAGGGGGTTCCAGGTGACAGGCCCTTTGGCGCACGGGAGTTGACCATGAGTAATACCTATGGGGATTGGCTGAAGGCGCAGCGGGAAGCGGCCGGACTGACGCAGCAGGAGCTGGCCGAGGCGGCGATCATGACGCGGTCGCACATCTCACACATCGAGGCGGGGCGCCGCATCCCGTCCGAGGAGGACGCCCGGCGCCTGGACAAGGCCCTCAACACGGGTGATGTGTTGAGCAGCTTCCTGCCGAGCAAGAACGACGGCACCGTCGCCAACCATTTCGAACCCGTGCGCCAGCTCGAACCCCAGGCCACGATGATCAGGGAGTTCGCCCTGAACTTCGTGCCCGGCATCCTTCAGACGGAGAGATACGCTCGCGCGGTCCTCGGCTCGGCGTTCCCGCCCACGAGCGCCGAGGAGCGTGACAAGAACGTCGTCACACGCCTTGAACGGGCCAGGATCCTGAGCGACCCGGTGACGCCCGTCGTCTGGGCGCTGCTGGACGAGGGGGTGCTGCGTCGCCCCGTAGGCGGGCCGGGCGTCATGGCGGAACAGCTCATGCACATCGTCCGCTTGGCCGAGACCGAGCGCATCCGCGTACACGTGATGCCGTTCGCACTGGGCTTACACCCCCTCATGGACGGCATGCTCACGCTGATGTGGTTCGAGGACCAGCCACCGTTGGCGTACAGCGAGGGCTTATCCATGGGTAAGGTGCAGGATTCTCCGTCCGTGGTACGGAAGTTGCAGAGCCGATACGATCTGGCCCTGAGCGACGCCCTGCCGCTGAAGGAGTCGCAAGCCCTGCTGAGGACGGCAGCGAAGGAGTACGGACACCATGACTGAGCGCGCCATCCCGGACGCGTCCACGTTGAGCGGCTGGCACAAGTCGTCGTACAGCTCAAGCGCGAACGACAGCTGCGTCGAGGTGTTGGACGGTCACCCCTCCGGCGTCCCCGTCCGCGACTCCAAGGTCCCGCACGGCCCCGCCCTCGTCTTCCCGGCAGCCGGTTGGTCGGCCTTCGTCGCCGCGGTCAAGGACAACACCTTCCCCGCCTGATACTCCGGCGTCCAGCGAACGTCCCATCGCCGGCCCGCAACGGAGGCGGACCGGCGACGGAGCTGCGGGACGGGGATACGGAACGGAGCCGTTCAGGCCACGCGAGTGTGCAGAGCTGCCGTGTTACGCCGTCGTCGGGGCGGGAGTCTCGCCGGTACGGTCGACCGCGGCCTTGGTGAGGACCGCGGAGATGCCGACAACGGTTCCGGCCGGGCCGGCGTCGCCGGATTCGGTGAGGACCGTGCGCTCGCCGAGGAACGCGTACGTGGTCCGGTCGAAGATCCACTGCGTCTGCTGCCCGTGTGCCGTACGGGCGACGGCGACACCCTCGCGTCCTGCGGCGTCGGTGGCCGCATCGATCACGGTGACTCCGGGGATCTTCGCGGCGGCCTGGTAGAGCGCGGCGCCGACCTGCGGGGGTGCCCAGGTCTCGGCCAGCAGGTCGCCGATCGCGGTG
The DNA here is from genome assembly GCF_055584025.1 of Streptomyces sp. NPDC104309. Lineage (NCBI taxonomy): Bacteria > Bacillati > Actinomycetota > Actinomycetes > Kitasatosporales > Streptomycetaceae > Streptomyces > Streptomyces sp. NPDC104309. Next base: position 21,407 of record NZ_JBVJMV010000005.1, on the reverse strand, counting down.
AACGCTCGCTGGTCCGGGTCCTGGCCCTGCCCGTGGGTCTCGTCCCGGATCAGCTTCAGCAGGGCGTCCGGGTCGGTGGGCAGCGACGCGACGTACTCGTGCGTCGGGTCGCTGATCGACGCGGCCTTCTTGTGTGCGGTGCGCGGCCGGGGCGTCGCCCCTCGGCCGTCGAGGTCGTAGACCGGTGCGTCATCGCCGAGCGAGGAGTCGGGCTCGCCCTCCTCGCGCAGCAGACCGGGGCGGCTGCCGTCGGCGGACAGCCACACCTGCCGCGTGTGCGCGGCAGGCATGGTCACCTTGCCGCCCCCGGCGCTCTGCCCGGCGAAGGCGACCTTGCTCTCGATGTACACGAACTGGTCGGCGCGGACCGTCGGTTGCCTCTCCCCGGCGGCGGCGAGTGCGATGCGGTCGAGGAGCTGTGCCGCTTCGGACGTGCCGGGGGTGCGGCCGCCCGAGGCCGCGGTGGGGCCGTGCCCCGGCGAGTCCGCGAGGTTGACCACCACGACGCCGCCGACCGCCAGGGCGCAGGCGACAGCGGGCACCATGACCCGGACCAGACGTCGGCGCGGGCGCGAGACCTGGGGGGAGAGGCCTCCGCGCGGTTCGGCGACGGCGGCCTCGCGCAGCAGCGCTTCCTTCAGCAGCAGTTCACGGTCGGGGTCCAGGCCGGGGACCGACGGCGGGGGCATCAGTGCGGTGAGGCCGGGGCGTTCGGTCTCCTCGGACCGGTCGTGCGTGCGGCGCCGCGAGGTGAGGTTCATCCGTGGTTCTCCTGGGTCAGCAACGGGGCCACGGGGGTGCGGCCCGGCAGCGGCTTGTCGGGGGTGGTGGGGTTGCTGGTGGCGGGGGCTCCGCTTCCCGCCGCCGGTGGCCGTTCGGTTCCGGCCCGCGTGTCCGGCGCGCGTGTGGCGCGGGTTTCGGCCTCGGTGAGCTCGCGCAGTCGGGTGCGGGCGCGGGACAGGCGCGACCGGACGGTGCCGACCGGCACGCCGAGCGCCTCGGCCGCTGCCGCGTAGTCCAGGCCGGCCCACACCACCAGCGTGAAGACCTCCCGGTCCCGGCGCCGCAGGCGGGCGAGGGCGGCGTGCGCGGCACGCAGTTGCTCGGTGTCCGCGAGGTGCGTGACGAGGTCGTCGGCGAAGTCCGGGATCGAGCCGCGTTCCGGGACGCGGGCGAGCGCGATCTCGCGGCATCGGCGTGCGCGTGCGTTGCGGCGCATGATGTTGGTGGCGATGCCCAGCAGCCACGGGCGCAGACCGTCCCCGTCGGGGCGCAGCTTCTCCCGGCTGCGCCACGCCTCCAGGAAGGTCGCCGAGACGACGTCCTCGGCCTCCGCCCAGTCGCCCGTCACCCGCAGGGCATAGCGGTACACCACTTGGGCGTGCTCGTCGTACAGCTCCCCCAGGGCGTCGCGATCTCCGCGGCGGAAGCGATTCCTCATGAGTGATTCCACACTCTGCACTGCCGCGTCCGTTGCGCCGGTTCCGGTGACGTGCGCCACACGCGTGCCCGCCCCGGGGTCACGCCCCGCATCCGTGTGACTCAGCTCACGGGAACGGCGGCGCCCGGCAGTGCAGTGCACGTCATGAACAGTTCTTCCGTATCCCGCCGGAGCGCGCTCCGGACACTCGCTCTCGCCGTCGCCCTGGTCAGCAGCACGACGCCCGCGTGGAACACCGCCGCCTTCGCCGCGGAGCCGGCGACGTACACCCTCACGATCAATCACCTCGACCGCACCGGCCACAGGACGGCGGACTACACCACCCACGTCACCGGAGTCTCCGGGCCGGGTGCCGACGAGGCCGTCCAGCCGTACGACGCCTCCGGCACGACCACCGTGCGTCTGCCCAAGGGCCGGTATCTCCTGGACAGTTCCCTGACCACCGGCACGGCGGCGGACGGCACGGACTGGGTCGTCCAGCCGCGCCTCGACCTCGACCACGACACCACCGTCACCGTCGACGCGCGGACCACCGCCCCCGTCGACGTACGGCCGCCCGACCGCTCCGCGAGGTTCCAGCACAGCGCGATGTTCGTCCAGGTCGAGCACGACGGCGCGGTCGAGAGCGCCAACCTGGTCAACGGCACACCGAACCTGCGCGTCGCGCATCTGGGCCCCGACAGCGAACCCGGCTCGGTGAAGCAGTGGTTCGACTCCTACTGGACGAGCGACACCGTCGGCTACGCGCTCGGCCACACCTTCACCGGCAGCCGCGCCCTGACCGGGCTCGTCCGGCACCCCGCCGCGAAGGACCTGGCCACGGTGCAGATCCGCGGCGCGGCGCGGCCGGGCACCGAGGGGAGGGCGACCGTCGACCTGCAACCCACTGCCGGACCGACCCTCGGCGTCACCCAGGCCCTGTCGGTCCCCGCGACCGCCACCTACCTCGTGACGCCCGAACGCGGCACCTGGGACCTCACCTACTGGGCCCCCAACGCGCCCGGCGCGGCATCGAACCGCTACAGCGCCGACGGCATCGCCGTGCGCGCCGGAAGCACGACCACCCACACCTTCGACAACGCCGTCTTCGGCCCTGATCTCACCGACCGCCCCGGCATCGTGCGCGACGGCAACCGGCTCGCCGTCGATGTCCCGCTGCTCGCCGACGGCGACGGCCACGTGCCGTCGTCACCGTCGTACGACACGGCGTCGACCACCCTGCACCGCGACGGTGTGCTCGTCGGGACGAAGACCGGCACCCCCGGAAAGGCCGGGTTCACCGTGGCGCCGGGGCGCGCGGCGTACCGGCTCACCAGCACGGTGAAGCGCGGCGGTGCGCCCGGCGTCGCCACGCGGGTGACCACGTCGTGGACCTTCACCTCGGACACGACGACGGGTCCGGTCCCGGTGCCGGTGAGCGCCGTGCGGTTCTCGCCCGAACTCAGCCCGACCGGCACCGCGGTGGCGAACGAGACGCTCCGTGTCCCGGTCACCGTGCTGGGCGCCGCCGCGAACGGACGCACACGTTCGATGGCGGTCTCGATGTCCGTGGACGGTGGCACGTCGTGGACCCGGGTCCCGGTCGAGCGGGGCGCCGTCACGATCCACAACCCGCGCGCGGGCACCGGCGTCTCTTTGCGCGCCGCGCTGACCGACACCGAGGGGAACACCCTCACCCAGACCGTTCTCGACGCCTACCGCACGCAGTGAACCCGTGAAGCCTGCACCCATGACCCCGTAGTCCGGGCAGGCGAACGGCGGCCGTGCGCGCCGGTGTACACAGGGGCGTCCCGAGCCGTGACACACGCTTCGGGCGCCCCTCCCTCCGCCCTGCCTTCTGCGACCACAGCCGTGACACGGTATTGATCACCAAGAGTGCCCGATCCGTCACACACGGGAATGAAGGGGCTTCGCCATGAACCGCATCACCGCGCTCGCCGTCACCTCGCTCGCCTTGGCGCTGGGACTCGGCACCGGACCCGTCGCAGCCACAGCAGCCGAGAACGCCGCCGTCCAGAACGCCACCGTCGAGAGCACCACGGCGTCCTACAACTGCAGCCCCGGTCACTTCTGTATCTACAGCGACTGGAACGGAGGTGGCACCCGCTGCCAGTGGCCGGACAAGCAGCGGGCGAATACCGCCGACGACTGCCCCTTCATCCAGCAGGGCAAGAACGTCCGCTCCGTCTGGAACGGGACCGGGCACCGCGTGCAGTACTACACGAACACCAACTACAACTCCCGGGTCGGATCCACCGCCGCCGGAAGTGGCGGCAACCTCCAGGGGAGCTACCAGATCCGCTCCTTCAAGCCCCAGTAGGCAGGAGCGGGCAGGACGTGAGGAGCCCTTCCCGGCAGGTGGCCGGGAAGGGCTCCCGCGCGTCCCGCGGCCGGAAGATCGGGGCGGGCGTGCTGAGCATCACCCTGGACAGCGTCGATGACCGCCGGGTAACTTTTAAGCAGGACTGAGCAAGCGCTTAGCCAGCCTGTCCAGCCTGGCCGAAGCTCGCCCGAAGCTCGCCCGAAGCCGATCGAAGCTGACCAAGGAGGCACCCCGTGCGCCGTACGGTATTCAACGAGGACCACGAGGCGTTCCGGGAGACCATCCGCGCCTTCATCGAGGCCGAGGTCGCCCCCGTCTACGACGAGTGGTTCGCGGCGGGCCAGGTGCCCCGTGACTTCTACTACAAGCTCGCCGAGCTGGGCATATTCGGCATCGAGGTGCCGGAGGAGTACGGCGGCGCCGGGGTGGAGTCCTTCAAGTTCGAGGCGATCATCTCCGAGGAGTGCGCCCGCGCGGCCGTCAACTTCGGCGGCTCCGGTGTGCACGTCCTGCTCTGCCTGCCGTACATCAAGGCGTACGCCACAGAGGAGCAGAAGAAGCGCTGGCTGCCGGACTTCGTCAGCGGCAGGACGATGTACGCCATCGCCATGACCGAGCCGGGCACCGGTTCCGACCTGGCGGGCATGAAGACCACCGCCAAGCTCTCCGAGGACGGCACGCACTACATCCTCAACGGCGCCAAGACGTTCATCACCGGTGGCGTCCACGCCGACCGGGTCATCGTCTGCGCCCGTACGGACGCGCCCAAGGCGGACGACCGCCGGCACGGCATCTCCCTCCTCGTCGTCGACACCAAGGCCGAGGGCTACTCGGTCGGCCGCAAGCTCGACAAGCTGGGCCTGCGCACCTCCGACACCGCCGAGCTGGCGTTCGTCGACGTCAAGGTGCCGGTCGAGGACCTCCTCGGCGAGGAGAACAAGGGCTTCTCCTACCTCGGCCAGAACCTGCCGCAGGAGCGCCTCGGCATCGCCGTCGGCGCGTACGCCCAGGCCAAGGCCGCCGTCCGGTTCGCCCAGAGCTACGTCTCGGAGCGCACCGTCTTCGGCAAGACCGTCGCGTCGTTCCAGAACACCAAGTTCGAGCTGGCCGCCTGCCAGGCCGAGGTGGACGCCGCCGAGGCCGTCTGCGACCGCGCCATCGAGGCCCACGACGCCGGTGAGCTGACCGCCGCCGAGGCCGCCTCCGCGAAGCTGTTCTGCACCGAGGTCGCGCACCGCGTGATCGACCGCTGCCTCCAGTTGCACGGCGGCTACGGCTACATGAACGAGTACCCGATCGCCCGTCTCTACGCGGACAACCGGGTCAACCGCATCTACGGCGGCACCAGCGAGGTCATGAAGTCGATCATCGCCAAGTCCATGGGCCTGTAGAGCGGTTACGTTCTCTCCATGAGCTCAGCACTTGATTCCCTGCTCGATCTGCTCGACCTGGAGCAGATCGAGCGGGACATTTTCCGGGGTACGAGCCGCTCGGCGGTCGTACCCCGCGTCTTCGGCGGCCAGGTCGCGGCCCAGGCCCTGGTGGCCGCGGGCCGTACCGTCCCCGCCGACCGCACCGCCCACTCCCTGCACTCCTACTTCCTGCGGGCGGGCGACCCGGGCGCGCCGATCGTCTACAGCGTCGACCGCATCCGGGACGGCCGGTCCTTCACGACCCGCCGGGTCGTCGCCGTCCAGCACGGCCAGCCGATCTTCCATCTCTCGGCGTCCTTCCAGACGCACGAGGAGGGCCTGGAGCACCAGGCGGACATGCCGCCCGCCCCGGACCCGGAGACGCTTCCCACGGCCGCGCAGATGCTGCCCCGTTACGCGGACCAGTTCAGCGATCCGGGGGTCGTGGACCGGCTCATCGAGGCGCGGGCGGCGGTCGACCTGCGGTACGTGGACGCCCCGCCCTTCGGCACGGTCGGCGAACCGCGCGAACCCCGCTCCCAGGTGTGGTTCCGCACCAACGGCAAGCTCGCCGACGACCCGCTGCTGCACGTCTGCATGGCGACGTACGTCTCCGACATGACGCTGCTCGACTCGGTGCTCCTCGCCCATGGGCGCGGGGGCTGGGCGGTCGGCGACGTGGTCGGGGCGAGCCTGGACCACGCGATGTGGTTCCACCGGCCGTTCCGGGCCGACGAATGGCTGTTGTACGACCAGGAGTCGCCGTCCGCGTCCGGCGGGCGCGGGCTCGGCCAGGCCCGTATCTACACCCAGGACGGCCGGCTGGCGATCACCGTCATCCAGGAGGGCGTGGTCCGCGTCCCCCGGGGCTGATACGTCCCCCAGGGGCTCCGGCCCCTGGGTCCGGCCCGCCTCGGTCCGGCCCGCCTCGGTCCGACCGTCCTCGGACCGGCCGAACCAGGACCGACCGAAACCCGTACCGTTCGAACCCGGACCGGCCGAACCAGGACCGTTCGGCGTCAGATCAGCCCCGCCGCGTCCAGCAGATAGTCCGTCAGCGGGTCGTAGAACCGCGGGTCCAGCACATGGTCGTCCAGCGGAACGGCCACCTGGAGCGTCCCCTCCGCCTCGCCGAGGAACAGCGCCGGATCGTTGCAGTCCGCGTATCCCATCGCGTCCAGCCCGCGCTGCGCCGCGCACCCCGCCCAGCCGTGGTCGGCGACCACCAGGTCCGGCAGCGGCCGGCCCTCGCGCTCCAGGCCGTCCAGGATGGCCGCCATCGGGGCGGGCGAGTGGGTGTGCCAGAGCGTCGCGCCGCGCTCCTGCACCGCGACGTCCGCGAACTGGAACACCATGCCCTCGTCGGCCACCAGCCCCGAGGGAATCCGTACGATCTCGCAGCCGGCGGCCCCCAGCGCCTGGGCGGTCTGCCGGTGGACATCGAGCAGCCCGCCCGGGTGTCCCGTCGCGAACAGCACCCGCTCCGTGCCCGCCGCCGCCTTCCGCAGCCGCGCCGCCATCCGCTCCAGGGCGTCGACCGTCAGCTCCGGGTCGATGGTGTCCTGCCCGAACCGGTGCTCCGGGTCGTCGCTGACCCCGCAGCGCTCGGCCATCACGGCCAGCACGTCCTGCTCGTCACGCCACCGGTCGCCCAGTTCCAGACCCAGCCAGTAGTGGCGGTCGCCGTTGGCGAGCTTGCGGTAGTGGGAGAGGTTGTTGTCGCGGGGTGTGGCGACGTCTCCGGCGATACGCGTACGGACGAGGTGTTCCACGAGGGCGGCACGGCTGGGTATCGGCATGAACCCATTGTGCCGTCAGGTGTGCGCAGTGTGCCGGGTGTCTTGCACGACGGACGGAACGGCCGCTCAGGGAAGCCGGGTCGAGTACGTGATCTTCTTGAGGTGGTAGTACTGGGCGACGCACTTCGCCGGCCACTGATTCTTGCCGTGGTTGCCGAACGGCTCCCCCAAACCGCTGACCGACACCGGTGTGTACGGAAGCACCTGGGCGCCGCGCGCCGCCTGGGTCCTCAGGAAGTGGTCCTGGCGGTCCCAGCGCTGGGCGCGCACGTCCATCTTCCGCTCCAGTTGGTGCAGCGGAACGGCCAGGCCGACGCAGGCCAGGGCGCATGCGGCGCCGGCGGCCACGGCCGTCGCCGTACGGATCCCCCACCGGCGGGCTCGCAGCGCCCGTCCCAGCAGGGTGCCGATGCCGACCAGGAGCATCACGTACAGCAGGAGGAAGTCGCCCCAGACGCGGGACGCGTACACCACGCTCGCCCCGAAGGCGGGGTAGGCGACGAGGACGCAGAGGTAGCCGGAGACCAGGAAGGTGACGCATCCGGTGAGGACCAGGAGGAGGGGCCTGCGGCGCAGGGATCCGGCGGGCACGTCCGTTCCCTGTCCGGTGCCGCGCACCAGCAGGCCCAGCAGCACGCCGACGGCGAACGCTCCCAGGTACTGCCAGGTCGTGAGGATCGTCCCCATGATGTGTGCGAACGCCCGCAGTCCCGTGGTCAGCGCCTCCGGGCCGAACATGGAGGAGCTGTCGGCGCCGAACCGTGCGCGCCGGGTGCGTGCGCCGGGCGACAGGTACAGGATGGCGGTGCCGACCGCCACCCCGGCGAAGGCGAACGCACACCAGATGCGCGCGTGGGTCCGGCCGGGACCGGGAGCCATCCAGTGGCTGATCAGCAGCGCGGCGGCGAGCACGACGAACGCGACGACCGCCGTCTCCTCCGACAGCGTGCCGATGAAGACTCCGGCCACGAAGGCGATGCCCACCGCGAAGTCGCGCCCCAGCCTGGTCCGTGCGCGCAGCAGCGGGATCACGGCGGCGCAGGCCAGCACCGGTGACACGGTGTGCGAGACGGATGAGGCGGGCCAGTAGAACGTCTTGTACGGGTTGGGCGTCGCGAAGAAGAAGACCACCGCCATCATCGCGGCCACCAGCAGCGCGAGCCCGCGCGGCGCGGTCAGTCGGGCCCTGCGGAGCGCGGAGGCGGTCAGCGCCCAGAGGACGCCCAGCATGAGCACCCCGCTGACCAGGGCGAACCACTGATGGCCCGCGACGCCGAAGGCTCCGTACGCGATGACCAGCAAGGCGTTGGCGATGCGTCCGTTGTCATGGAGGAAGAACTTCGCGATCATCCCGGAGGCGCCGTCGTCCCGTACGACCGGCAGGAAGCACCAGTCGTCCCCTCCCGGGCGGACCAGGCGGCCGACCCAGAAGGCCGCGCCGAGCAGGGTGAGCGGCACCAGGGTGAGGGCCAACGTCCAGATCGACGCCCACCGCCGCGCGGGGCCCGGACGGGCCTTCTGGGGGGACTGGTCGCTCTCCTTCTGTGCGTCAGCGGTCTTGGACGTGTCCGCGGTCATGTGCGCTGGTGCCCTTCGTACGTTGCTCGCGTCGTGCGCGCCGAGAGGTTCGGGCGGTGGGGATGCGGGGGTGGGGGTGCGGGAGGTGCGGGTTCAGGGGACGGGGTGCCGGGCGGGGTTCTCGGCCGGGCCGGGGCTCTGCCGGGCCAGGGCGGCGCCCGAGTCGATGGCCCAGCGGGCGAGCAGGAACGAGAAGGGGGTGGCGAGGATTCCCGCGGCCACGGCGGCGATGTTCTTGTCCATGCCCAGCCCGCTCACGCCGAGGTAGAGCAGAACGCCCGTAAGCACGAGATTGACGACGCTCGACAGGGGATACCGCACGAAGGCCTGCCAGGTCGGTTTCGTACGGCAGGTGATGTACGAGTTGAGCAGGAACGATCCCACGATGCTGACCGCGTATCCGATGACGTGCGCGGCAAGATAGGGGATCCAGGTGTTCAGCGAGACGTACACCGCCAGATATACCGCCGTATTGACGACGCCGATCATCCCGAAAATGATGAACTGGCGTACGGTACGGAATCTTGACGCCCCGATCGCGGTCGACCCGGTGCGCCCCGCGAGCGGTCTCCTGGCCCCGGTGGCGGGCGGGCTCGAACGGGCCACTGCCGGGATGTCGACCGGCAGGACGTGCGGGGATTCGTCCGTTTCGCGCACCACGTAGTGGGGGCGCCGTTTCGCCTCGTAGTAGATGCGTCCCACGTACTCGCCGATGATGCCGAGCGTGGCGAGCTGGATTCCGCCGAGCGCCACGACGGCCGTCAGCAGGGTGGTGTAGCCGGGCACGCCGACACCGTGCACGGCGACTTCGGTGATGATCCACAAGGCGTATCCCAGCGCGGCCAGCGCGAGTCCGAGGCCGGCGTGGATGGCCAGGCGCAGCGGGCGGCTGTTGAACGAGATCAGCCCGTCGATCCCGTAGTTGAGCAGCCGTCGGCCGCCCCACTTCGAACGTCCCGCCACGCGCTGGGTGTTCTGGTAGGTGAAGCTGACGGTGTCGAAGCCGATCCAGGAGAAGATCCCCTTGGAGAACCGGTTGGTCTCGGGCATCGCGAGCACGGCGTCCACGGCGTTGCGCGACAGCAGTCTGAAGTCGCCCTCGCCGTCGACGACCTCGACGTCCATGCACCGGCCCATCGCCCGGTAGTAGGCGGCGCTGAGAACGGTGCGCAGGGCGCCTTCGCCCGTGCGGTCCCGCCGCGCGACGACCTGGTCGTAGCCGCGCCGCCGCAGCTCCAGCATGCGGGGCAGCAGTTCGGGCGGGTGCTGAAGGTCGGCGTCCATGAGGACGACGGCGTCGCCGCGGGACATGCGCAGCCCCGCGAGCATGGCGGCCTCCTTGCCGAAATTGCGGCTGAAGGAGGTGTAGCGGACCCGTCGGTCCGCGGCGGCGAGCGATCCGATCCGGATCCTGGTCCGGTCGCTGCTGCCGTCGTCGACATAACAGATCTCGAAGGTCCGCCGCGTCGGTTCGAGGACAGAGATCAGGGCACGGTGAAATGTCTCGATCACCTCGTCCTCATTGAAACAGGGGACAACGACCGAAACCTGACACGTTTTCATTTGAGTTCCCCATCAGGCGTGGGCGAGACAGCTCAAACCATATGCCTGAGGGTCACCGCGACACTCCGATCTACGGAGCTCGCCGAGGAAAAGGAAGGGGAATTTGAGGAGTCGCTTCTTCCTTTTCGCATAAATTCATATATTCAACGGGTCGGCGGAATTGGTGCCGCTCGCAGCCGACGACGCACCCGCCGGGGGCGCCACGGCCCGGCTCACGGCCCGGCGCCGCGGCCGGGATCTACGCCCGCACCGCCGCCTCGAACGCCCCGCGCGCCAGCCGGTGCAGCAGCGCCGCCGTGTCCGCGCGGTCGGGCTGCGCACCGGGGCGGCCCAGGTGGGGGGTCGAGTTCAGGAGCCCGAAGACGGCGTGGACGGCGGCGCGGGCCTCGTGCTCGGGCAGGTCCGGGTACAGCTCGCGGACCACCTCCACCCACACCTCGACGTACTGCCGCTGGAGCTGGCGGACCCGCTTGCGGTCGGCCTCCCGGAGGCGGTCCAGCTCGCGGTCGTGGAGGGTGATCAGGGGGCGGTCGTCGAGGGCGAAGTCGATGTGGCCCTCGATGAGCGCGTCGAGCAGGGCCTGCGGGGAGCCGTCCCCACAGGCCGCGTCCTCCGACACGCGCAGCCGCCCGCCCGCCAGCAGCCGCTCGCTGATGCCGACCAGCAGCTCGGCGAGCATCGCGTCCTTGCCGGGGAAGTGCCGGTAGAGGCCGGGACCGCTGATCCCGACGGCGGCGCCTATCTCGTCGACGCCGACGCCGTGGAAGCCGCGCTCGGCGAAGAGGCGGGCGGCCTCCTTGAGGATCTGCTCGCGGCGGGTGGGGGCGTCCGTCCTGGTGGTCATGGATTCGATTCTAGACAGCCTGGTTAGCGAACGTTAACCTTGGCGTCGGGCGTCAAGGCTCGTTGACCGGGTCGAGGGGTGACCGACCGTCTCGCCGTACGGATGACGCGCACGCGCTGCGGATCGTGCGGAACATCGTGTACACCCCGCCGTGGCCATCCGATCGGCATCGTCACCGGCATCGGCGTCCCCTGCGGCGAACGTGCGGCCGCCAGGGACGCGGAGTGTTCAGCCGGCGTCCACCGCACTCCACGCTCAAGGGGCGTCCCGACGCCCGTACACGTACGCCCCGGCGCACGCCAGAACCGCGGCGAACACGCAGAACACCAGCAGCCCTGCCCCCGGCGTCAGATCCGTCCCGACCAGCGACTGTACGAACCCGCCGTCCTCACCCGTCGACTCCGCACCGAGCATGGCCGCCCGAGCGGCACCGAACGGCAGCTAAGGGCTGTCCCGCCGAGGCCCGGCATCATGCCGAGGGCGATGCCTGCCGGCCGCTCGCCCAGCAGGGGCCACAACACCAGGACGAGTGGGTTCCAATCCGGTTGCGTATCAAGGCGGCCGTCGACACGGCGATCACCGGCCAGCAGCCCATGACGACGGGGGAATCAGCCATGGTTCGCCCAGAATACGGCGCCCATGATCAAGAGGATTCCGACCCCGAAGACGGCACCGATTCCAGGATTCCTGCGTTGCACGGCGGTTCGACCGAGCATTCCGGCAACCGGGACCCAGCCCGCTGCATAGACGATCCAGGCGGTTCTCTCCATCGACTGGCTGTCGTCCATCTTGAACAGCACCCATGCCACAAAAACAAAGAGTGCCGGAGCGGCCCACAAATTGCGCTCGACCACTTCCTGACGTTCCGACAACGAAACCCTCCTGGATCAATGCGGACGCGACCCCCTCCCTTGCTGGAGGGGGCCACGATCTTCCTACGGATGTTCTAGAAATGGCTGATCAGGTACGAGATGACTTCGTCGATCACATAGACGGGAGCCGCCTTGATGACCCACTTCAGCGGGTTGAAGTTGGAGAGGCTGTCGACCCACTTCTTGAAGGCCTTGCGCCCCTTCTTCGCCGCCTTGATCGCGGACTTCCCGTACTTGCTCTTGACTATCTTGTCGACCAGTTTCTTGGCCGCGCCGCTGATGCCCTTCGCGCCAACATCGGTCTGCGTACCGAGAGATGCCGCTCCGCCGTTCACGCCGGTCGCCGTGCTGCCGTTCGACACACCGGCGGTCAGTGCGACACCCGTTGGAGCCGTCTGTACGGCCGAAGCGGTGGACGCGACCCGGGAGCGACCGGTGTCCGCCGCCGACGCCGCCGGGGCCGCGACACCGAGCGCGAGTACCGCCGTGAGCGCGGCAGCGGTCATACGCATCTTGTTGTGCATCAATAATCCTCCTGCTCACCAGGAGGCACGACGATTCAAGGAGCGGTTCCTGAAACACCATGCCCTGGCCGGTATTTCCGGCCGGCGAGAAGGAGTCTTCAACGCTTCCGATGTTTCGCACTATTGGACCTTGGGGAGGTGACCCGAAGGGCATTGCCCCACAGGGCAGATCAGCTCGTGATGGGCGTATGCGAACAACGCGGCTTCCAGCCGGGAGGACACACCAATTTTTCCCATGATGCTGGTCAAATGAGCCTTCACGGTACGTTCGGCAATGCCGAGCCGCCGGGCGATCACCCGATTTCCGGCGGCGCCCCCGATCAGCACGAGAACCTGGCGCTCACGACCGGTCAAAAGCGGCGCCCCGCCGGATCCCCGGGCACGGAACCGGCCCCCGTTCCAACGACAACCATGCGCGACCCTGCACCCGTTTCCAAGGCATCCTGAGTGGTCAAATCAAATACACCTCCCCCATGGAGCACCACGAGCGGCGCTCCCCGCACACCCTAGGGCAGTTGTTCGCACTAGGAAAGAGGAAAGCAAAATAATCGAGCGGGCACCCTGCCCAGCCAGGCCGACCGTCCGGCCACCAAAGGGTGATGACTAAAAGTTTTGGCCAAAATCACCCAAGCCTCCATGTATCTTCAGCGCTTTGCAAACAAATGGATGAGCAAACTCCATTTGTTGCACCGAAGGCGCCCCGCGCCGGCGGATGCGGCTGCGCAGCGTCCGGTCACAACGCCCTGTGCAATGCCCCTCGTTCAGCGGCCTCCCGCTGCCTTCGGGGGCCACGCCCACAGCGTCACGGCGCGCAACAGCCACTCCACGGGCCCGAGCCGGTGGCGCCGCATCAGCCACCCGCTGAGCGCGAGCTGGCAGGCGTAGAGCACGAGCGCCCCGCCGACCGCCGCCGCCGCGCCCGTGCGGCCGTACAGTCCCAGGCCGTACCCGGAGAAGACGAGGGCCATGACGAGGGACTGGGTTAGGTAGTTGGTCAGCGCCATCCGCCCGGCGGGCGCGAGGACCCGGGCCGTCGCGGCGCCGCTCGGTGTGGTGAACCACAGCAGCAGCCCCGTGGCGTACGCGGCCGAGAGCGCCGGGGCCGCGGCCAGACCGACTGTCAGGCCGAACAGTTCCCAGCGCTCCGGCAGCGGCCCCGCCATCCCCGCCGCGGAGAAGACCGCCCCGGGGACTCCGATGGCGAGACCTGCCAGAAAGATGCGGAGCAGCCGCGCCCGGTCGGCGAGCGCGGCTGCTCCGAGCCACTGCCGCCGGCCGGCCACGAACCCCACGAGGAAGGCGGCGACGACATAACCGCCCATCAGCGGGAGGGCTGCCACAATGTCGGGCAGAGCCTTGATGTTGGCGCCGACGACCTCGGTGAAGCCACTCCTGTAGGCGGCGGTCAGCTCGGCCTTCACTGCGGCGGATTCGCTCAGGTCACCGGGATCGAACAGCGCGGCGCCCAGACCGACGAGCAGCAGGAACCCTCCGGCGACGCCGTACACCCAGAGCGCCGCCCGCCAGGCCTTCGCGGGCCCGGCGTTCCGGGCGGCCAGCAGGACCAGTCCGCACAGGGCGTACATCATGAGGATGTCGCCGGTGTAGAGCAGCACCGCGTGCGCGAGCCCGAGCACGGACAGTCCGGCCAGCCGCCGTGACAGCCGGGGTACGAAGCGTGCCCCGGCACGGGCGGCCGAGTCCATCTGAAGGGTGAAGCTGTAGCCGAAGAGGAAGGAGAAGAGCAGGTAGAACTTCGACTGCGCGAGGAGAACGACCAGCCATTCCACGGCCCCGTCCGCCGCGTGCACATGCGTGAGCCCGCCCCTGACACCCGGAGGCCCGGCCGTCGTCAGGACGTTCACGACCAGGATCCCGGCGAGCGCGAACCCGCGCAGGGCGTCCACTTCGAGCATGCGCGGCCTCTCCGCCACTCCCCTGGCCGTTCCCCCGCCCACCCCTCGCACCGACTGCGGCTGTTGCGTCATCTGCTGGTCTCCCCCACCCGATCGGCCGTCGGCCGATACACGTCCCCGGCCATGACGACCGGAGCCCCCACACACGCCAGGCAACTCGCTCGGTCACGGTCCTCGTCGGACCGCAACCGGTGCCGCTCCGGGTCGGGGAGCGGCGCGGGTCATTATTCCGGGCCCACCGCGCGCCCTGTCCGCTGCGGGACGTACGTGACCAATACCTGCCACAACCACTGGGGGCACCGACAGAGCGGCCTGGACAAGGCTGTTAGCGGTCGTTAACCTAAAGTCAGATGTTAACGCTCATTAACCACTGCGGTACGGGCAAGGGGGCTCGACACGATGCAGCAGGCACCGGTGCTGGCGAGCGCGGCCGATCCCGCCTCCGAGGCCTGGCAGGCCAACGAGGCGGCGCATCACGCGCTCTCCGACGAGCTGCGCAAGCGGCTCGCCACGGCCAGGCTCGGCGGGGGTGAGAGGGCCCGCGCCCGGCATGTCGCGCGCGGCAAGCTGCTGCCCAGGGACCGGGTGGACACCCTGCTCGACGCGGGGTCGCCGTTCCTGGAGCTGGCCCCGCTGGCGGCCGAGGGGCTGTACGGGGGCGCCGCCCCGGCGGCCGGGGTGATCGCCGGGATCGGGCGGGTCGGCGGGCGGGAGTGCGTGATCGTCGCCAATGACGCCACCGTCAAGGGCGGCACGTACTACCCGATGACCGTGAAGAAGCACCTCCGCGCCCAGGAGGTGGCCCTGGAGAACCGGCTGCCCTGCCTGTATCTCGTCGACTCGGGCGGGGCCTTCCTGCCGATGCAGGACGAGGTCTTCCCGGACCGGGAGCACTTCGGGCGGATCTTCTACAACCAGGCCCGGATGTCGGGGGCCGGGATTCCGCAGATCGCGGCGGTGCTGGGGTCGTGCACGGCGGGCGGGGCGTACGTCCCCGCGATGAGCGACGAGGCCGTGATCGTACGGAACCAGGGCACGATCTTCCTGGGCGGTCCGCCGCTGGTGAAGGCCGCGACCGGCGAGGTCGTGACGGCCGAGGAGCTGGGCGGCGGCGAGGTGCACTCCCGTACGTCGGGGGTGACCGATCATCTCGCCGAGGACGACGCGCACGCGCTGCGGATCGTGCGGAACATCGTCGCCACGCTGCCGGAGCGCGGGACGCTTCCGTGGCCGGTGCGGCCGGCCGAGGAGCCGAAGGTCGATCCCGCCGGGCTGTACGGGGCCGTCCCGGTCGATTCCCGGACGCCGTACGACGTACGGGAGGTGATCGCCCGGGTGGTGGACGGCTCGCGGTTCGCCGAGTTCAAGGCCGAGTACGGGACGACGCTGATCACCGGCTTCGCCCACGTCCACGGCCACCCCGTCGGCATCGTCGCCAACAACGGCATCCTGTTCTCCGAGTCCGCCCAGAAGGGCGCCCACTTCATCGAGCTGTGCGACCAGCGCGGCATTCCGCTGGTCTTCCTGCAGAACATCTCGGGCTTCATGGTGGGGCGCGACTACGAGGCGGGCGGCATCGCCAAGCACGGCGCCAAGATGGTGACGGCGGTCGCCTGCACCCGTGTGCCGAAGCTGACGGTGGTGGTCGGCGGTTCGTACGGGGCCGGCAACTACTCGATGTGCGGGCGGGCCTATTCGCCGCGCTTCCTGTGGATGTGGCCGAACGCGAAGATCTCCGTCATGGGCGGCGAGCAGGCCGCGTCCGTCCTCGCGACGGTCAAGCGCGACCAGCTGGGCGACGACTGGAGCACGGCGGACGAGGAGGCCTTCAAGGCCCCGATCCGCGAGCAGTACGAGACCCAGGGCAACGCGTACTACGCCACGGCCCGGCTCTGGGACGACGGTGTGATCGACCCGATGGAGACCCGGCAGGTGCTGGGGCTCGCCCTGACCGCGTGCGCCAACGCCCCACTCCCCCAGAAGGACCCTGCGGCGCCCGGCTTCGGCGTCTTCCGGATGTGAGGAACAGATGACGATGTTCGACACCGTTCTTGTCGCCAACCGCGGCGAGATCGCGGTACGTGTCATCCGTACGCTGCGCGAGCTCGGCGTCCGCTCGGTCGCCGTCTTCAGCGACGCGGACGCGGACGCCCGGCATGTACGGGAGGCCGACACGGCGGTACGGATCGGGCCCGCGCCCGCCTCGATGAGCTATCTGAGCGTGCCCGCGTTGCTGGACGCGGCCCGCCGCAGCGGCGCGCAGGCCGTCCACCCCGGGTACGGGTTCCTCGCCGAGAACGCTGGCTTCGCGCGGGCGTGCGCGGAGGCGGGGCTGGTCTTCATCGGTCCGCCCGCCGACGCCATCTCGCTGATGGGCGACAAGATCCGGGCCAAGGAGACGGTCGCGGCGGCCGGGGTGCCGGTGGTGCCCGGCTCGTCGGGGAGCGGGCTCAGCGATACCCAACTGGGCGATGCCGCCCGTGAGATCGGGACGCCGGTGCTGCTGAAGCCCTCGGCGGGCGGCGGCGGCAAGGGCATGCGGCTGGTGCGCGACGAGACGCTGCTCGCGGACGAGATCGCCGCCGCCCGGCGTGAGGCACGCGCCTCGTTCGGCGACGACACCCTGCTCGTGGAGCGGTGGATCGACCGGCCCCGGCACATCGAGATCCAGGTCCTGGCGGACACCCACGGCAACGTGGTCCACCTCGGTGAGCGCGAGTGCTCGCTCCAGCGCCGCCACCAGAAGATCATCGAGGAGGCGCCGTCCGTCCTGCTCGACGAGGAGACCCGGGCGGCGATGGGCGAGGCGGCCGTCCAGGCGGCGCGCAGCTGCGGATACGTGGGCGCGGGCACGGTGGAGTTCATCGTCCCGGGCAACGACCCCGCCTCGTACTACTTCATGGAGATGAACACCCGCCTCCAGGTCGAGCACCCCGTCACCGAGCTGATCACCGGCCTCGACCTGGTGGAGTGGCAGCTCAGGGTCGCGGCGGGCGAGCGACTCCCCTACGCGCAGCAGGACATCGCGCTGACCGGCCATGCGATCGAGGCCCGGATCTGCGCGGAGGACCCGTCCCGCGGCTTCCTGCCGTCCGGCGGCACGGTGCTCGCACTGCACGAGCCGCAGGGCAACGGCGTGCGGACGGACTCCGGGCTCGGCCAGGGCGGCGAGGTCGGCAGCCTGTACGACCCGATGCTGTCGAAGGTCATCGCCTACGGCCCCGACCGCGCCACCGCCCTGCGCCGGCTGCGTGCGGCGCTCGCGGACACGGTGATCCTCGGCGTCCCGACGAACGCGGGCTTCCTGCGCCGGCTGCTCGCCCACCCGGCCGTGGTGGCCGGCGATCTGGACACCGGTCTGGTGGAGCGCGAGGTCGACGGGCTGGTGCCGGAGGGGGTGCCCGAGGAGGTCTACGCGGCGGCGGCACTGCTGCGGCAGGGCGTACCGGCGGCCGGGCCCGCCACGACCTGGGTGGACCCGTTCTCGGTGGCGAGCGGCTGGCGGATGGGCGGCACCCCGGCCTTCACGGTGCGCCACTTCCGGCTGCCGGGCCACGACCCCGTCCAGGTCTCGCTGCGCACCTGCCCGGCGGGCACCGAGCTGACGTTCGGCCATGTCGGGGAGGGCGCGCGGCCACCGGAGCCCGCGACGGGCGCCTGCGGTCCGCTGGCCCCGATGCCCGGCGGCAGGGAGACGGCGAAGACCGTGGAGCTGACCGCGCACCGGATCGTCCTCGAACTCGCCGGTGTCACCCACACGTTCGCCCACGCGGCCTCTCCGGAGGGGACCTGGCTGGGCCGCGACGGCGACACCTGGCACGTCCAGGACCACGACCCGGTGGAGGCGGCGCTGGCCGGTGCCGCCCGTTCCGGGGCGGACACGCTCGCCGCGCCCATGCCCGGCACCGTCACCGTCGTGAAGGTGGCGGTCGGGGACGAGGTCGTGGCCGGTCAGAGCCTGCTCGTCGTCGAGGCGATGAAGATGGAACACGTCATCTCCGCCCCGCACGCCGGGACCGTGACCGAACTCGATGTCATCGCCGGTGCCACGGTCGCCATGGACCAGGTCCTGGCCGTGGTGGCACCCACCGGAGCTCCCGGGGAGGACGCATGACACCTCGCACCCTGCCCATGACCGTGCCCGCCCAGGACCTGCCCCCACGGGTGCGTGTCCACGAGGTCGGCGCCCGCGACGGACTGCAGAACGAGAAGGCCGTCGTGCCGACCGGGGTGAAGGCGGAGTTCATCCACCGCCTCGCCGCGTCGGGTCTGACCACCATCGAGGCGACCAGCTTCGTGCACCCGAAGTGGGTGCCCCAACTGGCGGACGCGGAAGACCTGTTCCCGCTCCTGGGGGACATCGGGGACGTCGCCCTGCCCGTACTCGTGCCGAACGAACGCGGACTGGACCGGGCGCTCGCGCTCGGCGCCCGCCGCATCGCCGTGTTCGGCTCGGCGACCGAGACGTTCGCCGCCCGCAATCTCAACCGCACCGTCGACGAGTCGCTCGCCATGTTCGAACCGGTCGTCGCACGGGCCAAGGCCGACAAGGTGCATGTCCGCGGCTATCTGTCGATGTGCTTCGGCGACCCGTGGGAGGGGCCCGTCCCCGTCCACCAGGTCGTCCGGGTCGCCAAGGCGCTGATGGACCTCGGCTGCGACGAACTCTCCCTCGGCGACACCATCGGCGTCGCCACCCCCGGCCATGTGCAGGACCTGCTCTCCGAGTTGAACGAGGAGGGCGTGCCCACCGACACCATCGGCGTGCACTTCCACGACACGTACGGCCAGGCCCTCTCCAACACCCTCGCCGCGCTCCAGCACGGTGTGACCACCGTCGACGCCTCCGCGGGCGGCCTCGGCGGCTGCCCGTACGCGAAGAGCGCGACCGGAAACCTCGCCACCGAAGACCTCGTGTGGATGCTCGACGGCCTCGGCATCGAAACCGGGGTCGACCTCGACGCGCTCACCGCCACCAGCGTGTGGCTCGCCGAACAGCTGGGCCGACCCAGCCCGTCCCGTACCGTCCGCGCGCTCTCGGTGCGGTCCACCCAGTCCCACAAGGAGTGACACCCACCATGTCCCTGGACCACCGGCTGACCGCCGAGCACGAGGAACTGCGTCGCACCGTCGAGGAGTTCGCGCACGATGTGATCGCGCCGAAGATCGGCGACTTCTACGAGCGCCATGAGTTCCCGTACGAGATCGTGCGGGAGATGGGACGGATGGGGCTGTTCGGGCTGCCGTTCCCCGAGGAGTACGGCGGCATGGGCGGCGACTATCTCGCCCTCGGGATCGCCCTGGAGGAACTGGCCCGCGTCGACTCGTCCGTGGCGATCACGCTGGAGGCCGGGGTCTCGCTCGGCGCGATGCCCGTGTACCACTACGGCACGGAGGAGCAGAAGCGTCAGTGGCTGCCGAAGCTCTGCTCGGGCGAGGCGCTCGGCGCGTTCGGCCTGACCGAGCCGGACGCCGGTTCGGACGCGGGCGGCACCCGCACGACGGCGGTGCGCGACGAGGCGACGGGCGAGTGGGTGATCAACGGCTCCAAGTGCTTCATCACCAACTCCGGCACGGACATCACGGAACTGGTCACGGTCACGGCGGTGACCGGCCGCAAGGACAACGGCGCCCCGCTGATCTCCTGCATCATCGTGCCGTCCGGCACCCCCGGCTTCACGGTCGCCGCCCCGTACTCCAAGGTCGGCTGGAACGCCTCGGACACCCGCGAGCTGTCCTTCTCCGACGTCCGCGTCCCCCTGGGGAACCTGCTGGGGCAGGAGGGGCGCGGCTACGCCCAGTTCCTGCGCATCCTGGACGAGGGCCGGATCGCCATCGCCGCCCTGTCCACGGGCCTGGCGCAGGGCTGTGTGGACGAGTCGGTGAAGTACGCCAAGGAGCGCCACGCCTTCGGAAGGCCGATCGGCGCCAACCAGGCCATCCAGTTCAAGATCGCGGACATGGAGACGCGGGCGCACATGGCCCGGGTCGGCTGGCGTGACGCGGCCTCGCGCCTGGTGGCGGGCGAACCGTTCAAGAAGGAGGCGGCCATCGCGAAGCTGTACTCGTCGACGGTGGCGGTGGACAACGCCCGCGAGGCGACCCAGATCCACGGCGGCTACGGCTTCATGAACGAGTACCCGGTGGCCAGGATGTGGCGCGACTCCAAGATCCTGGAGATCGGCGAGGGCACGAGCGAGGTGCAGCGGATGCTGATCGCCCGGGAGCTGGGTCTGCCGGCCTGACGTCCTGCGGCGGTACGGGGCGGGTCCGGGTTCCGGGCCCGCCCCGCCCTTGCGCCCCGGAGCCCCGTCGGCACAGCCCCCAGCCGGCCTCGTCCGCACGCACCGTGCGCCGAGTACACGCGCGGATGTCCCGCACAGCGGCACCTCATGACTCACCCTGCCAGGCCCCTGTACCGCTGCTGCCGTGCTCGTGGAACCACGCGCCCGCAACACGGGCGAGAACATCCGATTCTCGCGGGCGCTGCTCGAAGAGGCGGGCGTCGATGTCTCGTCCGTACTGCTGATCAGCAAGCCGTACGAGGAACGCCGCGCCCACGCCACCGCCCGCAAGCTGTGGCCCGGCATCGAGTTCGTGAGCGCGTCGAGCCCGATGACGTTCGAGGAGTACGTGGCATCCATCCAGGACGACCGTCTGGTGATCGACATGCTCGTCGGTGCGCTGCAACGTCTGATGCTCTGTCCGGACCGGGGGTTCATGATCTCCAGCCCCGTTCCCGGCGACGTGGCGGCAGCGTACGAGCCGCTGTGCCGCGCGGGCTTCACGAGCCGGCTCGTGGCGGGCGACGCGGTATCCGACGGTTGAGTCCAGCTGCTCAGTAGCGATGACCGGGCCAGTGCGGGTCCTCCCAACGGTCGGGGCCGGTGAGGCCGAGGAGCCGTATCCGGTGGAGCAGTTCGTCGGATGCGCCGTGGACGGTGAGTCGGGTCTTGGCGTGGACGACCAGCCAGGTGGTCAGCTCCGCGCACTTCTCCTCCTCGTTCTCCCATGTGTACCAGGGGAGTTCGTCGCCGAGCAGTCGGGTAGCGGGGACGCATTACTGCGTCCCCGCCCCCTCAGAACCGTGCAAGCAGCTTTCACCGCACACGGCTCAAGCAAGCCCTAAAGGCTC